>CAJTZL010000001.1 GCA_910583695.1 uncultured Oscillibacter sp.
CGGGGCCTCCGCCCCGCCTTGCGCCGCCCCCAAAGGAGCCGCCGCCAAAGCCGCCCGGCCCGCCCGGCCTTCTGGGCGGAGGAGGCGGCCGCCTGGGCCGCCGGGGACGACCCCAGAACACGGGATAGTACACCGGCCTTGGAATGCCGACGACCGTGGGGCCGTAATACCGCCGCCGGTAGCTCCGGTAGCGCATCCCGTCCAGCGCCACCCAGAGGACAAACAGGAGAATCACCAGCATCACCAGCCCGGTGACGACGCTCCCAACGGCCACCGCCGCGCCGGTGGACTGATAGCCGCCGGAAATGGTCTGGTAGCTGCCCATGTCCTCCGGCGCGGGAGGCGCCGTGGTGACGCGGACGTGATAGATGCTTCCCAGGTAATCCGTCAGAGAGCGGAAGGTATACCGAACCCCGTCGTCATAGCGCCCGGCGGCAAAGTAGTCCTCCAGGGTGCTGTAGAGGATGTCCTCCAGCCGGTCCTGCTGTCCGGCGGTGAAGCCGCCGCCCCAGGCGATGACGTAGTCCCCGTCCGGCAGGCCGTTGTACTCGTTCTCCAGGGCCAGCACCAGGAGAATGCCGTTCTCCCGCTCCCGGGAGCCTACGCCCAGCTCATTCAAGGTCCGCTCGGCATAGTCCATGATGTCCTCGTTCCCGGTGGTCCGCACCACGTCCACGGCGATCTGAGCCCCGGTCTGGGCAAAGAGAGAGGCGTTCATGGCCTCGATGTATTCGGCGGTGTCCTGGGAAATCACCCCGCCCTCGTTGTGGATGAGGTACAGGAAGTCCCCGGTGAGGGCCGCCTCCACAGCAGGCTTCCTCGCCTGTCCCAGGGCAATTCCCGCCAGAATGGCCAGGACCATGATGACCGCCGCCACGGGGCGTTTCCGCAAGAATTTCATCGGCTCAATCCTCTGTCTTCACGGGCTGGAAGTCCGGCGCGTCCGTCCGGCCCACCAGATAGTCGATGGATACTTGGTAATAATCCGCAATCGCAGCCAGGGTCGCAAGTTTAGGTTCGCTCTGGCCTGTCTCATAATTCTGATAACCCCGGAAGGACATGCCCAGAACATTTGCCAACTCCCGTTGATAAATCCTGCGCTCCTCCCGCAATTCTTTCAGGCGTATTGCGAGTATTTGCATAATGCACCTCTTGACAACCCTAATTCAGGTATGTTAATATACCTCTATCTAGTATATTGGGGGTATTCTCATGACCAGTCTCATGCAGGTATTGATGGACTTCACCTTCACGGAGCGGCTTCCCCGCTACCTGGACCAGGACGCCCTTGAGGCGTCGAAAGCCTTGGAGGGCAAGCACCTGGCCGCCTTGAAGGCGGGCCTCTCCGGGGAACACACGGCGTCTTTGGAGCGGTACCGGCAGGCCCTGGAGGACAGCCGTTCCTTAGAGCTGGAAGCCATGTTCCTGGCCGCCTTCTCCGTGGCCCGGGAGCTCCGGTGATTTATTTGTGCAGTTCCATCAGCTTCGCCCGGAGCTCGCCCTCGATGCGGCCCAGCTCCACCTCGGCTTCCTTCCGCTTCTGGGCACCCTCCCGCTGGATGTTCAGCACCTCGTCCAGGGTGGAGATCAGCTGCTGGTTCGTATGCTGGAGCGTCTCAATGCTCACCACGCTCCGCTCCGCCTCCTTGGCGGTCTGGATGGTGCCCATTTTCAGCATGTCGGCGTTCTTTTTCAGAAGCTCGTTGGTCATCTCCGTCACGGCGCTCTGGGCGGCCGTGGCCTGCCGGCCGTGCTCCATCCCCAGGGCCAGCACCATCTGGCTCTTCCACAGGGGGATGGTGTTCACCAGGGAGGACTGGATCTTCTCCACCATCAGCGTGTCGTTGTTCTGGAGCAGCCGGGTCTGGGGGCCCATCTGAATGGAGATCATCCGGGTGAGCTCCAGGTCATGGAGCTTCTTTTCAAACCGCTCGCACATCTGCACCAGGTCGTTGTACCGCTGGGCGTCCTCCTGGGCGCCGGACTGCTCCGCCTTGGCCCGGAGGGCGGAAAGCTCATTGGCCCGGACCTCCGCCAGCTTCTTTTTCCCCGCCAGAATATACATGGTCAGCTCTTTGTAGTACTTGAGATTCAGCTCGTACATCTGGTCGAACATGGCCACGTCCTTCATCAGCGTGACCTGATGCTGTTCCAGCTCCCGAACGATTTTGTCCACGTTGCCCTCGACCTTGGAATACTGGGCCTTCATGACCTCCAGCTTGCTCCCGGCCTTTTTGAGCTTGCCGAAGAAGCCCTTTTTCTCCTCCTCCTCGCCGAAGCCCTTCAGCTCCACCACCAGCTCGGAGAGGGACTTGCCTACCTCGCCCAGATCCTTGGTGCGGACGGAGGCCAGGGCGTTTTCGGAGAAGCCCGCCACGTTCTTCTGGGCCGCTGCGCCGTACTGGAGGATCAGGTTGGAGTCCATCACGTCGATTTTCTTGGAGAAGTCCTCCACGGCCTTCTTTTCCGCCTCGGAGAGCATGGAGTCGTCCAGCTCCACCGGCTTCACCTCCGGCTTCTCCGGCTCCGGAGCGGCGGGGGTGGCCGCGGGCTCCAGGGTCAGCTCCGGCACGGGGGCCGCGGCGGCAGAGGGGTCCAGGGTCAGCTCGGGAATCATGTTGTCACTCATAGTCGTCTTCCTCCACCAGCAGAATGTGTTCCTCCTTTTGAACGCTCAGCAGCCCGTGGAACACGGAGATGGCCAGCCACACGCAGCCGGTCAGCAGATGCAGGGGCTCCCGCTCCTTCCTGCCCAGATAGAAGTAGCCTCCGGAGAGCATGCCCTCCAGAATGGAGATGAACAGGTAAACGGGATTTCGGTTTTTCATGATGCTTCCTCCTTCGTTCGTTTCTCCGCCCGGAGAACCCGGACGGTCCTCACGGCGTATATCACACTGATCAAAACCCAGCTGACCGCCAGAAATGTGTGAAAGCTGTCCGGCTCCACAACGGCCTTATACACCTGGACCACGGCCAGCATGACGGTAGCCAAGGTTAAGGAAGGGATCCACTCGCACTTCCCATTCCGGCCCGCCCGATGGTCCCGGACCCAGGTCCAGCCCTCCCAGGCCGCCAGAGCCAGCAGGCACACGCCGATCAGGACGTAGAAGCCAATCTCCTGGTCCCAGGCCGCCCACAGCAGCAGCGCACCGCACGCCGCGTACAGAACCGTGTCCACCGCCTTCACCGTCAGGTTTTTCATGGGTCCTCCCTTCTCTCACAGCTCCAGCTTGATGTCCGTGCCGTCCGCCTGGACGGGGTCTGCCTTCATCCCCGGCTCCGTCAGGCCCTCCTGGGCAAGCAGAGTCTCCATCACCTGGATATCGGCGGAGATATCCAGTGCGTCGGCCCCGTAGAGGCCGTCCAGCTGCTTTTCAAAGGCTTTGACAATAGTTTTCAGCATGTCCTCCACACGGGTCTTGGTTCCGTCGATGTTCTCTCCGGAGATCCCCGCGCCGCTCATGCGGTCGTAGGTGTTCAAGAGCTTCAAGGTGGTGGGCAGATAGTAATTCATGAACTTCCGAATCTGGGGCAGCTTTTCCGGGTTGTCCCGGACCGCCTGGAAGATCTTCTCGGACACTTGGCTCAGCCGCACAATGTCGGCGGAGACTCCGGGATCGGCGATGTTGTCGTCCAGCCGCTTCATCTCGCTGAGGGCCAGCTTCCCGTCCTTGATGACCTTGTCCAGCTCCGGGTTCCCGGTGGAGGGCTCCGGTTCGGGCTTTTTGGGGGCCTCCTCCTTCTTCTCCGCCCCGGCGGATCCGGCTACGGCTCCCCCGCCCTGACAGATTCCGTTCACCAGCAGGAACACCCCCGCCGACACCGCCGCCATCAGCGCAATGGCCGCATTGGAATACAGGGGCAGGAACAGTCCGCCCAACAGCCACAGCACCCCCACGGCGTAAAAGGGAGCAACGGGCTTTCGTTTGGTCGACATGGCAGGACCTCCATTCGTCAGGCAGTTTACAAGTTAGTCTATTATACTCCCTCCACCGGCCATTGGTCAAGCCGGGAGGACACAAATTCACAGCAAATTCCAAAAAGAGCAAAAACGCCCCGCAGGGCGTTTTCAGGGAATACCGTAAACCCCCGTCACCGGGTCCCGCCACAGCGGCAGGCTCACCGGATGGAAGGTGCACCACACAAAGCAGAAGGCCAGTCCCCACAGTGCCGCCAGTCCCAAAAGCTGCATCCAGCGGGCGGAGAGCTTCCCCCGGCGGAGCAGGGCGAAATCCAGGGCGAAAGCCCCCAGGTCCGCCAGAAAGAAAATGGAAATGTCCACCCAGGTGACGTGGTATCCCAAAATGCCGGTATAGGTATAGAACAGCACCGGAATCAGCGCCGTTCCCGTCAGGACGCTGAGGGCTCGGACCGCCGGAAGGTTCGGGTAGTTCCGCCCCAGCAGGCAGACCTGGACCAGGGAGAAGAGGAACAGGGGCACAAACAGGAGCTTCATGTGCTCCCAGGTGGCCTCGTTGACTGCGGAGATGCAGGCCGCCGGAAGGCTTCCGCCGCTCCACTCGTAGACGAAGTGCAGGAGCGTCCCTGCCACCCCGGTGAACAACCAGCCTCCCAGCTCCCAAAAGAACAGCCTCCGCCTCATAAAAACCAGCCTCCGCCCGGATGAAGTCGCGGCAGAGCCGCCTCTCCATTCTATGCGGAGGCTGGGAAATTTATGCGTGATTTACATATGCTCCGGCGCATCCACGCCGATGAGGGCCAGACCGTTTTTCAGCACGATCCGGGCGTCGTCCGCCAGCCGCAGCCGGGCGGACGCCAGGGCGGGAGCCTCCTCCCGGATGTGGCAGGCGGTGTAGAACCGGTGGAAACAGCCCGCCAGCTCCATCAGGTAGCGGTTCACGTGGGAGGGGTCGTAGTTCTTGGCCGCGGCCCGGATGGTATCCGGCCAGGCGGCCAGCTGCTTGATAAGGACCTCCTCCGCCTCCGCCGTCAAAAGGCTCAGGTCCGCCGTCCCCGGAGCGGGGACCGTCAGGCCCTCCCCCGCCAGCTTCTCCACCAGGGAGCAGATGCGGGCGTGGGCGTACTCCACGTAGTAGATGGGATTCTCCGAGTCCTCCCGGACGGCCAGCCCCAGGTCAAAGTCCATCTGGGTGTCCGGCTTGGCGTTGAAGAACCACCGGGCGGCGTCCACAGGCACCTCGTCCAGCAGGTCCGAAAGGGAGATGGCCTTGCCGGTGCGTTTGCTCATCTTCACCAGCTCCCCGTCCCGCAGCAGCTTCACCAGCTGCATCAGCACAATGTCCAGCTTCCCGCTGCCGTCCAGGCCCAGGGCGTCCAAGGCCCCCTTCAGCCGGGCCACGTGGCCGTGGTGGTCCGCGCCCCAAATGTTGATCACCCGGTCAAAGCCCCGGGTCTCAAACTTGTTCCGGTGGTAGGCGATGTCGGCGGCGAAGTAGGTGTAAAAGCCGTTGGCCCGGCGAAGCACGTCGTCCTTCAGGTCCAGCTTTTCAATGTCCTTCTCCTTCTTCCCCGCCTTCAGCAGGTTTCTCCGCATGATCTCGGCGGTTTTCAGCCACAGGGCCCCGTCCTTTTCATAGGTCCACCCAGCCCTGGTCAGAAGCTCCGCCGTCTCCGCCACCGCGCCGCTGTTGTGGAGGCTGGACTCATAGAACCAGGTGTCGTACTCGATCTTGTACCGCTGGAGGTCCGATTTCATCTTGGGCAGGTTCACGGAGAGCCCGTACTCCGCCATGTCGGCCATCCAAAACTCCTCCCGGTTTCCGCCGGGGAAATCCGCCTCCCGGGCCAGGAAGCCCTTGGCCAGCTCCCGGATATCGTCCCCCTGGTAGCCGTCCTCCGGGAAGGGATGCTCCTCCTCCCCGTAGGTCTGCTGCATGCACCGGGCGTAGATGGACCGGGCAAACTTGTCGATCTGGTGTCCGGCGTCATTGACGTAAAATTCCCGGCTGACCTCCGCCCCGCAGGCGGAGAGCACGGAAGCCAGGGTGTCCCCCAGCACGCCGCCCCGGGCGTTGCCCATGTGCATGGGGCCGGTGGGGTTGGCGGAGACGAACTCCACCATAATCTTCTGGCCCTTCAGGCTGTCGCAGCGGCCATAGTCCGCCCCTTCTTCCTCCACGGCAGCGCAGACCTCCTCATACCACCGCCGGCCCAGCCGGAAGTTCAAAAAGCCCGGTCCGGCGATTTCGGCAGAGGCGAAGTAGCTTCCCTCCAGCTCCATGTGGTCCAGCAGGGCCTGGGCGATAACCCGGGGCGGCTGGCGCAGGGCCTTGGAGGCCGCCAGGGCAAAGGTGGTTGTGAAGTCTCCGTTGGCGGCGTCCCGGGGGACCTCCACCGGAGCGGTGTGCACCTCCGCCTGGGGCAGCTTTCCCGCCTCCGCGGCGGCGCGGTAGGCGGCCATGGCCAGGGCCGCGGCCTGGTCCTTGGCGTTTTGAATCATGTTCGTCATGGATAAAACCTCTTTCTTTCCCGTGTCTTTTGTATCAGGATTGCCCGTTTTCCCGGGCCTCATGCTTTCTTCTCACGCGGATTTTAAAGGCGTTCCGCCCGGTGACGGAGTGTTCCACGGAGATGGAGTAGCGCAGGTCCATCAGTCCCCCCTGCTCCGTCAGGCTGTGCCGCAGGCGACTGGTCTGAACGTCGATGGCCAGCTCTCCGAAGGGGGTTTCGTACAGGGAGGTGTGCTGTTTCCCCTCCTCAAAAACCATTTGGGAGTTCACGCTTCCCGTCCGGCTCAAAATCACCTGGGGCCCCCGGACCTCAAAGGTGGTGGTGGTGCCCTCCAGGCCGGTGAGGGCGCTCTCCTGGTAGGCGAGGAGAATCCCCCCCTCTCCGATGGGCGTCAGGGTACCCTCGGTCATCAGCTCGATGCTGTCAGGCTCCATGTCTTCAAAATGCTGCTCCGACCGGATGGTCAGCAGCACGGGCAGCTCCCTTGTCTCAATACTGGTCAATGTCGATCCTCCGTGCCATGTGATGGATGTCCTCCTGCAAAAACAGGGAGGCTACGCCCTCGAAATCCTCCGCCCGGTCGCTGACGTAAAATTCCGCCTCTCCCCGGCTCTCCGCCAGCGCCCGGAGCTCCCGGGCGGTGAGCAGGCGCTTGAGCTCAAAGGCGGACTCCTCCCCGGCGGAAACCAGCGTCACCCCCGGACCGCAGACGGCGGAAAGGACCTCCTCCAGAAGCGGGTAGTGGGTGCAGCCCAGAATCAGGGTATCCGCCCCCCACTCCAGCAGCGGGGCCAGATACTCCCGGGCCACGGTCTCAATGACCACGTCCCCGGGCCGGAACCGTCCGTTTTCCACCAGGGGCACAAACAGCGGACAGGGCCGGCAGAGGACCTCTACATCCGGGTCCAGCCGCCGCAGCGCCGCCTCGTAAGCCCCGGAGCGGACGGAGGCCAGGGTGGCAATCATGCCCACCCGGCGGTTCCTTGTCACCGCCAGGGCCCGGCGGCAGGTGGGCTCCACCACGCCCACGATGGGCAGTTCGTTCTCCTCCTGGAGCACGTCCAGGGAGGTGGTGGAAATGGTGCCGCAGGCGATGAGCACCGCCTTGAGGTCAAAGGACCGGAGAAAGCGCAGGTCCTGCCGGGCGTATTTCAAAAGAGTCTCCCGGGACCGTCCGCCGTAGGGCACCCGGGCGGTGTCGCCGAAGTAGATCAGATTCTCCTCCGGAAGGATGCGCCGCAGGACCCGCACCGCCGTCAGCCCTCCCAGGCCGGAGTCAAACACGCCGATGGGGCGTGTATCCATTGCCTTCACTCCTCTCGTCCGGGGGCCGGAAGCCCTTCCCCGGACACAATTCACTCTGAGTTATGTATTATACTATGAGAGTCCCTTTGCCGCAAGACAGATTTTAGTCTTTCTGCCCTCTTTTTTATGTGGAATTTCTCTGAGACTTCTGTTATAATCATGCCGTATGCTGAAATCAACCGCCGCCGGCGCTGTGAGGAGGGGCCTGTTCATGAAAATCGAGTTGACGGAACGGCAATACCGCTATCTGCTGGACCTGGTCTATATCGGAAACTGGGTTCTCAATTCCACCCGGGAGGACGACCGCATCAAAGAGTACGATCAGGTGGAGAGCCTGATCTTCTCCCACTGCCTCCGCCACGGCATGAGCAAGCTGGTGGAGCTGTACCAGGGGGAGCTGATCCCCTCCCGGGCCTTCGCCAACGGCGGCATTCATGAGGCGATTGAAAACTATGAGGATGTGGTTTTCTATGAAATCCTGGCGGAGGAGCTGGCCCTGCGGGACCTGGACGGAGAGCCCCTGACCCGGGAGAACTATGGGACCCTGATGGAGCGGATTGATACATATCTGGACGAGTTTGATGAACACGGGACGGAGCATATCTCCATTGATCTGGATGAGTAGGTCCGGACTTCCGGCAGAGAAAAAGGAGCGGCTTTGCCGCTCCTTTTTGCTGTTTATTTTTCAATCTCTCTCAAAATCATAAACGCTTCTGCATAGCGGACCCCGGCCACGGTCCCCCGGCCGGTTGCCAAGGCCTTTACATTCTCCAGGCTCCTTGGAAAAGGAGGGGGCTTTATCTCATCCTCATAAATTTGCAGAACCCGTAACTTGTCCTCCAGCTGCCGGGTGATATCCACAAATAAATTGGGCGCAAAAGGCTGTCCCAGAGCAAAATCCGTCTCCGACACGGTCTCCATCAATAAAAACCGCTTGAGCTTCGGCATCCGGAAGGACTTGCTGAACGGCTTGACCCAACGGAACACGGTTTCATGATCCGAATGGATGTCCCCCGGATATGTAGTTATCAGCACCTCCGGCTCAATTTTCCGGACGATTTCCCCAATTTTTGAAATGGCTTCCCCCTCCGGATACTCCGACAGGCCGAAGGGCCTCCACTTCAAATCAATTGCCTCACAAACGCCCAGCACCTCCGCAGCCCGTTCTCTCTGGCGTTCTCTTCGGTCCACAAGCTCCCTGGGATATCCATACTCCGTTTTTGTGTTGGAAACATTCAGCCAATACACCTGTTCCCCGGCCTGAACGTATTTCAGCATCAGGCCCCCTGCTCCAAGGGTCTCGTCGTCCATGTGCGGGGATACCACCAATACTCTCATAAGCGCTTTCCCTCAAGCGGATCAAATTTTTTCAGGATGAGCCGGGAAAAATCCGTGCTTTTGATGATCTCATAAGCCCGCCTTGAACTGTATCCGTCTCCAAAAATATTTCTCACATGTTTCATGGCCTGCCGGTACTCCCCGCTCATCGCCTTATCAATAGCTTCCAAAAGCCCTTGTCGGCAATCCTCAACAAAGATCACATTTTCCGTATTCCCCCTCTTCTTTTGCCGGGAGCCCACATTGATTACGGGTATCGGAATTGACGCGGCTTCCATGACGCCCGCACTGGAGTTGCCGACTTGAAACATCGCATGCCGATACAAATTGATAAACAAGTTCCGGCTCAGGTTCTTATAAAAATAGAAATTCGGATGGTCCTTATACCGTTCATACGTTCTTATAATCGCCTGATTATTAAAATCCGTGTTCGGATAGCTGACAATGGTTTTGATCCCCCGTTCATCCAAAGCCCTCATGATGGCCTCAATCTCCCTATTTTCTCCGGCAATCTCAGCCGGAGGATGGTAAATCAGCAGGGCATATTCCTCAAACCCCTCCAGCCCCAGCGCTTTCATCACCTCTTCAGCCGGAAGAAGCGCTTCCTCCCGGAACTTGTCCAGGGCCACGCTGCCGATATTAAAAACCCTCTGTTCCTCTTCCCCCATGACCACAAGCCTGTTCTTATGCTCCTCGCAGGAGGTAAAATGGGCCGTCGCGATTTTGGAGGCGGCGTGGCGGACCAAGTTATCTACATGCCCGGATTCCGCATGATCTCCGGCAAAGAAATGGAGAAAAGGGATCTGTGTGTACAGCGCAACCACTGCCATGGCCAGGACGTCCTCCCGGTCTCCAGCGGCAATCAGGATATCCGGCTGAAAGGCCCGGACGGCATCCGTCAACGATTGAATCAAAATCCCGGTCGCTTTTGCACGGGAGCTTTTGTGAGCTGAGTTCAAAATATCCTCAATTTCCGAAACCACATGGATTCCGTCCTTCTTGATATCTTCGATACTGCTGCCGTAGGTATTTGTGAGATGCCCACCCGTCACAACAAGACCAAACTCTATGTCCGAGTCCTGATTGAAATAGCGGTAGAGATAAGACATTAAATCGTAATCCGCCCGGTTTCCGGTGATAGAAAGTATTCTCATAAAGCCCCTATTCCTTTAAAACAAATCGCAGTCCCCCATGTAGAAGAACCATTCGCCGCCAATCCGCTCCCGCTCCGCAGTCGGATTGTCCAAATACTGTACACACATATGATAATTACGCGCTTCGGCCGGATACACATCCAAAAAGGCAGCAGAGTTCCAGGTCGTAACCTTTTCCACTTTCTGGCTGCTATATAAAAATGCGGCAAAATCCAGCAGTTCTTCCCTGGTAACGGTCTCGCTCCAATACACAATATCCGCCTTATCCATAAATCGGGTGGATATAAAAATATGCCCGTTCTCCGACTGCCACTTATCATACTCGTTCCCGTGATAATGCCACTCCATATATTCGGCAGAGTGAACCAAGTGATTTCTCCCTGGAAACGAATCACGTGGGGTCTTATAGGACACGTCATCCGCTTTATAGGAACCGCGGTTTTTGCCCCTGGGAAGCACTACAAAATGGTAATCCCGCAGAAAAGCAAAATTCAAATGTCCTAAAAGCATTCTATAGGACGCCTCGTTCGGAAATCCCATAATAAACCGGGCGTCCCCTTCATCTATGGCTGCCTGCCGAAGGTGCTGAAACAGGGTTGCGGCAATGCCATGGCCTCTATAATCCGCTACCGTCATTGTTCCTAGAGACAGCCGGTATCCAACCTGTTCCCCGGCAATCACAGCTTTAAAAAGAGTGAGGGCCCAATGTCCGACCATTTTCCCGCTCCCCGCATCTACTGCCACAATTCCGACTGCTTTTCGATTCCCGCTACGAAACCATTTATCATATCCTGCTGTGAAATCAGTATGATAGACGTCATGATAAAGCTCCAGTATCTGCCTCCGGTCATCAGCCGCGGCATAATTCGCCCGGCGATATACAATATTATTCATAGCTCGATCATCTCATCTTCCCGAAAATTTCGAACAGCCCGCAAACCTAATACCTCGAACCAGTGCATGGGGCTGACGCCCCCGCCGGGGCGCTTGGCAGTGAGATTCTCCTCCGTAAATACCTCTCCCCGGGCAATGGCCCGGCGGGCCACCAAACTCTTGCGGGCAATGGTCCGGTTCTTTGCCTCAGAGGGGCTCACGGTTTTCTCTCCGTTCCCCATAGCCTCCTCAATATGCCGCACCGCCGTCACCATGGCAGCCAGCTCCCCCGGCTCCAGACTGGCCTTGTGGTCCGGCCCCTCCAGGTTCCGGTCCAGGGTGAAATGCTTTTCAAGGATTACGGCTCCCAGAGCCGCCGCGGCGATGGGAACCTCAATGCCCGGCGTATGGTCCGAATAGCCCACGTCCACCCCGAACCGCTCCCGCATGGAGGCCATGGCCCGGAGGTTCACGTCCCCATAGGGTGTGGGGTACTCCGTGTTGCAGTGCAGCAATGTGATCTTCGGCGTACCGTTGGCCCGCAGGGCGTCCATGGCGGCCCGAATTTCCTCCATTTCGCACATGCCGGTGGACAGGACCACCGGCTTTTTTGTCCGTGCGATGTCCAGAAGATACGGCAGGTTCGTCACCTCGCCGGAGGGGATTTTCCAGAAGGGCATGTCCAGTTTGCTTAAAACTGCAATGCTGTTCCGCTCAAAAGGAGTCGAGGCAAAGCCAATGCCGATTTCGTCGCAATGGATTTTTAATTTCTGGTATTCCTCAAGCCGCAGCGTCAGCTTTTTCAGCATGTTCAGCTGGTTTTCCTCCGCGTCCGTCGTCTCCTTTTGATAGCTGGCCTTGCCCGCGTAGCGGGAGGCCAACTCCTCCGGCTGGAAGGTCTGATATTTCACGATATCCGCCCCTGCGGCCTTGGCCGCATCCGCCATTTTCAGCGCAAGGCCAAAATCTCCGTTGTGGTTTACGCCCGCTTCCGCAATTATTTGAATCGGCATGTTTTTCTCCCAGTCGTGTCACTTTGAATAACGCTTTTTAGCCTTGACGGAAGCACCCCCCCGTCAAAGGGCTTTTGTACCCTGGCAGACAATCGAAACTCATTCCATTTCCTCTCCTTCCCATCTCTATCTCTGTTCAGTATCATCTAATGGGGTGATACGGCCCGGCGCAATCACCTGCTGCCTCGGTCTGTCCTCCGGCGTCAAAAATCAGAATATCAATCCGTTGCTTGCTTTTCACATGCTCACTTCATATCCTCATTTGAAGAATCTCCGTAATCAGAGTGTTCTTTTTTCAAGGAGCTGTTATTCAAACCGTTTCAAAAGCTCCTCCTTATACGGATCAATATTGTCCAGCTGATTCAAGATTCCTTTACAGTCGCTGCAAGCCAAACATTTTTTTCGTTCACCTCTCAAATGCAGCTTGCGAAGCTCCTGATATTTTTTTCCATTCCAGATATCATAAAAACTTTCTTCCCGGACGTCTCCCACAATCAAGCTGCGGCGCCAATCTCCGCAGCTGCACGCGGCAGCAGAACCATCACAATAAATGGAAGCTACGTAAAACGGCTGCGTACAAACCGCAAATTCCCTTAATTCCTTTCCTTCCTGCGTGGTGGTCGGCCCATGGCCCAAAGTCGTATCCATAATATCCGACGGGCACATATCAACCAAATGCTCAATATAGCATTCATCCGAAATATTTGTGAAGTCCTGATAAAACTTTTCCTTTTCTCCCTCAGATAATCCGCAGTCCAAAATTTTTGCATGAAGAGTCAGGCTGACCGGTTTTTGCTGATACAAGAAAGAAATATTTTCCAAAAACTGATCGTAGTCAATCCTTACCCCTGTTACCTCTTCATATTTTTCTGGCGTTACACCTTCCACCGAAATTTGAAGAATATCCAGTCCGGAGCCAGCCAATTGCGCCCCTAATTCTTTCGTAAGTAAAGCTCCATTTGTAAACATTGCCAACTCATCCGCCACTTGTGCGTTTTTCGCGTAACGAATGAAGGATATGATGTCTTTATGCAGCAACGGCTCTCCGCCAAAATGAAAATACAAACGTTTTATTCTTTTAGGAAATCTCTTACAATCTTCTATAATCTTCTCATACAAATCCCCGTCTAAAAATCCTCTTTTAATTCCCAGTTTTTCAAATAGCGTATCGTCGTGATTGATACAAAATTTGCATTTAAAATTGCATGCGTTGGTTACTTCTATATGAAGCACAAAAGGCGTCCTAAAGGAATTACTTGTTCCAGCCGCGTACGGTTTGTCTCACGTTTCATTTCAAAGCCCTTCCTTTTCTAGTAATTTCCATTTCACCGAGTCTTTTTTAACTCACAATAAGGGATGTTCGCCGCGTGCGCCTGATAATACGCATACAGCTCCGCCACTGCGTCCTTGAAGCTATGCAGTTCAAGGGGCCCCATTTCCGCCTCCAGGCGGCCGCAGCTGGCGGTATAGGCCAGATTCCAGCCCTCCTTCGCCACCTCCACCGGCAATGCCTTTCCGGAGATCTCCAGCACCACATCCGCAATCTCCCGCAGGGAGACCGGGCGGCCGGTACAAACATTGTAATCGTGGAACCTCGGCTCATGCTCCAGAAACCAGATGACAATGGGGACCAAGTCGTCCACATACAGGTAATCAAACATACAGTCCTGGCGGATGCGCAGGGGCAGATCATACATGGCCTTGCAGCAGAGGTTGGAGATAAACTTGCTCTGCCAGTGCTCGTACTTCCCGAAGATGCCGAACAGACGCAGATTGTAGATGTTCCGGCTCTTCCGGGCATGGAGGGTCATAATGTACTTCTCCAGCCCATAATACCAGATCGGAATTGAACGCCCGATGTCCTCCTCCCGGATATTCTCCATGGGAAGCCGCTTGTCAAACTCCGCGCCGGAGCCGAAATACAGCAGCTTATCCAGCTGCTCGCTGAGACGGTCAAGGTTGTAGAACATCTGCAAATCGTGGAGCATGACATCCTCCGGACCGGCATGCAGGACGTTCTGGAGCGCGCTGTGAATAACCGTACCAATGCGGTGCTCATCCAAATATCGGGCCACAAGGTCATAGTCGCAGAGGTTCAGCTCCCGGCTGGAAGGCGTAAAAACCTCGTACCGCTCCCCCAGGGCGGGAGCAAGATTTCGTCCCACAAAGCCCCGGGGACCCGCCCCGGTCAACAAAATCCTTTTCATGTCAGGCGTCCTTCCCCAAGCCCATTTGCAGCCATTTTTCCGTCTCCTCCTCAGGCAGGAAGGGATACAGGTCTTCCAAAGCAGAGGAGGACATGGATCCGTCCGGGTTCAACCGGGAGGCGGTTTTTGGAATTTCGTCAAAAGTCCGGTCGGCAAAAATTTCGCACAAAACCGGCTCATCGTCTTCCATGACTGCCCTGAGCGTTTGGGAAATTTCGCCGTCCCCGTGGATCGCATGATAGTTCAGACCATACAGCTCCGCCAGCTTCCTTGCATCGCAGAGAAACACGCCGCTCTCCGGGCCGCAGCCGGCGTAGCGGCTCTGGAAGTGGTTGTCCTGCATAACGGAGATGGAGGAATAGCCCTTGTTGTTTACAATGAACAGCTTTATGGGGAGTCCATAGCCCCGGATCAAGGCCAGCTCCTGGAGATTGTGCTGCAAGCTGCCGTCGCCGTCCAAGGTAATGGTCCGCCGCTTGCCGCAGGCAATGCAGGCACCGATGGCGCCGGGTATGGCAAAACCCATGCTGCCAAGGGCCATGGAACCGATCTCCACCTGCCCCTCCTTCCGCTCATAGGCCAGACCGATCACCGTGCAGGCCCGGCCGGTGGGGCTCTGGACGATTACATCATCCTCTCGCGTGCACTTGGACAACTCCTGGGCAAAGCGGTACAGATTTGTCTGCGTCTGAGGCTTGGGCTGGTTCTCCCGAGAAACCGGATACGCAGCCTTCGCCGCCCGGCAGAACTGCAGCCAGTCTGCGGTATCCAGCGGTTCCATCCCCGCCGACATCCGGCAAAGGCGCGGGACAAAATCTGCCGCGTCACAAACCACTGTTTTAGCGAAGTCCATATGCAGCTTGCCAATCTCACAAGAGTCAATGTCCACCATTACATGTTTTGCCCGGCAGGCAAAATGCGGTTCATTAAACGCGGTCATTGCACTGTTCAGGCGGGCGCCTATCGTCAGCAGGAAATCACAGGTTTGTAAAATCCAGTTGGAGTACCGAGGACCCGGGCTGCCGGGATGCCCAAAATAAACATCGTCATCATCCGCGAAAATCATCTTGCCCCGCCAAGTGGTCAGGGCGGGGATTTTCAGCGCGTGGCAGAACGTTCGCATTTCCGCCCCAGCACCGCCAAACAGCACGCCCCTTCCTGCCAAAACGACCGGGCGCTTCGCGGCCCGCAGCATATCCAGAATCTCGATGATGTCCTCATCGGAAACCGGGCAGCCGGAAACCAGCCCCTCTGCGGCGGGGTCAAATTCCACCAGCTCGCTCTCCTCCACCTGCGCACCCTGAATGTCCAGAGGCACCTCCACCCATACGGTTCCCTTCCGTCCGTGGGCGGCCAGATAGACGGCCTTATCCAGGTGGTATTTCACCAGGGTTTTGTCCGTAATGCTCACCGCGTACTTGGTGACAGGCCGCATCATTGCAGTGATGTCGACCTCCTGGGAACCGCACTGCCGGACGCCCCGATCTCCCACCAAATCCGAGGTCTTGGCCTGTCCGGAGATCACCAAAACCGGCTCCGAATCAATCCAGGCGTCCACCGCCCCGGTGACGGCGTTGGTGGCGCCGGGCCCTGACGTCACCATGCACACACCCAGGCGGCCGGTGGCCTGGGCGTAAGCGCTGGCACAGATGGAGGAGGCCTGTTCATGCAGGTTGCACCAGGGATGGATGGCCTCGCTTTGAAACAGGGAGTCCAAAAGGTGCATCATCCCCCCGCCGCTGAGGAGGAAAACGTCCCGGACGCCATGCTCCTCCAGGCGGCGAATGATATAGTCGGATACTTTCATGGGTTTCCCTCCTCAATTCACAGGGAATAGCGATCCACTTTGTAGTTGTCCATGTGTTCCTGAATCCACGCAATGGTCTCTTTTAAACCAGCTTCAATCGGCGTCTGCGGCTTGAATCCAGTAAGAGAATAAAGCAGCTCACTGCTTCCCAGGAGGCGTTCCACCTCGCTGGCCGTGGGACGCAGACGCTGCTCCTGGCAAACGATCTCCGCACTTGGCCGAATCATCTGAATCAGCTTCTGCGCCAACTCTCCAATGGAAATCTCCTGCCCAGTGGCGATATTGACCTCCCGGCCAATCGCCTCTTTGCACTTGCTGAGCTCCACAAAGCCCCTGGCGGTGTCTTTGCAGAAAACAAAGTCCCGCGTCGGCGTCAAACTCCCCAGCTTGATTTCGTCATAGCCGGCAAGCAGCTGAGAAATAATGGTTGGAATCACGGCCCGGGCCGATTGACGGGGACCATAGGTATTGAAGGGACGCACAATCGTCAGCGGAACTCCAAAGCTGCGGTAATAAGACTCCGCCAGACGGTCCGCCCCAATTTTTGTGGCGGAATAGGGCGACTGTCCCTGAAACGGGTGCTTTTCGTCAATGGGGACGTATTTTGCCGTACCATAAACTTCCGATGTGGAGGTCACAAGCAGACGCTTCGTGTCCAGTTCCCGGGCGGCATTCAGCACATTCAGCGTCCCTTTGATATTCGTATCTACATAGGCATCCGGCGCATGGTAGCTGTATGGAATCGCAATCAGCGCGGCCAAGTGAAACACACAGTCTGCACCCTTCATCGCCTTACGCACAAACACAGGGTCACGCACATCTCCCATTACCACATCCAGCGCTTCGCGCTTTTCTTTGGGAAGCGTATCCAGCCAACCCCAACTGCCGAATGAATTATACAACACAAACGCCCGTACATCGCACCCCAATTCCAGCAGTAATTCCGTCAGATGACTGCCGATGAATCCATCTGCCCCAGTTACCAACGCCTTCACGTTGCAGCTCCCTTCATAATTTTTTGCATCAGAATCTCCGGCTCTTCAATCCGGTCCGGTGGCTTTCGCATGCACGCCGCGCAGAAGGGAATCGGCTTCCGAGCCAACATTGCGCATTGAAATTCCCGATGCCGCTTTCCGTTCCAAATCTCGGACAGATGCTCTCGATTCACGTCGCCGTACTCCGTGGCAAACTTCCAATCCGAGCAGCAGGCCCCTACGATTCCGTTGGAATGGATGCACATATCCGTAAATGGCATGGAGCAGATTTCCCTCCGTTCCCCTGCCTGATAGCACCGGTCCGCAAGCCCGCCGGAGGGCATTTTCATCTCCTCAAATTCGCTCCAAATCGGCTCAATTTCCTCCACATAATAAAAATTCGTAATAGGAGAAAAAATCTCTGAAAAGCGCTTCTTATCTTCTTCCGTTTTCAAAGCGGCGGAAACAATCTTGGCACTCACCTTACTTGTCCCCCCCCCCCCGCACAGATATGCGATAGAACGTCTCTATATTGCGGACAATTTCCGAAAAATCGATCTTCACGCCGCAGAGCTCCTGGTATCCCTCCGTGGATATTGCCTCAACGGACACGCGAACCAAGTCGACGCCAGCCTCGATCAGCGCCCAGCTCTTTTCCTCAGTCAGAAGAGACGCGTTCGTCGTAATCCGCACCTCGCGGCAGCAATGATTCTCCTTCAGCACTCTCACCATATCCGCGATACGCGGATTCAAAAGCGGCTCTCCGAAGCCATAAAGGTTGATGACACTGACCTGTCCCTCAAACGCGTCCAAATCCGCCGCAATCTTTTCGAAGAGCTCCCAACTCATAACCGCGTGCCGCTCCGCCGCCCGTTCCCCAGAAATGTTGCAGGGGCAGAAGTTGCATTTGAAGTTGCACGCCCCGCAGGGATCAAGATAAATCACAAACGGCGCCCTGCGGGGGACCACTTCCTCCAGCCTTGTCCGGACCTGTTTCGCTTCCTGTTTTGACATATAGCCTCCTTCTAAACTTGGCTGGTCCGACCGGTGTGCTCAAAGCCCCAGCTCTTTCATCATGTTCCGCATCTCATTCAGCTGCCCCATATCCAGCCAGCTCTTCTCCGTAATGGGATAACCCCCTACCCGGAGTCCCCGTTCCGCCAGCCGCTTGGCCACGTCCGGCATGTCGATGCGCTCTCCGTCCTCCAGACAGCCTATGACCTCCGGCTCCGCCAGATAGATTCCCGTATTCACCAGGAAATCATATTCCGGTTTCTCCTGAATCGTTTTGACCGTGCCCTCCTGGTCCAGCTCCACAACTCCATAGGGAATCCCCACCCGTTTCGCCGCCAGAATAAAGGTCAGTGCATTTTTGTGACTCTTATGGTATTCATACATGCAGGTATAGTCCGCATCCAGCAGGCAGTCGCAGTTGGAGAGGAAGAAGGTCCTGTTCACTCTGCCTTTCAGGAGGGAGAGCCCGCCTCCGGTCCCCAGAAATGCATCTTCGTCCACGTAATGGATGCGGTAAGGAAGCTCCGCCTCGTTGTAATATGCCTTGATCATGTTCCGCTTGTGGTTCAGAATCAGATAGACGTCTTGGACTCCATAGCGGCCAAAGCGGCCGATGATATGGTCCATGATGGGCGCCTCCCCAATAGGAATCAAGGGCTTTGGCAGAATACGGGTGTAGGGGTACAGCCGCGTGCCCTTTCCCCCGGCCATAATGACCAAAGGAACCTCCTCCGGCAAAACATGGCACGTCTTTTCCCCCTCCAGCTCGTCCCGGAAAAAAATCGACACCACTTCCCGCCGCTCATTGACAATCGGAACCGCCACCATCAGGCTCTCCCGCATACGCTTCAGAGCCATCTCCTCCTGAAACAGGGAAAACACCACAGGAGCCGGATTCATGGCCTCGGAGACCGGCTTTTGCATGTCCCCGTCCCGCAGGATATAGCGCCTCATATCGCCGTCCGTGAAACAGCCGCTGAGGCTGCCGTCCCGCAGGCAGAAGACAATCTTTTTCTTCCCCTCGTCAATGCGTCTTACCGCCTCGGCAACTGAAATGTCCTCCTGAATCAGGTATTTGCTGACGTCCATGCTGTCCTCTCCTTGCGTCTAAATGCCCGGACGGTCCTGCACTTCAAAGTTCAACAGCGCCTCGCAGACACGGTCTATCTGCTCCTCCGTCAAATTTGTGCCGCAGGGAATGTTCACCACCCGGTCATAGAATTGCAGCGCGTTTCCGCAGTCCATTGCCCGGTACTTCCGGAAGGGCGTCTGCATATGGTTCAGCTTCCAGATGGGCCGGGCCTGAATTTGGCGGCTGTTCAGATATTGAAGCAGCCGGTCCCGCCTTTCTCCGTCCGCCTCCCGGAGAGCAAAGGAGTAAAACCAGTGATTGCCTTTCTCTCCACTTCCAAAGGGCAGCAGCTCCCCGCAGCCGCAGTCTGCCAGCCTCTCCCGATAACGGGCGTAATTCCGCCGCTTGATCTCCAAAAAGCCGTCCAGCTCCTCCAGCTGCGCAAGGCCAAGCGCCGCCTGCAGGTTGGTCATGCGGTAATTATAGCCCCACTCCTCATGGACAAAGTACATCCCATCGTCCTTGGCCTGCTGGGAGAGATAGCGGATGTGGCTTACCGCCGCCTCGTCATTGGACACCACCATTCCGCCGCCTCCGGTGGTGATGATTTTATTGCCATTGAAGGACAAAACCCCCGCGTGTCCTACCGTACCAGTGGGACGGCCCGCATACCTTCCCTGGTTGAAAACGCCGCCCAGGGATTCGGTGGCGTCCTCAATCACAATCAGATGAAACCGCTCCGCCAGGTCCATCAGCCGGTCCATATCGCAGAAGTCTCCAAAAACATGGACGGGAATCATCGCCTTTACCGTCTTCCCGGAGGCAGTCTCCACGGTCCTTCCGCCCTCCAGACGGCAGTCGCGCTCCAGATATTCCTCCACCTGATCCACGCAGATGCACATGTGCTCGTCACAGTCGAAGAACACCGGCTCCGCAGACTGGTACAGCACGGCGTTTACCGTGGCAATAAAGGTCAGCGTGGGAACCAGCACCAGATCTCCCGCCGAGACGCCAAAATGCCGCAGGCAAAGATGCAGGCCCGCCGTGCCGGACTGGCAGGCGCAGGCCTGACGGACAGACAGTCTGTCCGCCATCCTTTCCTCAAATCGCCCGATGAACGCTCCAGCGGTGGAGACCCACTCCGTCTCGACAGCCTCATTAACGTACTTTTTCTCGTTTCCCTGGAAATTGGGGGTGGAAAGTAAAATCGCTTCTCCTGGCATAAATTTCCCTCCTCAATTAAAGAACAACACTTGATTGTTCAGCCCCAGCTCCTCTATCGTGCGTTGAATCTCTTGTCCAAATTTCATGGCGCAAACCAAAACTGCGGCCTCCGGATAGTCTCTGATTATCGCCGGACTCTGGACCTTTATGCCATTGATGGATGTCCCAACTTTCAAATAATTTCCATCTACGAATGTTAAAATATTACATTTTGCCAAGTCTGTAGCAACTAACAGCTGCATAACCATAGAGCCGGTTCCCCATATGACCAACGGCGTCTGTTTTGCGCAGAGGTCCGCTATGATTTGCTCATTTTTCCGCTGATGATCCTCCTGCTGGACCAGATACCGCTCAATCGCCCCTTTTGTCCTTGTATCCTTTTTCATTGCGTCAGGCGCTTGCTTGTCTATTTCTGCACACTTTTGAACTGCAAATATTCTTAAAAACTCACTGCTTGCAGGAACTGTGTCTTTTATCTCAACAAGATCAGAAAGCATCAGACGGCTCCCTTGAAACAAATTCAAAAGAGAGTCTTCCGAAAAATAGTTGATATGCTCTTGATTAAATTGATTTGGAATCGAAAACTGGACTGTATAGCACATGGAATAATCCGGAACGGAGAGAATGAAATATCCGCCGTCTTTCAAATATGTAAAAACCTGCTCAATAGCTTCCCGAGGCTCAAGCAAATGCTCTAAAACTGCCGTCATGACCACGGCATCAAAGCTGTTTTCCAAACGGCTGACACAATCATATATCGTTCCCTGCGCGCACTCAATTCCATAATTTTCCAAATTCCTTACACTATCCTCAGAAGGGTCCAAGCCAAACAGGTTTTGATATCCCAGCTCACGCAAATTCCGCAGCAACATTCCATTTCCGAAACCAATATCCAAAATACAGCTTTTCAGTTCCAAATTTGTTTTTATAAATTCAAGAACAGGCGTTTGGGAAATGATAGCCTCCTGGCTTTCCTCCTTGCCACTGTAACTGTTATACAGCGTATAGTAAGCGTCATAATCCTCTTTTTTCGCCGAGGTATCTGCATAGCAAAATCCACATTCGGTACAGGAAACGATGTCATACTGCTCAGGAAGTATGATGCCTTCCGGCAGTGTCATATAAATTCTCTTGATTGCTTCGCCTTTTCTGCCGCCGCATACAGGGCAGTTTCGCATCATGATATGCTCCTCCTCTTCATACTTCCCGTCCTTCTCGCTTTTCCAGCAGAAAAAGCAGGGTCATAACCTGTTTCATTTATTATGGACAAACCGCCGTATCTCCTCCGCCATACAGCGGAGCTTCTCCACCGTCATGCCTGGATAGACGCCAATCCAGAAGGTACGCTCCATAACGGCATCCGTATTCCGGAGCTCGCCGGCCACGCGATAGCCCTCCTCAGATTCCCGCATCCCGTCAAAGCAGGGCTGGCGGAGCATGTTTCCAGCAAACAGGTTCCGGGTTTGGATATTATGCTCCTCCAAATGATGAACCAGCTCCTCCCGCCGAAAGGGCGCATTCTCTTTTATAGTAAGCAAAAATCCAAACCAGCTGGCGCGGCTGTCCGGCGCTTCCTCCGGCAGGATGAATACATCGGACAGGCCGTCCAGGGCGCTGTGTAGATACCGCCAGTTTTCCCGGCGGGCCCGGATGAACCCATCCAGCTTCTTCAGCTGCGCGCAGCCTACCGCGGCCTGCATGTCTGTGGCCTTCAAATTGTAACCCAGGTGGGAATACACATATTTGTGGTCATAGCCCTCCGGGAGCTCCCCGAAGCGGCCCTTGAAGCGGCAGCCGCAGGTGTCGTCCCGTCCCGGCGGGCACCAGCAGTCCCGTCCCCAGTCCCGCAGGGAGTTCACAATCCGGTGGAGCAGCGGGTCGCTGGTATATACTGCGCCGCCCTCCCCCATGGTGATATGGTGCGGCGGGTAAAAGCTGGAGGTTCCGAGGTGCCCTACGCTGCCGGTCTTCCGCCAGCGGCCGTCCACCAGACACTCGGTCCCCAGGGCGTCGCAGTTGTCCTCCACCAGCCAGAGTCCATGCTCGTCGCAAAAGCGGCGCACCTCCGCCAGCGGGAAGGGATTCCCCAAGGTATGGGCCAGCATCACCGCCTTGGTCTTGGGAGAGAGGGCCTGCTCCAGGGCGTTCAGGCTCACGTTGTACTGCGGAAGCTCAATGTCCACAAACACCGGCACCGCGCCGCACTGAATAATGGGTGCGATGGTGGTGGGGAAGCCCGCGGCGGCGGTAATGACCTCGTCTCCCTTCCCCACCCGGCGCTCCCCCAGCAGCGGGGAGGTCAGCGCCGTGAACGCCAGGAGATTCGCAGAAGAGCCGGAATTGACCAGGGAACAGCAGGAAACCCCTAAGTACTCCGCCAGCTCCTTTTCAAACCGCTGGGTAAAGCGCCCCGCCGTAAGCCAGAAGTCCAGTGAGGCGTCCACCAGAGTCCGCAGCTCCTCCTGATCAAAAACCCGCCCGGCGTAGGAAATCCGGTCTCCGGGCTGGAAGGGCTTTGTCCGGTCAAACTGAGTCTGATAGTATTCTTCTGTGAGAGATAAAATCTCATCCTTAACTGTTTGGGGGTCTCTCATCACAAGCCTCAGCCTTTCTGTTTAAAATGGGATTCCCGTGTTTCATTCTGCCAGTCAGGAGAAAACTCTTTCCCGATTTGGAGGAAAGACTCTTGGCGATTCCAGTTAGCAAACGAGGATTGATAACAATTTGCGCAATGAGCGGTCATCCCTGGGCCATTGACTGCCGTTCGATGGCGCTGATATTCTTCAGAGTTCCACATAGCCCAGAAATCGGGGTATTTGGTAATATGAAATAACTTTTGCGCAGTCGACATACAGGGGCGGATATACCCGTCGGAGCCCAGGAAAAAGTCTCGCCATCCCGCGTAGCAGATTTTATGGGGTTGGCTTCCCGCCGGGTCTTCTCCTGGCAAATACGGCAATTTCAGGGCAACGCCCAGCCTTTCCGCCTCTTCCTGCGCCTTGGCAAAGACATCCCGCACATGGTCCATGTCATAAAACAAAACCTGCTCCTTCATGACGGTGTCAAACGCCGTTAAAAAAACCGCCTTGACTTCATCAACACCTATATCGCTTGCCAGACGAACCATAGCGGGGAGCTGATGAAGGTTTTGCTTCATCGCCGTAAAGACAAAATTGTTATAGGGATAGTCTATCCCCTGTTCTGACTTGCGGCGGTTGATTTTTTCCAGGGAACACACAATCCGGTTGAAATCTGAGCCCCTCCGGATACGTTCATTTGTTGCAGAATCCGCCCCATCCAGGCTCACTGCCACAATATCCACGTGATACTCAAAAATAGCAGACGTAAGTTGTTCCAAGCGCATCCCATTGGTGCAGAAATATTTCCGTAGTCCTTTTTCCTTGGCCCAGCTCAGAAAATGAACGAAATCGGGATGAACTGTTGGTTCTCCCCAGCCCATCAGGGTCACTTCCTCCACCAGGTCCGCCACCGGCTCAAAATAATCCAGCCACTCCGTCCGAAACTGCGTAGGCTGAAAGTCCGCCGCATTACGTCCGCACATCACGCAGTTCAAATTGCAGCGATTTGTCATCTCAAATACCAGGCGGCGCGGCGCGGCATGCAGAACAATCGCCTGCGCCAAGGCTTCTTCCTGATTGAGTCGGCTGTTTTCTTTACGCCTTGGCGTCAGTTCGCCGGTTTGGCGCAGGTCCAGCGTTTTTGCCCGCAAAATTTCCATAGGTTCTCCTTCCCTCACCAGCGCTTCCATTCGGCTTTGCCGTCTTGCCACAACGCCTCCAGCCGGCCTCGGTCCCGCTGTGTGTCCATGCACTGCCAGAAACCTGGGTGTTTATAAACACCAAGTTTTCCCGCCCTTGCCAAGCTCTCCAAGGGCTCCCGCTCCAGAATGCAGCGCCCATCCTCGCTGAGATACTCAAAGACACCTGAATCCATCACCATAAAGCCACCGTTGATCCAGCCGCCGTCCTCCCGGGCCTTCTCCCGGAAACCGGAGATGGTGGTCCCTGTCTCGTCCAGGTCCAGCACGCCGAACCGGCCCCCCGGCTGAACGCCTGTCAAAGTTACTGTTTTGCCGGACGCCCGGTGCTGTTTCAGCAAGGCGTTCAGGTCCACGTCGCTGACCCCGTCTCCATAAGTCAGCATAAAAGGCTCATCCTCTATATATTTCTGCACGCGCTTGATCCGCGCGCCGGTCTGGGTGTTCAGCCCCGTATCCACCAAAGTCACCCGCCAGGGCTCTGCCACATTGGCGTGGACTGTCATCCGGTTTTCCGCTGCGAAATCAAAGGTCACGTCGGAGCGGTGGAGATAGTAATCGGCGAAATACTCCTTGATGACGTGTCCCTTGTAGCCGCAGCAGATGACGAAATCGTGAAAGCCGAAGCTGGAGTAGTATTTCATAATATGCCATAGAATGGGCTGCCCGCCGATTTCAATCATGGGCTTGGGCTTCAGGTGGCTCTCCTCGCTGATGCGGGTGCCAAAGCCGCCGGCCAAAATCACAACTTTCATATCAACAGTTCAGCTTCTTTCCGCCAAAAAATTCGTTATCCAACTCTCCAGGTCCTCTTCCATTTTGCCAAAATCCATTTCCTCAAAAGGAACACCCTTTTCATGATAATATTTTGCAACTTGGGCCTGCAAAGAAGACCGAAGATTTTCTTCCGGCGTGCGCAGTCTTTGTTCACGCTTGCAAATCTGCCAATACAAGAACGACTTGTCCATTTGAGACTTCACGGAAGAAATATCTCCAAATTTCTCCGCTAAATCCTGAAGCACTTCCAGGCAGCTCTGATAGTGCTGCATCCATATATCAATCCAACGGTAAGACTTTACCTTCCCCGGAACTTCCTTGAATAGAAGAGAAATCAAAGAAAAGGTAGTATTAATTTGATAGTGGAACATCTCATCTAATTCAGAGCCGCAAAGAATATCTCCTAACAATTTCATAGCATCGTAACATTGCTTTATCCGCCATTCAGGCCAAAGAACCGCATTAACTGGCCAGTCAATTTCCGTAATATCTACCTCAGGCTTGCCATAGCGCCACCCTTCCATTCCGCTATTTGAAGTCGGGTATTGATACCCCAACAAAAAGCTGAATACGCAATGCGGATAGTAAAAGAAAAACAAACTCTCTCTATACTCTTCCGCCTTTTCAAAAATTCCGGATTCTTTCATGTAGTCGATATTAAAGCAGGTTCCCGAAATATGGCGGGTCCAATCAAACGCCCATTTTACGCCTTGCAGCCCTTTCTCACATACCTCCAGTTTGCGTATAAGGTACTCTACCACCGGCGAAGCATCAAAAATCGCGTTGAACGTAGTGACACCTTCCGTGCAATGCTCGTTCAAGTATTCAAAAACATCGTTCAGCTTTTCCACGGCCACGGAATCTTCATCGCTGAGCATCATGGCAAAATGCCCGCTCGCTCTACTCAAGGCACTGCAATAGCTTTCATGAAATCCTCCGTTTTTCTCAAGCTCATAGTATCGCAGTCTGGAATCCCTCATATTTTTTATTTGCTGATAGCCTTCCGTGCAATTGGTAGACCCTGTATTAACCAAAACAATCTCAATTTCCGCATCATAGCAGGTTGTTAGTGCATACTCCACCGCTTTCAGCGCACGATGCCCTCTATTAAATGACGGAACGCAGACCGATAGAAACGCATTATTGGATGGAATGCCGCTCCGGACTCTGATGTCATGGATCTCCTTTATCACTGCGTCATACTTCTCCGACTTCCGGGAAAACACTTTCCTTGGCAAATAAGCGTCATGGTTCTCCAAAAAGTACCGGTGCATATCCGCTGTTGTTGCAAAGATTTTTACATTTGAAGGAAATACCGTAGGAAAGTCCTCCAGTTTGTAAAACGACGTGAATTTTCGAAGTCCTTCGTTAAGAACAATGTATACATTTCGCCAACTCTTTTGCAAGATGATAGGCACAATCTCCCGGACATCCCCGTAATCCGCAATCAGGATGCTTGTGAACGTCTTCCGGGCATCACCATCCGCCTCGTAAGGCTTTACGGCAAATGTTCCGCAAAACCGTCCAGCTTCCCGATCCAGGACAACATACTCTTGATCCGCAATTGGTATAAAGTCCAAGGTGCACGCCTCATATTCCGCGGCGTTCTCCAAGCGGCAATTCGCTTTATAAGTTTGCCGGAAAGTCTCCTCATTCGGCTGAATAAAACATCCGTAAAGTGTTTCAAACCTCGTATATTCACCCTTCCCTTCGCTTTGCAGGTTTTCAATTTGTTTCAAAAGTAAAGCGTCAAGTTCCTTCATGCCCTCATCCTTCCTTTTTCATTGCACGGTATGCACGGATTTATCTTCATTGGAAAACCCGGCAGGTTCAAGTGTCATTCTTGTATCGGGGCTCCCCGATACAAGCGAAGCGGGTTCCCGCTTCGCTCCAAACTTTTTTCATTTTTATCCGCTTCCGGCAAAATACGCCGTCAGAGCTTCCGCCAAATGCAGAGCTCCGCTGCCATCCACCAAGCTCTGCATTCGGCAGGATATCTCCTGTCTCCCCATTTGATCTGCCGCCAGCCGTTCCAGCCCTGAAAAAATCTTTTCCAGGAATTCGATCTCTTCACGGACATCCCCGGCGCAGGGCATCAGGCCCTCCTCCTCAAAGGCCCTCGCACCCTGGATTTGGTTATCCGCCAGAATATACGTCACCGTCGGCAGTCCACAGGCGCACAGCTCATAGAGCGTCGTTCCCGCCGCAGAAACCGCCATGTCACATTGCCGCATCAGGCCGCACATGTCGGCCACCTGCCGGTGCGGCACAATGTAGGGAACCTTTGCCGCCAATCGACCGATCCGCTTCGAGTCCTGATTCATGGCCCCCAGAACCATGTGACAGACCGTGCCCGAGGCCGGCGGATGCTCCAGCAGGTATTCCACACACCGCAGAGCAACATGGTACTGGTCCGTTCCTCCGGTGGAAAGGAGAATCTGTTCCGCCCGTTCCCGCACCCTGCGCGGCGTGAGATTGCGGAACTGCTCTCGAAGCGGGACATACCGGGGGCCCAGGAGATACGCCTTGTCCGGCGAATATTGAGCCGCACTTCCGTAAAGGTTGTAATTTATAACCAAATCCGCAGGATAATCAAAGGCGTTCAAATCATCCATATACGCCAGAAACGCCTCCGCCCTGACGGCACGCATGTACTCCGGCGTGACAAAATAGCTGTCCAGGATCACACAGGCGGGCCGTCTTGCTCTCAACAGCGACAAAAGCGCCGGAAGCTCCGCCTCCATGCGGTCATATGCGGAGCCCAGCACTGCGCATTCATACCCCCGCTCCCGAATCAGCGTCCGCATGCAGGGCTCCGCCGTTACAAAAACGGAGGGAATGCCCCTCTCCCGAAATGCGTCCGCCAGGGAAAGACAGCGCATAATGTGGCCGGTGCCGATCTGCAGGTTGCCGTCTGCCCGAAAGAGAATCATACACACCTCTTTACTTCCCCAGAGCACGCCGCCGAAATTCCTCCACCGGCATGTCATAGCTGTCGATGATCTTCCGGAAAAACTCTCCATCCCTTATCGAATGATAGCTGCCGCTTCCCGTGGGATATTTCCTCATCTGCGGCCAGCAGGAATACCATTGAAATGCTTGGCGAAACTGCTCCTGCGCAGCCATATCCAGCCTGTCATAGCTTGTTTTCAGCGTATCGTCCGGCTGAAGCGGAACCAGCCTTTGCGCAATGATTCCACCTTTATCCAGACCCGCTTCTATGTAATGCAGCGTCACTCCACGAGGCGTATTTTCCGCAATGCTCCACAAATTCGGGTCGCTTCCCCGATTCCAAGGCAAATAGGCGTTATGCAGATTGACTGCGTTACGGCGCAGGGCGACGAGCACCTCCTCCGGCAGTATGAACCGATAGGTGTAACTGACCGTCAAGGCAAACCGCTGTGCTCTGCACCAATCTTTCGTCAAAGCATCCTGCCGCAAGACAGTCTCATGCCCCTCTTTCCTCAGCCACTCGAACAGGGGAAGCGCACACGGATTGTTGTAAAGGCAGAGTATTCTCATCTGAACCGTCTCATTTCATATCATTTCGGGACTTAGCGGAGTCCCTCTCGGAATGGTCCTTTTGACCGGCTTTCCCAAAAAATCCGAATAGTCTTTGGGTTTTGCTCCATAGCCGGGACGGACACAACGGATATTTTCTGCGGTGAGGCACTCTCCTTCTCCGATATCCCTCACCGCAAAAAGCGACCGGCGAAACACCATACTCTCCCGCTCCCTTCCGCTCAGCTCATAAGAAGGCGGAACCAGCAGTCTTTCGGCCGTGCGGATATCTTCCACCATCCGGGCAAATTCTTCCGGTTCCATGGAGAACGCGCTGTCCGGGGTCTTCATCTCCCGGCTGAGGCAGAAATGCTTCTCCACTACGCAGGCCCCCAAACTCACGCCCACGACCGCCGCCAGACTGCCCAGGCTGTGGTCAGAAAGCCCTGTCGGCACTTGAAATCGCTTCATCATATCCGGGATGTTCCGCAAGCGCATATCCTCAAAATCAGCCGGATATTCGCTGCAACACTTCAGCAAAACAATCTGGTCGTTCCCCTGCCTCCGGCAGGCGTCCACAGCGTCCTGGATTTCCTCCACGCTCCCCATGCCGCAGCTGATAATCATAGGCTTCCCCTTGGACGCTGCATATTCAATCAGGGGAATATCCACCAGCTCAAAGCTGGCGATTTTATACGCCTCACAACCAAGGCCCTCCAGAAAATCCACCGCTGTCGAATCAAAGGGCGTGGACAGAAAGTCCACTCCGCAATTCTCACACTCCTGCTTGATACGCCCCTGCCACTCCCAGGGCGTCCCCGCCTCCTGGTACAGGTCATACAAGGTGCGTCCCGCCCAAAGCCCTTCTTTGATCCGAAAATACTCGTTATCACAGTCGATGGTCAGTGTGTCCGCCGTGTAGGTCTGGATTTTCACGCAGTCCGCTCCGGCCTCAGCCGCCCGGCGCACAATTTCCAGCCCGTTTTCCAGCTTCTCTCCGTGGTTCGCGCTCATCTCCGCAACGATGTAAACCTGCCCTTTTGTAATCTTCTCCATCAGCCTGAACATGCCTTTTCCCCCGCTTTCCCGTGACTATCTCCGGCAATGCGCCAGGACTTTTTCCACTGCTTCGATCACGTCCCGCTGGTCCTGGTCCGTCATCCCGTAATACAGCGGCAGCGTCAGGCAGCTCTCATAGTATGCCTCCGCATTTGGGCAAAGCCCCTTTTGATACCCCATCTCTTGGTAATAGGGAAAATAATAGACGGGAATATAATGCACATTGACGCCGATGTTTTCCGCTTGCATTGCATCGTAAAATTCCCTCCGGCCCCAGCGGAGCCGGTCCAAGTCCAGGCGCAAAATATACAGATGCCGGACGGTATCGGACCCCTTGGTTTCCTTCTGCACTAAAACCCCCGGCAGCTCCCGGAACGCCTCGTCATATTGGCGCACCAGCGCTTTCCGCCGAGCGGAAAAGAGATCCAGCTTTTTCAGCTGGCTCAGGGCCAGCGCGCTCTGGATGTCCGTCAGGCGATAATTGTACCCAAGGAGCTGCTGCTCATAGTACCAGTTGGAATTTCCCTGCTCCCGCAGCAGGTCCGGAGCCCGTGTGATTCCATGGCGGGCAAACAGCAGGACTCTCCGGGCAAGCTCGGAACGGCCGGCTGTCACCGCGCCGCCCTCTCCCGCCGTAATTGTTTTTACCGGGTGGAAGCTGAAGGTGGTCAGGTCCGCGATGCTGCCTACCGGCGTACCACGGTAAACCGTTCCAATGGAGTGCGCCGCGTCCTCGATCAGAAGCAGGCCATGACGGCCGCAGATAGCTCGAAGGGCATCATAATCGCAAGCCTGACCGGTAAAGTCAACTGCGATGACCGCCTTTGTCCTGGGGGTGATCCGCTCTTCCACCGACGCCGGGTCAAGGGTATACGTCTCCGGGTTGATATCCGCAAAGACGGGCCTCCCACCGCAGTACAGCACGGCGTTTGCCGACGCAGCAAAGGTGATCGGCGTTGTAATCACCTCGTCCCCGGGCCCGATTCCAGCGGCAAGGCAGGCGGTGTGCAGCGCCGCCGTGCCGTTGGAAACCGCGATGCAGTAAGACGCGCCAGTGATTTCGCACAGCTTTGCCTCCAGCTCTGAAACCTCGGGTCCGCAAGTGAGAAAATCGCTTCTCAGCACCTTCGACACCGCTTGGATGTCCGCTTCGTCTATGTATTGATGTCCGTAGGATAACCGGGTTTTCCGCACCGGCTCCCCGCCGTGCAGCGCCAAAACTGACATTGTGTTTCCTCCCCTTATGTTCTCCTGCCTCCACGGACAACGAATAACGCCTCAGGAATCCTGACGGATTTCAAGATTTTCCGGCGCCGCCCAGCAAAAATCTGTGGTATGAAGATGTACTCAGGGATTTAATCCGTGCTTCCATAGCAGCTTTTGCTCTTCATAAGTTCGTATTTCAGTTCCGCCAGTTCCCAATCTGTCTCGTTGTCAATATCCTGCACCTCCAGATCTGGCAGGATCATGGGAACAATGTTCCGGCAGAATATCGTCTCTTCCTGCAGAAGCGTTTCAGTTCGGATAAAGCCAAACTGTCCGCAGTCATGATAGATCGTTTCCAAATCCTGCGACCGGGCAAAGGTGTTCTCCGGCCATTTCATCCGCACCCGATTTTCCTGAACCAGTAAGCCTCTTAACGGCGGATAGGAAAACTCCACAACCGGAATCAGTCCATCCGCGCCGCTTTCTTCCAGGAGCTGGCAGGCACGTTTCAGCTTTTCCGCCGTGACAAACGGAGCCGTTGGATAAATGTAGCAAAGGGTCGAAAACCAAAGCCCCTGCTTCCGGTAGCTTTCCAGCACCTCAAGCAAAACATCCGTTATCGTGGCATAGTCACCGGATGCGGCCGCACTGCGAAAAAACGGAACAGATGCGCCAAGCTCTTCGGCAAGCTCTGCAATCTCCGTATCATCCGTGGAAACCATCACCCTGTCAAACAGGCCGCTGCCAGCGGCGGCCTCAATGGAATAGGCAATCACGGGCTTTCCACAAAATTCCTTGATATTTTTTCTGGGAATCCGTTTGCTCCCGCCCCGTGCGGGAATCACGGCAAGCCTCAAACCTTTTTTGTATAAAACCATGTAAGATCATCTCCAGGAAAGACCCGGTCTCCGTGGTACACAAAACCGTAATCCAGCAGCTCCAAGTCCGGATATTTTTCCAGTAGGCTGCCGACTGGCTCAGCACACCCTTTTTTATATTCTTCGACTTTTAATGCAGCTTCTTTTCCGCCAGCAGACACCGCAAATCCTCCACAGACAGCCACTGGCTGTTGGTCCCGGAGGAATACTCAAATCCCCGCTTTGCCAGTTTCCCTCCGGGCACCGCCTTTTCCGGGGCCCACCAGGACATATGCGGATAAATGATAAAGTGTTTTTCATACTCATATGTGTACAGAGAATCCTCTTTGGTGATCATTACCTCATGGAGCTTTTCCCCTTCTCGGATTCCCACCTCTTTCAAGGTGCAATTTGGAAGAATCGCCTTGGCAAGATCGGTGATTTTGAAAGAGGGAATCTTGGCGATGAAAGTCTCGCCGCCCCTGGATTCCGCCAATGCCTTGATGACCAATTCCACGCCCTGCTCCAGGCTGATCCAGAAGCGGGTCATCTCAAAATCCGTGATAGGGAGCTCCGTCTCCCCTGCTTCCGCCAGTCCCCGGAAAAATGGGATCACGGACCCGCGGCTCCCAGCCACGTTTCCGTACCGGACAATGGAAAACCGGGTGTCCTTCCGTCCGGAATAAGCATTGGCGGCGATGAACAGCTTGTCCGACACCAACTTTGTCCCGCCATATAAATTGATGGGATTTACCGCCTTGTCCGTGGACAGCGCCACCACCCGTTTGACGCCCATATCCAGCGCCGCCTCAATGACGTTCATTGCCCCATGAATGTTGGTTTTGATCGCTTCGTTGGGGTTGTATTCGCAGGCGGGGACTTGCTTCATCGCGGCGGCGTGGATGACATAGTCCACGCCGTCCAAGGCCCGGCGTAGGCGGGCCTCGTCTCGTACGTCACCAATAAAATAGCGCATCACTGCATCATGCTTCATCAGCCGGTTGCGCATATTAAACTGCTTGAACTCATCTCTGGAATAGATGATGAGCTTTTTCGGACGATAGCGTCCCAGAACATAATCGGCAAAGCGGTTCCCAAATGACCCTGTACCGCCGGTGATTAAGACTGTTTTTCCATTCAGCAAACGAATCAACCCTCTCTCAGCTTATGAAATTCTGGATCATGCCGGACAGGGGCCTCTTTCCGCGCATACCATCTAACAAGGTCCGCCCTCCAGGCTCATTCGGCCCACCGCCTGATGCATTCCGCGCAACACGGCAAATATTGCTTGCTCTGTACGGATTTCAGCAACGTCTCATGAAAATCGCTTGTCCAGAAGTGTTGTATGGAGCAGTCTTGAACGTAAAACCGCTGTCCGGCATTATGGTAGCAGCTGTTACAGCACGGCAAAAGTTCTCCGTCATACTTAATGCTGAGCAGACGGTACAAATCTTTGCATACAAAATTTTCATTTATTTCTGATTTAAGTCCCTTACTGGAAAAATCTACAAAAGTCTGCACATCGACAATGTCCGCTTCCCCTTTCCACTTTTCTTTAAATAATTCCAGCTCGTCATGGTTTTCCTTCATGTCTACAAAAGAAACACGCAGAAAAGGAAGTCTGGAATTCCTTTTCTCTCGAATCTCCAAAAATTCTGAAATATTTTTTTCTACAAGCTCCAGCCTGCCTCCGCGAATTTTCGCAAAACTTCAACTATATGAGGGCGGAGTAACGCTTCTGAGTATGTCCCCAGCCAAATGGACTCCACTTGCAGTTCTTTACTTCCCTGCAACCTGCCCATTTCTAAACTCTGCCGGCAAGGCCTCACTGTTCTTCAAACTCCGCCGGATCAAATATCTCGCATTCCAGCCGATCCCATTCCGGATACGCATTCAACCAGCTCTCCGTATACATATCGTGAAATAAGCCCTTCAATCCCACCGGATTTACAGAAATAATTTCCATATCCGGATAGAATCGCTCTGCAAATGCCTTGAGCTTTTGATAACCCGACAGCCATTTTGATACATAACGCTCTACGGGCTGCCAGCTGTCCACCATTTCCACGCCGTTAAAATGCCCGTTTCGGGCGCAATCGCAGCCAATTAGCAACAACCGCTTCGGCCTTGTAAAAATTGCGAACTGGATGGCCTGAAACGCAACCGTGTAGCCACCCATTAGCGGATAACTGGTTATATCTGTATAAAACTCGTCAAAGGGCTCCCCTGGGAAAAACCGTCTCGCGTTGTTCTCTTCAATCACATATTCAGGAAATCGATCTTCAGGGACTCGCCGTTCCGTCACTTCGACTCTTGAAAAAAACTTTACAAAATCATAGTCTTTCAGCTTTTCAGTCCATTCCGGTTCATAATGGCGGAGAAAATAGTAATCAAGATGGATATCTTCTTTCAGAAAACTTGCGTTTACGCCAATATGAGGAACTCCCTTGACTTGAGAATAGTAATTTAGGCTAGGCCCTGTTGCAACTACCGCCACCGTCTGTCCTCGATGGCAGCCTTTAAACTCCGCGAAAGAAGCCCTATGGACCTCCCGCAGTTCATTTGCCATGCACATCATGTACAGCATGGGATGCCCCGTCGGCAGAAAGCTGGGATTATAGAGGGTCTGAAGCATTTCCACCAGATCAAAGGGGACCACCATGATCTTTCGGAATCCTGCCGCCTCACAGGCGGCCCAGGAGGTCTCCACATTCTTCTTCACAACACAGAGCAGAATTGTCGCATCCGGCCTTTGCTTTGCCCAGGTATCCAAACTTCGGATAGGCAGCCCCGTGTTCAAAAACGTTCCAGCATCTACGACAGAGACCCGGCTGTTTGTTACGCCAATGACTTTAATGTCCGGCTCCTGCGCCAGATAGGGAATCGCTATTTTTCCAAGTCCCCCAGTCCCAAAGGCAATCAGGTCTTTGCCGACCAGATCAGCGATTAAATTTGGCTCCAACTGAAGCATACCAGTTACCTTCCTTTTTCTCCGAGGTTTGAAACTCCAAAAAGAGTGAAAGTTTCTCACTTTATTACCAAGTACAGTCTGCATGTACTGTTTTGCCAACGCCTCTGTGCTGTCGGAATTTAAACAGCCCAGTTTAACCAGAAATTCCTAGTGGCCGGCAGAGATATCCAGAAAATCAGAGAGCTTTGTTCTTAGATCCTACTACCTGGAAAATTTTCTCCCGCTCAACCGCCAGTCCGCGGTGTTCAATTCTGCCAATCCACCGACGCATACAGCACCGTCTCATAAAACAATGGTCCATAATGCCGGAGGGAGAACCGATATTCCGGCACCAGCTCGTGGAGATAACCCATAATTGCAAGGGTATCGCCCGGCTTATGATATACGGAAATCGCCAAAAACGGCCTGTCTCTGGTAATAATGCCTGCCGCCCCCTGCAAAGCGCTCAGCTCCGCACCTTCAATGTCCATCTTGATAAATCCTACGGGTTCAGTAACTACATCATCCAAGGCAAGGATTTGAATGGAAATGCGCGCCTGTTCCCGTCCCCGGCCCAGCCAGGAATCGGTACTCTCCTGTACAATGCGGCTTCCGCCCGCTCCCTTTGAAACAAACTCCACCGTGCCAGGGCGGTTTGCCAAACCCGCTTGAATCATTCGGATATCCCGAATGCTACGGCAGCCTAACCGCCTTTCGCATTCCGCATATTGCTCCGGGTCCGGTTCAAAGGCAAAAATGCTGGAATACCGTCCCTTTGACCAATCCACAAAACGGTAATCATCTTCACAGTCATAACAGCCCGCATCAATGAACGCCGTGCCGGGACGATACTGCTCCGGGAACTCAAAATACATGCTTTGCGGGGTGCTGCATTCAAAAAAGCGAAGAATGTGATCCTGGGGAAAGCCATGTTCTCCCAGCAAGCGCTCAATTTCTGAATAGGACCTGCCTCCGGCGCAAATGGATACATAGACGTCCTCTGCGCAACGGAAGAGCTCATCCGGTCCTATAACGGGTTTTCCCATCAGGCCGTCCGGGAACCCGGCGGGGCCCCTTCTTCCGCAAAAGCAGTAAAATTCGACTCCGCTGCGCAGCAGCGCGCTCGCCAGCTCCTGTCCACGTCCGCCTGTTCCATATAAAACAAATTTCTTCCCGCTTTCCTGCAGCCGCCGAAGGGTTTCCTTCCAGGTGCGCAGCTGTTCCAGCTGCTCCTGACGGAAGTGAGGGTTCAACTGCAATATCTGCATCGTATTTTCTATGGACAGGTCTGCATCAAGCGCAAGCCGGGCCCAAAATATTTTTTGGGATAACTCGTCTCCCAGGCATTCATACAGCTCTCTTACTTCTTTTACCAGCCTATAATACATTGCGAAACAATTTCCTTTCCCCCCTGCCCGCCGCCGCTCAGCCACCGGGCCAGTTCCTGATCGCTCCGTCCCAGGGCTTGACCTGATGCGCCTCCAGCAGCCAGGCCAGCACCTCCGCCAGCGTCACAATTTCGCCGGTAAACTCCCGGCGCAGAGCCTCCTCTTTCTCCGGAACACGGGCCAGATCGCAGATAACAATGCAGTCCGCCGGAGGCAGGGGATCCTCTCCCAGGCGGTAAACCGTCATATGCTCGTGTACCGCGCTGAAATTGTCCAGCTCTACGGCATAGGCGGCGGAAACCGCCTCCCGGTCCCTCAGCGCCTCGTAAAACCGGCGCCCCTCCCGGTTCATGCCCAGGATTCCAATGGTCCCAAAGCTGTGGGCAGCGAAGTACTCGCCGAGGTTCGCCCCCTTCTGCTCCAGCAGCAGCCAAGTATACAGCAAATCCCTCTCTCTGTTGGAATCCGCCAGCTCCTCTTTTTGAGCCCGATACTTTTCCAGCCACACCTTTTTTACCAGTGCGCCGCCGGAAACCGCCCCCAGGACAGCCGCCAAAGCTGCGGTCCTCTTCTTCATGGCTTCGCCCCCTCAAGGAACTCCTCAATGGAGACAACCGGCCCCTGGAAGCCCAGAGCGGGCAGATCGTGGAACCAGTAATGGCCCTTATGGAAATCAATGATCAGCATGGCATCCGCCATGTCCGGCCGGAAATCCTGCTTGGCGACCTTGGGAACCGGGCTGCCGTCGTCCTCCTCCTTCACCCAGGTAAGCTGGAACGCCACGTCGATTCCCGCGTCCAGGAGCATCTTCACCATGGCCTTAGAGAAGTCGTTCTTGCCGTAGTACCCCACGCGCTTTCCGCCCAGGCGGTCCATGCATTCTCTGAGGAACTCCGCCGGGGAAAGGTCGCTCTGGTAAATATCCAGCAGAAGGCGGTTGTAAACCTTCTCCTGGCTGAGGGGATGGGGCATGGCGGGCCGGATGTTGTGACAGCCCCAGTCGTAAACCTTGGGGTCCTTCCAGCAGTCGTCCTCCAGAATCTTGAGGTATTCCTTGTGATAGGGGTGCAGGGGATTGAGAACATTCTTGAACCAGTAGGTCTCCGGGTCCATTTTGAACCAGTTGTACACCGGACGGAGCGTAATCCGATCCACCTCATATTCTCCGGAGTGTGCCAGCGTGTTCACATAGTCCGGAATTTCCTGGAAGTTGCATTCCTGAACCACGATGGTCGCTTCCAGCCACTTGATCTTGCCCTCACGCCGCAGGCTGCTGAGAAATTGCAGGTTCTTTTTCGCCTGTTCCAATTTGTCAAACCCGCCGGTCAAATAGCGATATGTCTCCCGGCGCAGGCTGTTGATGGTCACAACCACTCTTATATTGTAATTTCCAAGGTGAGAAAACTTTTCCCAGCGGGCCTCGTCAAACAGGATTCCGTTGGTTTCAAAGTTAATCGTATAGGTATCCTGTTCCGGGCGGAGACGGCTCAAAAGTTTTACAAAGCTGGGATTCGCCAAAAATTCCCCTCCGCCGTTCATATTCAGGATGCCGGCTTTATTTGCGTAGGGAAGGATGTTCTCCAGCACGCCGTCAATTTTGTCCCGGTACTCCTGGTCCGGGCAAAACAGCTCCTTCCGGCACGTTGTACAGGCAATATTGCAGGTCAAATCATTGGCAATGCGGATAACCTGGGGCGTCTCCGGAAGATGCGCGATTCGTTTTTGAATCTCTTCTTCCGTCAGATCAGGCAGATCGTCCCGTTCCAAAAGCGGACAGGAGGTCTTTCTGCAAAAGGCATAGGAGCCGTTTAAAATGCTCTCCCGCGCCTGTTTTGCCGCCTCACTGGTCCACATTTTCCCAAGGTCTTCCTCATACAGATTGCCAATTACGCAGTGCATCCAAGGGCACGCCCACACTTCTCCATCCCGGGAAAGATATACTTCTTTAAAGGGATAATCGCAAAATTTCATTGTAGGTTACTCCATTTCAATCAGGGTTTTCAAGATATACCAGCAGTACTTCCCCTTCTCGTGGCTCTGGGATACCATCTCCGCCAGATATTTCAATCTGGTGGGAGACGGGTCCTTGACGCACTCCTCCACAAAACGGCAGAAGCGGTACCCGATTCGTTTTCCAAAATGCTGGTCCCGGCGCAGAGGAACGCCGTTCTTCCTGGCCCAAGTCTCCAGACGGACGGGATACATGAACATGTCGTAGTTTCGATAGGGATTCGCGTAGTGCTGGGAGAAGTAGTTGTGCTTTCCCTTCCGGTTTACATACCGGTAGCAGGTGAGGATTTCATTGCTGCAATAGATAGGGCCCATGGTGAGCAGGAGCAGTGCGGTGGTTTTGTCTCCCACATTGCGGTGGGCCTTATAGCCAATCGTATCGTCGCCCCGGTAGGCGTTCCGGTACATCATCGTCCCGGCCTGCCCCGGAATATCCCAGCTGTCCACAAGGTCCTCCAGGGTAAACACCTTCTTGCTCCAGGCGAACTGGGGCGTGCGGGTGTAGTCCGGTTGGCCGTTCTCGTCCACAATCAGGCACTTGCCGCAGCAGGCGCTGTATTCCGGATGCACCTCCAAAAACTCCCACTGTTTTTGCAGCTTTCGGGGGTCCAGCCAGTAGTCGTCCCCTTCGAGGTACGCAATGTACTTCCCCCGTGCGCGGCGGCCCGCGTCCCAGCCGTTGCGGTTCGCACCCAGATTCTTCGTCCTCAGCACGGGGCGGATGATATCCGGACAGCGGGCCGCGTATTCCCGAATAATATCCGGCGTCCGGTCCCCGGAGGCGTCGTCGCCAATGATAATTTCATAGCGCAGTGTTGTCTCCTGGGAGAAGACGCTGTCCAGCGCCTGGGCGATGTAGTCCTCGTGAAAATAGGTCAGCATTACAACGCTGACGTCCACCGCTTCCGCCTGAGTGCTCATGCCAATCCCTGCCCTTTCCTTTCTGTTGTTCCGCCGGACAGCCCGCTCCCTTTCATTACTCCATGCAGGCAAGAATGTCCGCCACCGTCTTCAACGCCTTCAGCTCCTTGCCGCTGATGGTCTTTCCAAATTCGTCGTCCAGCATAGCAATCAGGGATAGCATGGCAATGGAATCCCATTCCTCCACGTCGTCCAGCGGGGTTTCTGGCTTCAGGGAGCCCTCCTCAACGTCCAGGGCCTCTTCGATCAAAGCAAGTTTCTTCGTCAGTTCCATAGGTGTCTTCTCCTTTTTTCTTAAAATTCAAAATTGTCATTGCCGCCGGTGCTTCCGGCCGTAATGGAAATTGCCTGTCCCGTAATTTTCCCCCCGGCGTCGCTCAGGAGGTAAAGCACTGTGTCCGCAATGTCGTCCGCCGTCAGCATCCCCAGGGGATACCGCTCTTGCAGACGCTCCTCCGGCAGTAGGTGCAGGCCCGCCCCCATGGGAGTATCCACCATTTCCGGGCAGACGGCGTTGACCCGGATTCTGCGGGGAGCCAGCTCCTTTGCCGCCACGTTGAGATATGCGTTCATGGCCCCCTTGGTCGCCGCATAAATGCTCTGCCCCTTGGTTGGTCCAATGGCGGCACCGGAAGAAAGGCTGACAAAGGACGCGCCGTCGCGGCTGATGCGGCGGGAGGCAAACACCTTCAAAATCCCGAAGAGGGAAAACAGGTTGGTATCAAATGCCTCCACCAGCCGGTGTTTTTGGACGGCCGTCACCGGGCAGACCGGCGCGATTCCAACGGAAAACACACAGCCGTCCAGTTTTACGCCGTCCCTCTTCACCGCGTCCTTCACCACGGCCTGGGCCGCATCGAAGTCCGACACGTCGCAGGGCAGAATCTCCCGGAGCCCTTCCGGGATGTGACCGGCGGTCTCCTCCAGACGCGCCTGATTCCGCCCCACAAGAAGGACTCTTGCGCCCCGCTCCCCCAGCCGGATGGCGCAGGCCCGGCCTATTCCGGAGGAGGCGCCCAGGACCATGATTTTCCGGCCCTCAAATTCACGCTGTTCCATACGCCGTCATTCCTCAGCCTCTGCAAAATAGGAGTAATTGGTAATGCCGTCGTCGAAAACCTCGGAGGTCCTGACAACCGGCAGCACCCGGTCCATCTCCATGCTGAAATCCGCCAAAACGATACTAAGCCCAATGCCAAACGCCAGATTGAATATGCGTCTGGTTCCGCCTTGAACGCCCTCCCGGGCCGCGTAATCGCAAATGTTCAGGGCCGTGCTGGCTCCCCGGGTGTTGCCGTAGCGGTCCAGGGACCAAAGGACCTTTTCCGTCGGGGCCTTGATCCGCTTGACCACGTTATCCACGATCATTTTGTTGGCCTGATGGATGGACACACAGTCATAGTCCTCCATCCCGCAGCCGAAATGCTCCAGGAACTCCTTTGCCGTCTTCGGCGCGTCCTTGATGCTGAAGGTAAACACATCCGTCCCGTGCATGGTTCCCTTGTCGTTGTAGGCCAGGGCGTCTTCCAGGCCGCGCTCCTTATAAAAGCCGCTGAGGGGATGCCGCCACATTCCATAGGGCGCAATTAAAGACGGATACCCCTTCCCGATGGTGCGGACGCCTACCTTTATCGGGGGGACCGCTTCCTCTGTCCGCTCCAGCAGCGCCGCAACGCCGCAGTCCCCAAAAAGCAGGTCATCCTTCTGCATCCCCGGAAGCTCCGTGAAGGAATCCCCCACCAGCAGCAGAACCTTCCGGCAACCGGACATCAGGTTTGCGCAAGCCATCTGGATTCCAAAGGGAAAGCCGGTGCAGCCAATGTTGGAATCGAAAACCACTCCGCAGTTCTCCAGGCCCAGCCGGTGCTGTATGACGCAGGAGGTGGGCGGTGCACAGTAGTCCGGCGTCTGTGAAAGGAAGATCAGGCCGTCAATCGCGTCCGTCTCCACTTTAAACCGGCTCAGCAGCTCCTTGGCCGCGGCAACGCAGAGGTCGGCGGCCGTCGTCCCCACGCCGATGCTGGAATACCGCTCCCAAATGCCGGTGGACTTGCAGAACTTCTCGATCTCCCCCTCGGAAAACCGGCCGGCGTAGTCGATGATCCGCTCATGCCTGTCCGGTACGGCCGCCGCCAGAGCAGACAGCCTCACTCCTTTAAATTCATGAAAATACATGGCACTTGTTCTCCTCGCCGTTTAAATATTGACCACCCGCGCAGGGTTTCCAAAAACCTTTTTCCCCGCCTTTACCCGCCGGAGAACCACGCTGCCCATGCCCACATATGCGTTGTCCTCGATTACCGCATGGGGTACGACCGCGCAACTGCCCCCGATAAAGACTCCTTCTCCGATTTTCACGTAGCCCGTGATGTTGCAGAGGGCGGAGATGGTGGTATAGTCCCCAATTTGAACGTCATGTCCGATCAGGCTGCTCAGCAGCGTGGTAAAGTTTCCAATTTGGACGTTGTTGGACATGGAAAACCCGCCGTATATGACATTCCCCACGCCCATGGAGCTGAACTCCTTCAGATCCGCGCCCGGGTGAATGATGTTTTCAAACACGGCCCCCCTCTCCAGCAGCAGCCTGGACAGCGTCCGCTTTGCGCCGGGGTCCGCAATGGCCATGGCCAGGACGTCGTTCTCCCCGGGTGTATAGTCCACGATTCTTCCCACAACGCCATAGTCGCACTCCTTCCCGGCCAGGGGCGCTTCCGTGTCGTCCAGAAACCCCACGATATTCCATCGGGGGCCCTGGATTCGGTGAATGTCCTTGACGATCTGCAAAACCTCCCGGCCGCAGCCGCCGGCTCCGACGATGTATAAATCCTTCATGTCGACCTCCCACAGATCAGGTGTCCGGGCCTTCGGAAAGAACGGTCTCCGCTCCGTGTCCGGGGAAGAGCACGCTCCCGGGGGCGATGGTCCTCAGATAGGGCCGGGTGACGGTCTCAAAATCCTTGCGGCTTCCGCCGGGCAGGCGGGTGATCACATCCAGCCCGGGAATCAGGGTATCCCCTGTGAAATACCAGTGCTTTTCCACTTCTATGATCTGGCTCCCGGGAGAGTGGCCGGGGGTCTCCCGCAGGAACAGGTTCAAATCCTGCCAGCGGAGATTCCACTCTCCGGTATAGGTCTGATCTGCACGGCAGGCATATTCCACATCCAGATATTCCTGCAAAACCGCTTGCTCCGCTTCCAACCGTTGAGCAATGAGAGCCGCAAAATACGCGGCGGTATTTTTTCGCGGATCTTTTATACGCTCACCGCAGCGTTTGGAGCAGACCACCCGGCAGGGCAGCAGCTCCCGCAGGCGGTTGACTCCGGAAATGTGGTCGTAATGCTCATGGGTCAGAAGAATCAAACTCTCCCGAATCCCAAGCTCCCGCAAAAGGTCCTCCGCCTCCTTGGAAACGCAGGGGTCCACAATCAGACAGGAGCTCCCCGCCGCAATCAGGTACATGCTGGAGTCGATGACGGGCATGGAAAATCGGTAAACCGGATGGTCAGCAATCGGATACAAGCATTTCACAAAAATCCAGTCCTCCCAGCTTCATGACCATGGCCCCCCACATGAGCCCAGACCCAAAGGCGGACAGGCAGCAGGTCTTCTCCTCCGGAGCCCTCAGCTCCTCCGCCAGATTGTAGGTTGCGCACACCGGAATGCAGGCCCCGGAGGAATTGCCGAACTCCTCCACCACGTTCATAGGCATCTTCTCATAGGGAATGTTCAGCTTCTCCGCCAGCTTCCGCAGCATGAAGCGGTTGGGCTGATGGAAGAGATACCAGTCAATGTCATCCTTCGCCAGCCCCGCGTGGGCCAGCGTTTCCTCAATCAACGGCGGGACCTTCGTCTGCATGAAGTTGAACACGTCCGCTCCCTGCATGGTGAGGTTATCCAGCGCGCGAAAATTTCCGTCGCCGTCCTGGTCCTCCAGCTTCGCGGTCTCCGGCGTGCCGGGCATCCGGGAGCCCCCGGCAGGAATGGTCAGCGCTTGGCCAAGACCGCCGTTGTTGTAGATGACGGCGGGAATATCCCCGGCTCCCGGCCGGTTCTCCACCACCGCAATGCCCGCGGCGTCCCCAGCCAGAGGATAGCTGTTCCGGTCCCTTTTGGAGACCCGCCTGCTCAGCACATCTGTGGCAATGGCCACGGCCTTTTTTCCCTCCTCCAGGTGGTCCAGCAGGAGAAGGGACTCCGCCAGCGCCATGAGGAATCCCCCGCAGCCCTGGCTGATATCCACGCAGAAAACGGACTCGGGCAGTGCAAATTTCCCGTGGAGAATGGAGCTCACCGGCGGGATGAAATGGTCCGGATAGGAACAGCCCACCACCAGTGCCCCGATTTCCTCCCGGCGGAGCCAGCCTGCCTCAAAGATGCGGTCCAGCCCCGCCGCCGCCAGATCGGAAGCCGCCGTAGTCTCCTTGACAATGGAATGACGTTTGAAGTCCATCACCTTTTGAAGACGGAGGGTCTGCTTTGGCGGGAAGCTGTAATTTCCCACCTCGTCCTCAAAGGCGACGCTGGCGGCGGGCAGCACGCTGAGCAGGCCGGTGATCCGCTTGTCATGAAAGACGGTTCTCACGCCAGGGTCCCCCCGCTCTTTACAACCAGCCCGGCAATGGAATCCACACTGCTGAAATTCTCCGGCAGAATGTCCAGGCCGTCGATCAGGATATGGAAGGCCTCCTCCAGCCCGCTCACCAGAGCCACCACGTCGAAGGAATCCAGGTACCCGTCTTCGATGAAATTTTCACTGGCGGAAAAGTCAAACTCCGGGCGGAGATCCGATAGCATTTGAAGAATCTTGTCCATGGGAAACGCCTCCTTATCGGTAAATCAGAATTGCGTCCTGCAGGCCGTCAAAGGTCATGCCGTTTTGCCGGTGCCGGCGGAGAGGACCTTCGTTGCCCTCTTCCACCCAGGTTGTGAAGGTCAGGCTGTCCCGGTATTGGTTGAGGCAGTGCTGCAGCAGAATCCCCCCAAACCCGGAACCCCGGTATTTCGTTTCCACTACGCCCTGGTAAATGTAAATCCCATGGCGGCCGATCCGCTCCAGGCATTCCACCGCGGCAACGGCGCCGTCTTTCCGGATGCAGTACACCAGACGGTCCTCAATCAGATCCAGCAGCTTTTTCCGGCTGGGCAGATGGGAGACGTAGGGATCAAAGGTCCCTTGGAGCATCTCCAGAATCCGGTCCGCATCCTCCGGGCAGGCCGGTTGGACCAGTCCTTCCGGTACGGGGACAAAGGGAACCTTTCCGCCCCGCAGGCGCAGCATCCGTGTATAGGGCTCAAAGCCCGCTTCGCAGAGCAGCCGGGAAACCGCGTCCACCTGCTCCCGCTTTCCCACGCAGTCCGCAACGACGGGCCGCCGGGAGTCCTGCCGCAGCAGTTCCGCCAGAGACGGGGCGGCCTCCGGTGAGGAGAGGTAAAAATGCAGCCGCGTCACTCCCACGTCCTCGCAAAACAGGGCAACGGCTTCCTCGTTATATGCCAAGCGGGAGGACTCCTGTCCGGAAAATTCCGTCAGCGCCGGCAGGGAGAGGAAATTGTTGCAAATGCATGGCCCTTGTTGTTTCAGCCGAGTCACCTGGGCAAACAGCTCCTGTACGTCAAACACTCTGCACCTCACCCTTCAGCCGCAGCCGGTCGATCTTTCCATTGGCATTTCGGGGAAGCTCCTCCATATGGACGAGCCGCCCGGGGATCATGTACCGGGGAAGCTGCTTTCCGATTTCCCGCCGGAAAACCGCCGCGTCCAGAGGTCCCTCCGATTCATAGAAAAACACGATCTCCTTTTTTTCGTGGTCGTATACGGCACAGCCGTTGTTCACAAGCCGGAGCGTGTTGACGGCCACGTGCTCAATCTCGCCCAACTCCACACGATAGCCAGAGTGCTTGATCAAACTGTCCTTTCGGCCCTTGAAGACAATCTCTCCCCGACGGTTGCGGAACACCATGTCGCCGGTGCGGTAGATGCGCTCCGGATATGCCGTGTTCAGCGGGTTCTGCACAAACGCCGCCGCCGTCTTTTCCGGGTCGTTATAATAACCCAGGGCCAGAGAGGAGCCCCGGACACACAGCTCGCCTTCCTCGTCCGGTCCCGCCGGACGGTCCTGCTCATTTAAAATTAAAACATCCGTGTTACGGCAGGGATAGCCGATGGGGATGGGCTCCTCGTCCGGAATCTCCCGGTCCACAATGAGATAGGTACAGTCCAGCGTGATCTCGATGGGACCGTAGAGATTGACAAAAACGACCGACGGCAGATTCCGGCGCCAGATGTTGAACTGCTTGGTGGGAAAAACCTCTCCCGCAAACCACACCATTTTCAAATCCGGAAGCGGGACCTTCTCCAACAGTCCCATATTGGCAATATTTACCATAATTGTGGGTACCCAGAAGAGAAAGGTCACGCGTCGTTCCTGAAGCAATTGCAGAATGCGGGCCGGGAAGGCGGCCATGGCGTCCGGAATCAGCACCAGCGTGCTGGACCTTGCCATCATCATGCACAGCTCAAAGCTGTAGATGTCAAACACACTGGGGGAAAGACTGCCAACGATTTCCTCCCCGCCGATCGGTGTGGCCTCCAGGGCCCATTCTGTAAAGTCAAGAAAGCTCCGGTGGTTCAGCACTACGCTCTTCGGCGTTCCCGTGGAGCCGGAGGTATTGATCAGGCACAGCGGATCCGTGTCGATGATGCGCTCCAGCCCCTGCCGAATCGCCCGCTCCTCCTCCCCGCCGGCGGAGGGGAGCTCCCCGTCAAGGAGGAGTGTTTTCTCCTCCGGCCAAACGGCGGCCAGCGCCGTCTGGTGGGCCTCGTCCGTCAGCACGCAGAGGGGTCGGACCAGTTCCAGAATGTTGGCAATCCGCTGGGCGGGCGTCTTTACATCCAGATTCATGTAGGCGTTTCCGGAGTAGAGAATCCCCAGGCCGCCGGCAGCACACTTGATGCTCTTGGGCAGATAGACCGCCACAGGGCGGCGTATCTCCCCGCCGAAGGTCCGCCGCAGCAGGGCCGCAACGGCCAGTGCCTCCCGCGCCAGGGCGGAGAAGGTGATTTCCCTTCCGCCGTCCACAATGGCAGTTTTTTCGGGGACCTCCGCCAGAGTCTCCTCAAAATATTCCAGGATATTTTTGATCATAGCAACCTCCTGCGGCCGTCTCAGCAATGCGTAACCCGTTCGCCGTCTTTTCCAAAGGTGTAAATATGGGTCAGGTCCCGCTCCGTGTAAGGCTCCACAAGGCTGAACGGGTCGCGCCGTATGCGTCCAGCCACTTCCTGAAAAATGATTTCCTCGGCGATGCAGGCCAGTTCCCCGTCTCCCAGACGCTCCACCTTCAAATGTCCGGTCTCCGCAAGCACGCTCTTGAGAAAGCCAATGTTTTTCAGCTTCACACCGCCGCACTGGGTATGAATCGCCTGGGTGTGCCGGAAGGTCTGCCCGTCATGGCCGGTGATGTTCCCTGTAAAGAACATGTCAAAGCGGTAAGGAACCTCCAGGACCTTTTCAATGTAATGGATGTAGGTAAAATGTTCGGCGAAGTCCGCCCCCAAAAAAAGGAATTTTACATTCCCCGCCCGGTGCAGGCGGTCAAAGCCCGAGTCTGGGCCGAAGCTGTGGCCCGTCGGCCTGCCCGCCGTCAAGTCGGTCCGCGCTCCGGCCACCGACAGGGAAAGCAGCGGGTCCAGGGAGCGGCACACCTCGGGGCGCGTGCGGATATATTCAACCAAAGCGCCCATGCTGGTGCGGCTCCGGCGGACATCGTAGTTCTCATGATTGGCAAAGCTGTAGGAAAACGCAGGAAACACCAGAGTGGGAACCTGCAAATCCAGAAGAACCTCATAAAGGGCCTGTAAGTAGCCCTTTCTTCCCAGGGCCCGGTTCGGCCGCCCGAACAGCAGAGCCGTGTGGACAAATAAGATTTCACACGCATCGGCTCCCACGGCCCTCAATCCCTTGAGGACATCCTCCCGGGTCCAGAGCCGTCCGGCGGAATCTGAAAAAAGCCCTATATTCTCCATAGCACAGCTCCTCTCCAGGCCGGTTTTGGAATTAGAGAAAGCCTCCGTCGGCCAGGATATTCCGGCCGGTAATTGCAGAGGCGGCATCGCTGATCAGAAACGCACACACCTTGGCCACCTCTTCCGGCGTCTGCCAGTTGACCGCAGAGGCTCCTCCCCCGCTCTCCAAAAAGTCCCGATTGTCCAATTCCTCCGCCAGACGATCCAGCATTTCCGTTCTTACTGCGCCGGGGCTCAGGCTGTTCACCCGGATCTTCCGGCCCCGCAGCTCCATGGCCAGCACCGGCACCGCCGCTTCCAGCGCGGCCTTTGAGGCGACATAGGCCAGTTCATAGGGACGCGGGCGGTGAATCAGCGCCGCCGACAGCGCGACTACGGACGCTCCATCCCGGCTGTACCGTTTTTTCGCAAACTGCCGGACCAGCTCTACAAACGAATAGAAGTTTATCTCCATAACCGGCTCCAGCTGTTTCCTGGACAGGGCTCTCAACGGAATCACGCCGGGGATTCCGGCACAGTGAATCATTCCGTCCAGTCTGCCGGTCTCCGATAACATCTTCCGGAAAAAGGGCTCCAGATCCTCCTGGCCGGAAAAATCCTGTACAAGGGACAGGTGTCCCTCCCCGGACAGACGCGCCCTTGTTTCCTCCAGCCGCTTCGCATCGCGGCCCGTAAGAACCACCTTCGCCCCCAGCCGGGAGCAGTCCAGCGCCGCCGCGCGGCCAATCCCGGAGGAAGCCCCCGTAACCAGAACCGTTTTTCCCGTCAAATCTATCGGTTGCATCTTCGCTCCCGCCTCCTTTCGTCACAGCGGAATGTTTCCATGGCGCCTCGCGCCCCGCGGCTTTCCGGACAGCGCCTCCAGGGCGGCGGCAATTCTCCGCCGGGTATCCTCCGGCTCCACCACCTCGTCGATGTACCCCCGGGCGGCGGCCAGATAGGGATTCATATACTGCTGCCGGTACTCCTCCACCAGACGCCCCCGGCCGGCCGGGTCCGCCTGCAAATCTCGGCGGTACAGGATCTCCACAGCGCCCTCCGCGCCCATTACGGCAATCTCCGCAATGGGCCAGGCGAATACCATGTCCGCCCCCATCCGTTTGCTGTTCATGGCAATATAGGCGCCGCCGTAAGCCTTTCGCATAATCAGGCTGATCTTGGGGACCGTGGCCTCGGAAAAGGCGTAGAGCAGCTTGGCCCCGTGGCGGATGATGCCGCCGTGCTCCTGCTCCATGCCGGGCAGGAAGGCGGGAACGTCAATCAAAATCACCAGCGGAATGTGGAAACAGTCGCAGGTCCGGATAAAGCGGGCCATCTTGTCGGAGCTGTCCCGGTCCAGGGAACCGCCCTTATAGGACGGCTGATTCGCCACAAAGCCCACCGGCCTTCCGTCCATCCGGCCCAGGCCCACCACCGCGTTGGCGGCCCAGCGGGATTGAACCTCGCAAAAGCTGTCCGCGTCCGCCATCGTCTCGATGACCTTCCGGACGTCGTAGGGCTTCCTGGAATTTTGCGGGACGATTTCCTCAATCTCGGCGGAGCGATCCACCGGAGTTCCCGGCAAAACCGGCGGCTCCATCTCCGCGTTCCGGGGAAGGTAGCTCAGCAGCGCCCGGATTCCCTCCAGGCAGGTCCGGTCGTCCGGATAGGAAAAATGGGCCACGCCGCTCTCCGTCGTATGCACCCGCGCTCCGCCCAGGCTTTCGGCGGAGATGGTCTCCCCCGTGACGGTCTTGACCACCTTGGGGCCCGTGACAAACATGTAGCTGCTCTCTTCCACCATGAAAATGAAATCGCAGATGGCGGGCGAATAGCAGGCTCCCCCGGCGCAGGGCCCCATAACGGCGGCGATCTGAGGAATCACGCCGGAGGCCCGGGTGTTCCGGAGGAACATGCCGGAATAGCCGTTCAGGGAGGCGACGCCCTCTTCGATTCTGGCGCCGCCGCTGTCATTGATGAGTATGATGGGGACCCGCATTTCCATTGCCAGGTCCTGAATGGCGCAGATTTTTTCCGCGTGGGCCTCCCCCAGGGTGCCGCCGATGACCGTGAAATCCTCGGAAGAGGCGCAGGCCAGACGGCCGTTGATCTTGCCGTAGCCCGTGACGACGCCGTCTCCGGGAACGCATCGGGCATCCATGCCGCAGGCGGTGTTCCGGGTTTCGATCAGCCCGCCGATCTCCACAAAGGTGCCGGGATCGAAAAGGACCTCCAGCCGCTCCCGGGCGGTGAGCTTTCCGGCCTCGTGCCGCTGCCGGACTCGCTCCGGCCCGCCTCCTGCCGCGGCCTGCCGCCGCAGGTCATACAGTTTTTGGTATTGGGTCCTGTCCCACATGGATCGGGTTTCCTTTCTCCTTGCATTTACCGGCTTCCATACATCCGCCGGACATAGTCCCGGTACTCTCCCGAGACGATTTCCTCCCACCAGCTCCGGTTTTCCAGATACCAGCGGATGGTATTCCGAATGCCCTCTTCAAAGCCGGTCTCCGGCTGCCAGCCCAGCTCCCGGCGGAGCTTCCCGGAGTCGACGGCATACCGCAGGTCATGGCCCTTCCGGTCCGCCACGTAGGCAATCAGGCTCTCCGGCTTCCCCAGCTCCCGGCAGATGCGGCGCACCAGAGCGATGTTCTCCAGCTCGCAGTCTCCGCCGATGTTATAGACCTCTCCGGCCCGGCCCTTCCGCAAAATCAAATCGATGGCCCGGCAGTGGTCCTCCACGTACAGCCAGTCCCGGACGTTCTTCCCCGTGCCGTACACCGGCAGAGGCTTATCCTGCAGGGCGTTGGCAATCATCAGCGGAATCAGCTTCTCCGGGAACTGCCAGGGCCCGTAGTTGTTGGAGCACCGGGAAACGGTTCCCAGAAAGCCGTAGGTCCGGCAGTAGGCCAGCGTCAGCAGGTCCGCCGAGGCCTTGGAGGCGCTGTAGGGCGAACTGGCGTGGAGATTCGTCGTCTCCGTGAACCGCAGCTCCGGGCGGTCCAGAGGCAGATCGCCGTAAACCTCATCGGTGGACACCTGATGAAACCGGGACGTTTCGTACTTCCGGCAGGCGTCCAGCAAGGCCGCCGTGCCCATGACGTTGGTCCGGAGAAAAACCTCCGGATCCTCAATGGAGCGGTCCACATGGCTCTCCGCCGCGAAGTTCACCACCGCTTCGGGACGCTCCTCCTCAAACAGGCGGTCCAGCGCCTCCCGGTCGCAGATATCCCCTTTCACAAAGCGGAACTTCGGGCATTTCAGAACCGGACGCAGCGTGGAGAGATTTCCGGCATAGGTCAGCCGGTCCAGACAAACCACCCGGTCCCCGGGATGGGCCTTCCGCCAGTAAAATATAAAGTTTGCACCAATGAACCCGGCGCCGCCGGTAACCAAAACCGTCATAGCCAGCCTCCCATGCTCAATAGGAAAATCTTCCTTCCGCCACCCGCCGCAGGTGCTCCCCGTAGGGGGATTTCCCGTAAAGCGCGGCGGCCTCCAGCAGTGCGTCCTGGTCAATCCAGTCGGCCTGATAGGCAATTTCCTCCGGCGCCGAAATCACCACGCCCTGGCGGTTCTGCACTGCCTCCACAAATACGGCGGCCCGCATCAAGCTGTCCACCGTGCCGGTGTCCATCCAGGCGAAGCCCCGGCCCAAGACCTGAACCCGGAGGCGGTCCTCCTCCCAATACAGGCGGTTCAGGTCCGTGATCTCCAGCTCCCCCCGGGAGGAGGGCGTCAGCCGTCGGGCCAGCTCCGCCGCCCGGCCATCGTAAAAGTAGAGGCCGGTGACGCAGTAGTTGGACCTGGGCTGCCGGGGCTTTTCCTCCAGGGAGAGGATGCGGTAGTCCCGGTCAAACTCCACCACGCCGAACCGCTCCGGGTCCCGGACGTAATAACCGAAAATGGTGGCCCTGCCGTTCCGGGCGTTTTCCGCCGCCGTTCGCAGGCTCTTGCGGAACCACCCGCCATAGAAAATGTTGTCCCCCAGCACCATGGCGCAGGGCTCGCCGCCAAGGAACGCCTCCCCAATCAGGAAGGCTTGGGCCAGCCCCTCCGGCCGGGGCTGCTCCGCATAGGAAAGGCGGATGCCGAAGTGGCTCCCGTCCCCCAGCAGCGTCTGAAACCGGGGAAGGTCCTCCGGCGTGGAGATCAGCAGGATATCCCGAATCCCCGCCAGCATGAGGGTGGAGAGGGGGTAATAGATCATGGGCTTGTCATAGATGGGCAGCAGCTGCTTGGACACCACCGCCGTCAGCGGATAAAGACGCGTGCCGGAGCCTCCGGCCAAAAGAATGCCCTTCATGGCGGTCCTCCCTTCACTTCCGGCAGCACAGCACAAGGCCGCAGATTTCATCCACCGTCTCCGGCGGCAGGTCGCCGTACAGCGGCAGACACAGCACCTGACGGCTGGCCCGCAGCGCCTCCGGGGTCTCTTCCGGGTCAAAGCGCCCTTGAAAACAGGGGAAGGCGTTCGTCAGGGGATAAAAGTACTTCCGGGCCATGATGCCCCGTTCCCCCAGCGCCTCCTGCACCCGGTCCCGGTCCGCGCCGAAACGACTCTCGTCAAACAGAACGGGAAAGTAGGCGTGGTTGGGCTGAACCTCCGGCTGGAGGGCTCTCAGGCGCAGGCCGGGGACGCCCTGGAGGCGGTCCCGGTAGCGGGCCATCACCCGGCCCCGCTTCTCCAGCTCCTCCGCCACATGCCGCAGGTTGCAAAGCCCCATGGCCGCCCGGAACTCGTCCAGCTTGGCGTTTCCCCCGGAACCCGTCACATTCTCCGGGCCCTCCAGGCCAAAGTTCTTCAGCCAAGCCAGCCGTTGGCCGAAGGCCTCGTCCCGAAAGCAGGCCCCGCCGCCCTCCAGGGTGTGGAAGACCTTGGTTGCATGAAAGCTGAAACAGGAAACGTCGCCGAAGGCCCCCGCCCCCCGGCCCTTGTACCGGGCTCCGAAGGCGTGAGCGGCGTCGTAAAGAACCTTCAAGCCGTGCCGCCGGGCAATGCCGCCGATGGCCTCCACGTCGCAGAAATTCCCGTAGACGTGAACGGGCACAATCGCGCAGGTCCGCTCCGTAATCAGCGGTTCGATCTTCGCCGGGTCCATGGTCAGCGTCTCCGGGTCCACATCGCAAAATACCGGCGTCAAGCCGGAGCGGACAATGGCCTGGGTGGTGGAGGCGAAGGTGAAGGGCGTGGTGATCACCTCTCCCTCAAGCTCCAGCGCCTGCAGCGAAAGCTCAAGGGACAAATGCCCATTTGTCAGCAGGTCCATGCGGGGCGCGTCCAGATAGGCCGCCAGCTCCTCCCGCAGCCGTTCATGCTTGGCTCCCATATTGGTCAGCCACCGGCTGTCCCACAGGTCCCGAATCTCCTCGCAGTACTCCGAAAAAGGGGGCATGGCGGAACGGGTTACGTGAATCGGCCGCATTGCAGGCCCTCCTTTCAAAACATTGATTCATCCGGACAAAAGCCAGTCCAGGTCCAGCTCCCAGGCCGCCAAGCGGATGTCCGGCTTTACCCGCTCGCCGTGAAAGTCGCTGCCGCCGGTGACATGGAGACCATATTTCTCCGCCAGACCCAGGTAAAAGGCCGTCTGCTCCGGCGTGTGCCGGGGATAATAGCACTCCAGCGCCTCCAGGCCCCAGTCCCGAAGCTGCCGGACCAGCGCCTCCAGCACCTCATCCTCCAGTCCCATCTGGTAGGGGTGGGCCAGGGACGCCTTCCCGCCGGCGGACCGGATTGCCTCCAGGCAGGTCCGGGCCTCCGCCTTGAATCGCTGCACCTTCTGGTGGTACTCCGCCGTATCCAGGTAGCGGTCAAAGGCCTCTCGGTTTGTCTCCACAAAGCCCCGGCGGACCATAGCCTGGGCGAAATGAGGCCGCCCGATGATGTTCCCCCCGGAGACTGCCTCCACCTCCTCCAGAGTCAGCTCGCAGCCCCTCTTCCGCAGGAACTCGAGAATCCGGAACTTTCGTTCGTCCCGTCCGGCTTTGAACCTGCCGCACAGCTCCGTCAGCGCCGAAGGGCCGGTAGAAACGCAGTAGCCCAGAATGTGAAGGTTTTCATATTCCGCCGCGCCCAGCTCCACGCCCGGAAGGACCCGGAGGCCCAGGGCCTCTCCGGCGTTTCCCGCCTCCGTCAGGCCCTCCAGGGTATCGTGGTCCGTCAGGGCCAGAACGTCCATTCCCCGCTCTTTGGCCAGCCGGACCAGCTCCCCGGGGGAATACTGCCCGTCGGAGGCCGTGCTGTGGGTGTGCAGATCCGCCGTCATGCTCCGTCTCCTTTGTCCAATTCCCGCAGAATATCAATCGTCTCCCGGATGCCGGTCCGGATGTCATAAGCCGCCTGCCAGCCCAGGGCCCGGAGCCTTGCTCCGTCCAGGAGCGCCTTACCAGCGGTGGAATAGCCCCGCTTTTCCGTTTCATCGGGCAAATCAAAGACCACTTTCGTCCCCGCGTGCTCCGCCGCAATCGCCGCCAAGTCTTTCAAGCGGATATCCGAACGCCGGTCCGCCAGATTATAGGCCCGTCCGGTTTCTCCGGCGGTCAGCGTCCAGAGGATTCCCAGGACCGCGTCAAAGGCATGGGCATAGGAGTATAGCTGATTTCCCGCACTTTTCAATACGATGTCCTCGCCCCGAACGCTCTTTTTGATGAACTGGGCGACGGCCTTGGAGTCCGTCCAGCGCATGGTGGGGCCATAGCACCGAGGCAGGCGGATGATTACCGCATCCACATCCCGTTCGGCGATGTACGCCTGGCAAAGCGCCTCGCTGACCCGCTTTGCCTCCGGATAGCCCGCCCGCAGAGTGTTGCAGTCCAGATAGCCGCAGTCGGCCTCGGTGAAGGTCTCCGTATCGCCTCGGTTCTCTCCGTAAATCTCCACGCTGGACAGCAGCAGGAAACGGCTTCCCGGCGTCCCGGCCGCGCAGTCTAAGAGGTTCCGGGCCCCCATCACATTGGAGAGAATCGTGTTCACCGGCTCCGTGGCATAGGCCACCGGATGCGTGGTGCTGGCGGCATGAATCCAATAGTCCGGCGCTTCCGGCAGCGGCCCCAGAGGCCGGCCGACGTCCTGCTCCAGAAAGACGAAATCCTTCCGCCACCGGGAAAACCGTTTTTCCGCCGCCGGGCGATTGCGGCCCGCGGCCAGTATCCGACAGCGGCGCTCCGGCGGCAGCGCCTCGTTTCGAAGCATCACGGCGTCCGTCAGGAGGCACCCCAGCATCCCCGCCGCACCGGAGAGGTACAGGCATCTCCCCTCCAGCCGGTCCCAATGGGGAAACGCCTCCGCCAGCCGGTCCAGCATGGCAAGATAGAGCCGGTTTTCCAAACGTTCCATATTCCTCACCTACTTCAGCCAGCCGTCCCGTTCCATTTTCATGTAGGTTTTGAACAGCTCGAAATCGTCCCTGGTGGTCAGCTTGATGTTCTTGTCGGACCCGGCGGCAAAGTAGAGCCGCTCCCCCAGGTCCGTCATCAGCGTGTTGGCATAGGTGGACGCCTGTATGCCGATTCCCTCGGAAAAGGCCCTTTCATAGGCCCACAGCAGCTTGTCATACCGATAGGCCTGGGGCGTCGACACCCGACGGAGGGTGTCCCGGGGAATATAGCGGAGGGTGGACGCTCCGTCTTCCGTTACAAAAATCTGCTCATTGTAGGGCAGAGAGGTTACGGCATTTCCGTGTTGCCGGCACTTTACCAGCACGTCTGTCAGCACAAAATCCTCTACCATGGGGCGGATGCCGTCGTGAATCACCACGATGTCCTCCGGCCCGCAGATCTCCCGCAGAGCAAATACGCCGTTGCGAATGGACTCCTGGGCAGTCTCCCCGCTGGGCGTCACCCACCGGAGCTTGCCGATGTTGAACTGCTTGGCATAGGCCAGAAGCATCTCGCTCCAGCCCTCCAGGCAGACCACCTCAATGGCGTCAATCTCCTGGTGCTGCTGGAAGCCCTCCAGCGTGTAGATGATCACCGGCTTGTCGTAGACATTCAAAAACTGTTTCGGAATCTCCTGGCCCATCCGGTGGCCCTTGCCCCCGGCGATGATTACGGCAATGTTCATACGCGGCCCCTCTCACAGCCCAAATTCCGCTGCCAGCCGATTTACAATCGCCTCGGGAGTCTCCTCCCCGTCGTTCTGAATCACCACATGGGAGTGCCCCGGCTCGTCATAGGGCAGGTCCACACCCACCACGTTCTTCGTGCCGGAGGAGTACAGCTTCTTCTGGTCCCGGCGGTACAGGGTCTCCCGCGTGACCTTGACGTAAATCTCCCGGTAGTTTTCAATGTGCTCCCGATTCCACCTCCGGACGTCGGAATACATGGAGATGCTGCACACCACCACATCCCTGCCCCCGTCCGCCAGCTCCTTGCACGTTTGGAACGTGTTGTACGCGCCCGCCCGCCGGGCCTCCGTGGTATAGCGGTCCTCTTTCAAAATGGCGCCGGTCTTCACGCAGAAATCCCCCGCCGCGCCCCGGAGCTGGTCCCCGTCAAAAAGAACCGCGTCGGGGCTCCGCTCCTTCAAACGCTCGTAAAACAAGCTGCCGATGGTCGTCTTCCCCGCCCCGGCCAAGCCGGTGAAAAAGTAGACGGTTCCCGTTTCTTTCACTCCTATGTATCCCCCTCGTCGGTCTTGTCCAAAATCTCCAGAACCTCCGCCTGTAAAAAGGCAAAGCCCTTTTGCAGCGTCGCCCGCCGCCGGTCCGTACAGCTGTCACCGGCGGAGACCTCCGCCAAATCCAGCATCCGCTCCAAAAGATACTGCGCCCGGTCCAGATCCTCCATAGCAATTCTTCCCATCATCTCAGTGATACAGCGGCTGTTCCAGCAGGGCAGGGTCCGGCTCCAGCTTCCGCATGAAGCACAGGGGCTGGCCGTTCCGGTTGACGAATCGAAGGCCCGACATCAGCGTCCGCGCATGGCTCAGCCGCTTTTCCCGGAAGGAAGCCACAAACTCCTCCAAGACCGCCGCCCGGGCCTCCTCTACCTTTTCCGGAGTAAAGTCCTTTTCTTCACTGCTCAAATCCAGGTTGTCAAACACGGACTTCCAGGTAGCCCGGATATAGGCGTCCATTGTGGTGAAGCCGGAGAGCAGCTCCTCCACCTTCGCCTCGTCCACCGGCGCGCCGTCGTAATAGTGGAAGTCGTACCCATATTGCGCATAGGCATCCCGGAGGAAGTACTCGATAAAGTACCGCTCACTGTCGTTGACAAAGTCATCATAGGTCCGGTAAACCGGGGCGGGGTCAAAGCCCACGTCGTTCCCCGGGGTAAACGGCGTTCCGTCGGCTTTTTTTCCGCCCTCGGAGCAATAGGTCATGCTCTGCGTATAGGGCAGGTCCAGAAAGGCCGCCAGAACTGTGAAGGTAGCCTTGGGATTCAGCTTCCCATCCTCAAAGCGGACCAGAATGCTGTCCTTATACAGCCGGTTCTCCGGGTCGACCATGAAGCTGCGGTTGAAAATGCGCTCGGAAATGACGTCGCTGACTGCGTTCCTCGTCACCTTCTCCCCCGCCGCCAGCCGCTGCTCCTGCTGCAGTGAGTAGTAATACATGAACCGCACGCTGGCCGCGTGGCTGGTGGTAAAGCGGCGCAGGGGCGTGAAGGTCTTGATATACCGGAACCCCCGGAGGAAGGGCGACTGATCAATCTCATTCAGCCGGTCTGCATCCAGAACCGTGTTTCCCTTGGGGTCCGTAATCAGCTTGTACACGATGTTATCCACATGGGGCTGAAAAAACACTGCCGGGACGATCCGGGAGGACCAATCCAGCCCTGAGACCGCCATGGGGGTCTGGAGGTAAGCGGCCACCATTACGTCCTTCAGGGTGCGGCTCTTCATCCGGTACAGCTCCTCCACGATCTGGGGCTTCCAGCCCTCAAACCGCTCCAGGGCGTCCTGCAAGCTCAGGGCCTGATTCATGGCCTCCGCAAACTCGCTGATCTGCTTGTCCAAATCCTCCACCATCATGGAGGGCAGAACCAGCAGATTCGGATGGTCGTCAAATATCTCGTTGAAGAAGTCGCCGCCGTTATGGCTGGAGAGCTGGGTATGCCAGATCAGCCGCTTGATCTCCCGCACGGCAAAGGGCTTCACGGGGTACCGGCTGTAATCAACGCCGAAGCGCTCCTTGAAATCAATGGGATACTGGGCCAGCTCATCCCCGATCAGGAATACCAGCTTTTCCTCCTCCAGCAGAGGCTTCATATTCAGGCACTGCAAATAAGCGCAGAAGAACTCCCAGTCGGCGTAGTGGAGATATACGTGGTTCTCCCGGCCAACATCCTCGCTCCTGCGCACATTATCGTTCAAATATTCCAGTTCATACTGGCTGTAAACGCCGTCTGCCAGAATGGGCTTTTCCAGGTCCTTGAAAAAGTTCCGGCCGACAACAGGATTTTTAAAATTGATATAGTCTCCAAACCGCTGCCGGTCCGGATAAAAGGGCACATAGCCGTTGTCGTCGTAGGGGAAAAAGCAAATGGGCAGCTTCTCAAAGGGCAGAAAATCGTTTCGAAACAAATAGGGGTATTTTTTCAGCAGGCGGCAGTTCCGTTCATAGCGCTTTTTCAGTTCCTTGACGTTGGGCTCATAAAAGGCCCCGGTCATCAGGGACAGCACCTCCTCCCGGAAGTGTCCCTGGTTATAAAGCTCCCGGAAGCAGGTATAGGAGATTCGGTAATCTCCCCCGGATTGAAGGATATAAACCGCCGCCTCCAGCCGTTCGGCGGGGTCCTCTTCCTGGTGAATCACCAGCGCATAGGCGGTCTGGGCCTCCTCCACGCTGTTCACTGCGGCCAGCTTCCGCGCCAGTTCTATGGTTTTCATCGAGTCCCCCCTTTTACAGAGAAAGGGGGGGCGGGCCGAGGCCCGCCCCCCCATAAAAATGCCGTAGTACCTGCGTTTTCAGCTGTCGGATTAACCGAGGAGCTGGAGCACGCCCTGAGGAACCGCATTGGCCTGGGCCAGCATCGCCTGAGCGGACTGAACCAGAATGTTGTTCTTGGTGTACTTCATCATCTCTTCCGCCACGTCGGTATCCCGGATGGTGGATTCGGCGTCCTGGATGTTCTCCGCCATGACGCTCAGGTTGTTGGCGGTGTGCTCCAGGCGGTTCTGGGTCGCGCCCAGGTCGCCGCGGACACCGGAGACGTAGTTGATGGCGTCGCGGATGGTCTGGATGGCATCCTGCGCACCCTGGCGGGAGCTGATGTCGATGTCGGCGATGGAGTTTCCGGCAGTCGCGGAAACCATGGAGGAGGTGTGCATGTCGCCGATGGAGACGGTCAGCTGGTTGTAGCTCTCGGCGGTGTCGCCGATCTGCAGGGTCAGACCGCCGGCCGCATTGGCTCCGGTAGCGCCGCCGGTGATGCTGATCAGGTTCTGGAACTTGGACTTGGTGTCGATGAGTTTGTCGTCTTTATCCGTGGCGGCATCGTAGTAATCAAACTTTTCCGTCAGGGAGATCATCTTGTCGGTGCTGCCCGCACCCACAGTGAAGGTCCCACTGCCGTTGGCCGCCTTGGAAATCCGGGCCACCATCTCAGCCAGGGACTTGTCGTCCACCTTGAGGTTTCCGTCGGCATCCAGCAGGTCCTTCACGCCGACCACCGTGCCCGTAGCGTCTTTGCCCAGCTTATCCTTGTCAAAGGTGATCTCAATCTGGTCATATTTCGCATCGCCCAGCTTCAGGGTTCCGCCGTTGGCCAGGGCATTGGCCATGTTCTTGGTGAACTCAAATTCGCCGTGGGCCAGTTTGTCGTTTTTGGCGGCAAAGCCGTTCTGCACATTTTGGGTATTGCAGTTGTAGGTCGTTTTGTAATCGTCGCCGGTCTTGAACTCAAGCTTGGTTCCGTCCGCCTCAATCTCAACGTCCATTGCGGCAGTGAAGTCCACCATGGGTTCGCCGCTCTTCAGCTCAAACTTCAGCACGCCGTCAGTCAGCGTACCCGTAAACTTCGCCGTGCTGTCTCCGCTGGTAAGCTCAACGCCAGCAGCGGCAGTGGCCGCCGTGCAGGCGAAGGTCAGGTTGCCGATGGCTCCCTGGGAAATCACGCCGCCCGCAGCAATGCTGGCCTGGGTAGTAACCTTCACCGTGAAGTCCTGTCCGGCAACGTTGACCGTGATTGCAAAGGAGGTGCCCGCAGCGATGGTCGCCTTCGCAGAAGCAGTGTAAATGGCCTGCTTCAGGTCAACCTCAAAGGAGGCTTTTTGGGCCGACACGCCTTTTTCATGCAGCTGGCCCACACCGCACTGCGCATTTTCAACCTTCAGGTCCACATTCACAGCCACGCCGTTGGCGCCGCCGGCGGACTGGGAGCCGTCCAGGAGGTTGATTCCGTTGAAGTTGGCGGAATCGGCGATGCGGTTGATTTCGGTTTTCAGAGCGTCGACTTCCTTCTGGAGGTTCTTGCGGTCGACGGGATCGTCATAGGTGCCGTTGGCGGACTGGGTGGCCAGATAGTCCATGCGGTTGAGCATGTCCTGGATTTCCTGCATGGCGCCCTCGGCGGTCTTCACCAGGGAGATGCCGTCCTTGACGTTTTTCTGGGCGGCGTTCAGGCCGGTGATCTGAGCCCGCATCTTTTCAGAGATAGCCAGACCGGCGGCATCGTCGCCGGCGCGGTTGATCTTATAACCGGAAGACAGCTTTTCCAGGTTCTTGGACAGAGCGCTGGTATTCGTGTTGTAGTTCCGGTAGGCGTTCATCGCCATAATATTGTGTTGAATCCTCATTTTAATGCTTCCTTTCAATAAAATGTTTTAAAGGGCAATGCTGTGTCGGCGCGCCGGAGACTCCTTTCTCCAGCACTGTGTGGTGCGCCGCACCGTTCCGGCTCCGTGGCCTTTGGGCGCGTGAACGGTTTGGCACGGGAACTATCATTCCACCGGTTCGCGAAACCGGATGAAACCGGGATTTTGATTCCGCCATTCGAAATGGCGTTTTTTCAAGGAACCGCTTTTTTCCGCTTACACCCTTATTGTCGGCAGCTCATCGAAAAAAGTTAAGGGGGTGCAGGGAAATTTTTTTGAGTTTCTTTTTTATTTGGGAGGCGCTTCCTGTTTTTCGGGACTTGGGGTGGAGACAATACGGAGGGAGCGGCCAAAACCGCTCCCTCTGCTTTCCCTATACGCTTTGCTCCGTTCCAGCCGCTTCCAGCATACGATCAATCAAAATTCCATATCCTTTCTGTGGGTTGTTCAAAAGAACGTGGGTCACTGCGCCTACAAGATTTCCGTTTTGCAGGATCGGGCTGCCGCTCATTCCCTGCACAATGCCGCCGGTCGCCTCCAGAAGCTCAGGGTCCGTGACGGAGAGAACCAGATCCCGCCCGTCCGCCGAGGCGGAGGACACCTTCAAAATTTCGATCTCATACTCCCGGACCTCGTCCCCCCGGACATTTGCCAGAATGGTTGCCGGTCCCGGAAGGGCCATTCCGGTGGGAAGAGCCTCACCGGCCTGGGGAGCCTGGTCCAGTTTTCCAAAAATTCCGCTGCCGGTGTTGGCGTACAGCGGCCCCAGGTCGCTGGTCAAATCAAAATCGCCCCGCAGTTCTCCGGCGGAGCCCACCTCGCCCCGCTTCACCGCTTTGACGGTGGAGGGCAGAATGGAGCCGTTGGAGAAGGGCATCAGCAGCGCCGTGTCCGTGTCGGTGACGCCATGACCCAGCGCTCCAAAGACGCCGGTGGCCGGGTCGTACCAGGTCATGGTGCCGATGCCCGCCATGCTGTCCCGGACCCAGGCCCCGATGCAGTAAACGCCCTGGTCGTTCTGAGAGGGCTCCACCGACAAGGTCACGCTGTCCCCCGCCCGGTCAATCTGCAAATTTGAGGCGTTCCCGCCGCTCTTTTGCAGGAGGGACTGAAACTGCTCCGTGGAGGTCACGGCGTCGCCGCCGCATTTGACGATGACATCCCCGGTGCGGAGGCCGCACTCCCTGGCGGGCGTACCGCCGTCGGTGAGCTTGACTACTACCACGCCCCGGGAGAAGAGCTTGATGCCCACCGTATGGCCCACCGGGACCAGCATCCGGGGCTCCATCGCCTTTACCCTTCCCCCGGCGCACAGCAAAAACGCAAGCGCCAGCGCCGCCCCGGCGCCCAGCGCCCGCTTCGCCAATCGTGAAGGTCCATACAAAAAAACCACCCCTTTCTCTTTTCATGTCCAATGCCGTTTCCGGCCCGCTTATCATTTGCGGAAAACGGCGATTCACCACAAGCAAAAAGCGGCAGCACGCCCATGGTGGTGCTTCCCTGTTCCGGCGTTTCAGGGCATGAAAAAGACCCCGGAGGCAAACGCCCCCAGGGTCTTCCAGATTTTTCTCAAAACTGCGTCAATCCCGCTTGTTGAAAATTTTGAAAATGTCCTCAAAGGGGTCGTCCTCGGGAACCTCCGGCTTGGGCACATCCTCTTCGCCCAGGGGCTCGGGACCCGCCGGAGCCTCCTCCCCCGCCGGTTCGGCCTCTTCGGCCATCTTATTGGGAAGCTGGCCCGGGGCCTTCTCAAAGCCCGTGGCAATGACGGTGACGCGGATCTCGTCGTCCAGGGTCTCGTCAAAGGTGGCGCCGAAGATGACGTTGGCGTCGGGGTGGACGGCGGCCTGGACCAGTCCGGCGGCCTGCTCGATCTCCTCCAGGCCGATGTCCGGAGACCCGGCCACGTTGATGAGGATACCCCGGGCGCCGTTGATGCTGGTTTCCAGCAGGGGGCTGGAGATGGCCATTTTGGCGGCCTCCTCGGCCTTGCCCTTCCCGGCGGCCCGGCCCACGCCCATGTGGGCAAGGCCCGCGTCCTTCATGACGGCGGTGACGTCGGCGAAGTCCAGGTTGATGAAGCCCGTGTCCCGGATCAGGTCGGAGATGGACTGCACCGCCTGACGGAGCACGTCGTCGGCAATTTCAAAGGCATTGGCAAATGTAATTTTCTGATCCGTGGCGTGCTTGAGCCGTTCGTTGGGAATGATGACCAGGGAATCCACCTTGGTCCGAAGCTCCTCAATGCCGCCCTCGGCCTGCTGCATCCGGCGGCGTCCCTCGAAGCCGAAGGGCTTTGTCACCACGCCCACGGTGAGGATCTCCAGCTCTTTGGCCAGCTCCGCCACAATGGGGGCCGCGCCGGTGCCCGTGCCGCCGCCCATGCCCGCGGTGATGAAGACCATGTCCGTCTCCTCCAGGGCCTTGGCAATCTGGTTCCGGCTCTCCTCGGCGGACTTGCGGCCCACCTCCGGATCAGAGCCTGCGCCCTGCCCATGGGTCAGCTTCTCGCCGATTTGAATCTTATAGGCGGCGCTGGAGATATTCAGCGCCTGCTTGTCCGTGTTGACCGCCACAAAGTCCACGCCCTTGGTCCCGGAGCTGACCATGCGGTTTACCACGTTATTTCCAGCGCCGCCGACTCCGATTACTTTGATGTTGACAACGGTATCGGGACTGCTTTCCAAACCAAATGCCATAGTGCTGCCTCCTGCTATCATTTGTGCAACCGCCCTCATAGGACGCCGCGATTCACCGTCTCCTGACTTGAGGCCGTGAAACTCTATTCATTTTCTTATTGTAAGCCACTTTTTCCCTCCGGTCAAGTGCCTGTTTCGCTTTCGACGCAAATTCTCAAAAAAACATCATGCAAAGCCAGCTCTACCGCTCACCGGGTATGAGAAACACCCGATCGCTCTCCAGGCGCAGGTCAATGGTGCCGGTCATGTTGCTTTGGATGGCCTCGTCTTCCAGGGTGGCCGTCAGCTTGACCAGCTCCCACGCATAGTCCGCGCCGTAGGCCATCCGCACGGTAAAGCGGCCGATGTAATCCATGTCCAGATAGCTGAGGTCATCCAGGCGGATGCCGTCCACGTTCTCCGTCAGGCCCGCGTCGTCCAGCGCCGCGATGAGCTCCAGGAGGCTGGACTGCTGGGAGGCGTATTCCGTGGCCAGGGCGATGGCAGCGCCCACCGAGGGGGCCAGGAGCTGACAGCCGGAGATCCGGCCGTACTGCCCCGCTTCCTTTTCCGGCAGCTGCTCCACAATTTTGCCGTTGCTGCTGATCAGCCATGTGCTGCCGTCCTGCACCAGAGCGAAGGGCCGCCCGCTTTCGCGGACCTCAATGAGCAGCGTGTCCGGCAGCTTCCGGTTGATGCGGATGTCCTCAATATAGGGCAGCTTCCGGGTGATGGCCCGGGCCACGTCGTACTTATTTAATAGGTACAGATTGGACCCCGGCTCCACGCCGGAGGCTTCCCGGATTTCCTCCTCCGTATAGCGCTTCTGCCCGGTGACGGCGATCTTGTCCACCCGGAAAAACAGCGTCATGGCGGCGATAATCGCTCCGCAGATCAGCAGAACGGACAGCAGCTTATAGAGGAAGCCGAAGCCTCCCCGTCCTCTTCGCCGCTTTGTATGCTTCCGTCTCGCCATGACTGCGCTCCACTTCTATCATCTTTCTGCCGCAGCAGCTTCACCCGATTGTCCTTCTCCAAGGCCGCTAAAATGGCTTGAATGGCCTTTTCGTCCATATCATTCTCCGTCAGAGACGATATACCGCCGGCACTTCTCACAGATTTTGGCAGCCCTGTCCAGGCCGATGGGCTCCACCAGCCATTTCATCATTCCTCGCCAGTTGCTTTCCCTCCAGGCAGCCGCCCATACTTCCCCCCAGCTTTTCCGGAGCCGCTGCTGCCATCATCTATCCGCCCGGGGGACCGTTTCTGCGGCCCCCCGGGGCTTTCCTGTTTAACGCTCCAGCCGGCGGGCCTCCGCCCCCAGGGCCCGAAGGTCCCGGGCGATGTCCTCATAGCCCCGGTCAATGTGGCCGGTTTCAGAGACTTCCGTCTCTCCCTCGGCCGCCAGGGCCGCCACGCACAGCGCCGCCCCGCCCCGAAGGTCCGTACAGCGCACCGGCGCGCCGTGGAGGCGTTCCACCCCCGTCACCACCGCCGCCCGGCCGGACACCCGGATGTTGGCCCCCATGCGGGCCAGCTCGTCAACGTGGCGGTAGCGGTTTTCAAACATGTTCTCCTCAAACACCGCCGCGCCCCGGCATCTCAGCAGCGCCGCCATCAAAATGGCCTGGGCATCGGTGGGAAAGCCGGGATAAGGGGCCGTCCGCACCGGGCGCACCGCCGCCGGCCGTCCCCGGCAGGCACAGGCCACGCCCTCTTCGTCGGAGCGGATGGCACAGCCCGCCTCCCGCAGCACGGCGGTGACGGTGGACAAGTGTTCCTCCCGGGCCCGGCGGAGAAAGATTTCTCCCCCGGCGGAAGCCGCCGCACAGAGATAAGTAGCCGCCGCAATCCGGTCCGGCATGACGGTGTAAGTACAGCCGTGGAGCGTCCGCCCTCCTTCCACGGACACCGTGGAGGTTCCCGCCCCGGACACCCTGGCCCCGCAGGCGGTGAGGAAGCCCTGGAGGTCCACGATCTCCGGCTCCCGGGCGGCGTTTGCGATGGTGGTGACACCGGAGGCACCGCAGGCCGCCAGCATCAGATTCTCCGTGGCTCCCACGGAGGGAAAGCTCAGCACCACCTCCCGGCCGCGGAGCCGGAGTGCCTTGCAGTGCAAAACGCCCCCCGCATCGTCGATCTCCGCTCCCAGGTCCCGGAGACCGGAGAGATGAAGGTCAATGGGCCGGGGACCCAGCTCACAGCCGCCGGGGTAGCTCAGCTCCGCCTGACCGCACCGGGCCAGGATGGCCCCCAGAAAAATGGCGGAGGACCGCATTTCCCGCATCAGCGCCTCGGAGACGGCGCAGCCCTCCAGGCTCCGGGTGTCCACTGTCAGCGTGTCCGGCCCTTCCCAGCGGGCCGTGCAGCCCAGACCCTCCAGAATGCGAACCGAGGCGTCCACATCCCGCAGGCGGGGGCAGCCCCGCAGCTCCACCTGTCCCGCCGTCAGCAGCGTGGCTGCCAAAATGGGCAGGACGCTGTTTTTTGCCCCCTGGATTTCCGTCTCGCCCTCCAGGCGGCTGCCGCCTCTTATGATCAACTGACTCATGTCCGTCCCTCCGCTCCAAGAATGGTGTAACGCTCCATCCTATGGAAGAAAGGGGCTTCTGGTTACTTTTGCGCCGTCAATACCGTCTGGTAAATGCGCTCCGCCGCATCCCGGATGCCCAGGGAGGCCATGGCCTCCTCCATGGCCCGGAGGCGGGCCTCGTCATGGAGAATGCCGCAGGCCGCCTGGAACAGGGCCTGACCGGAGCCCTCCGGCTCCAGCAGCACAGCCGCGCCTCCGGCCTCTTCCAGAGCCCGGGCGTTCTTCTCCTGGTGGTTGTTGGTGACATAGGGGGAGGGAACCATCAGCGCCGGGGTTCCCAGAGCCGTCAGCTCGCTGATAGTGGAGGCCCCGGCCCGGCAGATCACCAGGTCCGCCGCCCGCATCACGGGGGCCATGTCATAAATGTACTCCCGCAGTTGCAGGGCGGGACAGGCCTCCAGGTCCACGCCCTTCTCCCGCAGCAGCTCCCGCATCATGGGCAGTCCCGGCTTTCCCGCGCCGTGGATGTGGTGGAAGGGCTGCTTCCCCGCCTCCAGGGCCAGAAAATCCGCCATCTGGCGGTTCATGCCCGAGGCGCCCAGAGATCCCCAGAAGGAGACGATCAGGGGCCGCCCGTCGTCCACGCCCAGGGCCTTCTTGGCCTCCGGCTTCGTCATCGAAAAGAAATCGCTCCGCACCGGCGTGCCGGTGACAACCACCTTCTCCGGGCGGCGGTAGTGCTTCCGGCAGGATTCAAAGCCCACCATGATCCGGTCCGCGTAATTCTCCAGCATCTGCGTGGTCAGGCCCGGCACGGCGTTGGATTCGTGGACCGCCGTGGGAATCTTCATTCTGGCGGCGGCCTTTACCATGGGATAACTGGCATAGCCCCCGGTGCCCACCACCGCGTCGGGCCGGAAGGCCCGGAGGATGGCCCGGGCCTCGCCGGGAGCCCGGATGAGGTTGCCCACGGAGATGAGGTTGTGCCGAATCTCGGCGGGCTTGAAGGAGCGGTGAAAGCTGGAGATGTGGACGGTTTTGAAGGCGTAACCCGCCTTAGGCACCAGGTCCTTCTCCAGGCCCCGCTCCGCGCCGACGAACAGAATCTGCGCCTGGGGATTTTTCTCCAAGGTCAGCTGGGCCAGGGCGATGGCCGGATTCACATGCCCCGCCGTGCCGCCGCAGGTGAAGATGACGCGCTGCAATGGTTCCGGCATTCAAACCGCCTCCCATCCAATTCTTTTTGCACCGGCAGGGGTGTGCCGTTCCCCCGCCGTCACAAAAGCACCTTGACTCCTGCGCCCTGGGCGCATTTGCCGGTCCGCTGACCGGCGGGAATATCCAAACAAACCTCCCACGCTGCTTTCAGCCTGCTTTTGTGGGCTTCATCTGCCGCGACACCGACAGCACCACCCCCATCTCCGCCAGCTGGATGGACAGGGCCGTTCCTCCGTAGCTGAAGAAGGGCAGGGAGATGCCGGTGGTAGGCAGGAGGCCCGTCACCACGCCGATGTTCAGGAAGGTCTGCATGGCGATCAGCGTGGTGACGCCGATGACCAGGAGGCTTCCGAAGCGGTCCCTGGCGTGAAGTGCAATCCAATAGCCCCGGAGAATCAGCGCCGCAAAGAGGAGCATAATGACGCTGGCTCCGATGAGCCCCAGCTCCTCGCAGATGATGGCAAAGATGAAATCGTTGTGCTCCTCCGGGAGGAACAGGAACTTCTGGCGGCTCTTCCCCAGGCCCACTCCCAGGAGGCCGCCGGAGCCGATGGTGATGAGGCTCTGGGAGAGCTGATAGCCTTTGTCCTTCATGTCCGCCCAGGGATTCAGCCAGTACTGGATGCGGGAGGTGTTGTATCCCACCACAAACAGGGCGAAGTACAGCATTCCGGCCGCACCGCCCAGGGCGCCGAAGACCCAGGCCCAGTTGATGCCGCCCACCAGCATCAGCGCCGCGCCCACGCCTAAAATCAGGAGGGCGCCGGAGAGGTGGGGCTCAATGGCCACCAGTCCCGCCGTTACGATCAGCAGGGCGGCATAGGGCAGGACGCCGTAGCGGAAGGAACGCATGAGGTCCTTTTTTCGGGAAATGCTGTCGGAAAAATAGATGACAATGGCCATCTTGGCAATTTCCGAGGGCTGGAAGCTGAACAGCTCGCCCACGCCGATCCAGCGGGTTGCGCCCTTGACGGTGACAGCCACGGGATTCCCCGGAATCGCCACGAAAACCAGAAGGAAGATGGACACATACAACAGGGACTTTGCAACGCCCCGAAGGCGCCGGTAGTTGATTTTTCCGATGAACAGCATACCGGCGATGCCCATGACGGCGAAGACACCCTGACGGACAAACCAGTAGGTCGGGTCGTTGTTTTTCGTGTTGTAATAGGCGGAGGGGAAGCTGGCGGACAACAGCATCACAAGTCCAATGGACATCAGCAGCAGAACCAGAAGGCAGAAGGGCAGGTCGATGGGGCCTTTGGCCAGCTCCCTGCCCTCTTCCTCCAGCGCCTGCTGGCGGAGGCGAATTTCATGGCGGCGCTGGGCCTCCTCCCGGCTCAGGGGCCGGCGGCGGGGGCGCTTCACCGGCTGACGCTCTGGCATGGGGAAGGGAATGACTACGCTCTGCCGGACCGGAGCGGGCTTCCGGGACGGGGTGGGCTTCCGCCTCTGCTGGGCGGGCCTCCGCTGAGACTCCGGACGCCGCTGGGGCTCCCGTCGTGCCGCTGAACTGCCGCGTGACGCCATATACTCCCTCCTCCGCTTCAAATTTCAGACTCAGTATGATCTCCCCTGGATTCCAATCCAGGCCAGGACGCAGAACAGAAGCGTCACGCCGGAGAATACCGTCACCAGTTTCGCCTCGCTCCACCCGGAGAGCTCCAGGTGGTGGTGCAGAGGAGCCATTTTAAAAAACCGCTTGCCGTGGGTAGCCTTGAAATAGACCACCTGGATGATGTCGGACAAGGTCTCCAGAATATAGATGATGCCCACAAAGAGCAGAATCAGGGGCATATCCATGGCGAAGGCCAGGGCGGCCACCGCGCCGCCCATGAAGAGGCTGCCGGTATCCCCCATGAAGACCTTGGCGGGGTGGTGGTTGTAACAGAAGAAGGCCGCCAGCCCTCCCGCCAGGGCGGCGGGGAACAGCGCCAGGGGCAGAAGTTCCCACTTGGCCGCGGCGGCGGTGAAAAAGACCATCACCACAAAGGTCACGCTGGAGGACTGCCCGTCGATTCCGTCGGTGATGTTGACCGCGTTGACACAGCCCACGATGACGAAGGCGGCGAAAATCAGGTAGAGAATCCAGTTGATTTCCACGGTGATGTTGGCAAAGGGGATATACAGCGCATTGGTCAGCAGTCCCTCATAGCGCATCAGGCTGAGGAACATCACCGCGGCGGCCAGCTGGAGAATGAACTTCTGCTTGGCCGTCAGCCCCTCGTTCTGATGCTGGCGAATCTTCCGATAGTCGTCCACCACGCCGATCAGGCCGAAAATCAGGGCAAAGAAGTACACGTAAAGGTGGGCGAACTCCCCGCGCTGCATGGCCTCCCAGCCCATGAGGAAGGCCACCACCCCGGACCCGATGATAAACATGACGCCGCCCATGGTGGGCGTGCCCGCCTTTCCAGCGTGCCAGGAGGGTCCCTCTTTCCGAATCTCCTGGCCCGCCTTCAGCTTCCGCAGCTCCGCAATGACGAATCTCCCCAAAACCAGGGTCAGCAGGAAACTTGCTCCCATGGCCAGCAATAACGTAACGATCATAGTTTTCCCTCTCCCCCGTCCGGCTCTTCCGGACGGTTTTTCTCTCAGCGCAGATACTCTGCGACGATCTCCCGCTCGTCCATGTGGCGCTTTTCGCGGCCCACCTCCTGGTAGGTCTCGTGGCCCTTGCCGCAGAGAACGATCACGTCTCCCGCCCGGGCGTGGTCCATCGCCCAATGGATGGCCTCCACCCGGTCCTCAATGACCTCATAGGGCGTCCCTGTTCCTTCCAGCCCCGGCAGAATATCGGCGATGATGTCCGCCGGGCGCTCCGTCCGGGGGTTGTCGGTGGTGACGATGGCAAAATCCGCAATCTCCGCCGCGGCCCGGCCCATCTTGGGCCGCTTGGCCCTGTCCCGGTCCCCGCCGCAGCCGAAGAGGGCCACGGTCCGGCCCTTGGCAAAGCCCTTGACCGTGGTCAGGACATTCACTAAACTGTCGGGGCTGTGGGCGTAGTCGATGAGAACAGTGTATTCCTTCCCCGGGGTTGGAACCACCTCCACTCGGCCCTTCACATGGGGCACCCGGGCCAGAACCGCGGCGCTCTCCTCCAGAGGAATCCCCAGAGCCAGGGCCGCCCCCAGCACATCCAGGGCGTTGTCAACCATAAAATGCCCCGGAATGTTCACCCGGACAGGAACCCGTTCCCCGCCGCGAACGACGGAAAAGGCCACGTGGTCCTCCGCCAGCAGAATGTCCTCCGCCCGGAGATCCGCTTCCCCAGTGCTGGAGAAGGTGAGAACCTTGCAGGCCGCATCCTTCAAAAGCCGGGGTGTCCAAGGATCTCCGGCGTTGACCACGCCGGTTTTGCAGTTCCGGAACAGGAGGGCCTTGGCGTCGCAGTATTCCTCCATGGTCTTGTGGAAGTCCAGATGGTCCTGGGTCAGGTTCGTGTAAACCCCCGCCTCATAGCGGACTCCATAGACCCGGTCCAGGAACAGGGCATGGGAGGAAACCTCCATCACCACATAGGTGCAGCCCGCGTCCCGCATCCGGGCAAAGAGCTTCTGGAGCTCGAAGGACTCGGGAGTGGTCCGCTCCGTAGGAAGGGCCTCCTCCCCAATCATATTCTGGTTTGTGCCGATCAAGCCCACCTTTTCGCCCCGGGCCTCCAAAACGGCCTTGAGGAGGTAGGTGGAGGTGGTCTTCCCGTTGGTGCCGGTGACGCCCACCATGGTCATGGCATCCGCCGGGCGGCCAAAGAAGTTGGCCCCCGTCACCGCCAGGGCCCGGCGGGAGTCCGCCACCTGGACATAGGGAGTTTCTCCCTCCTCCGGCAGGGTCTGACAGAGAACCGCCGCCGCGCCGGAGGCCATGGCCTGGGGGATGAAGCGGTGTCCGTCCACCGTGTAACCGCTGAGGGCAACGAAGAGGTCCCCGGGCTTCACCTGCCGGGAGTCGTAACAGACCTGGGCAATCTCTGTCTCCAAATCCACGTTGGCGGAGAGGATTTCCAGCCCCTCCAGCAATTTCTTGAGCTTCATACTTGGTAAACCTCCATCCAGTTGAATACGTTCTGGATGATTATAACCCGAATAAAACGCAATGTATACGGCGTATCCTGCCAAAAATCAGGCAAAACCTGCTCTTAGTCTCTCACGGAGCTGTCGCCGAAGCGGACTGTCACCACACTGCCGGGAACCAGCTCAGACCCCTCGCCCCGGTCCTGGGAGATGGCTTTGACGTTGCCGGAGTCCGTGCTTGTGGCCCCTGTCACCCGCATGATGAATCCCGCGTTGGTCAGGGCCTGATTGGCCTCGGCGGCGGTCATGCCAATAACATTCGGCACCGCCCGGAGGTCGTTGTTTTTCTCCTCCCCCAGGTACAGGACGATGGAGGCGTTGTTGGGCACGATGGCGCCGCCCTCGGGGGTCTGGGCCGTGACCTCCGGTCCAGTGCCCACGGTACGGAAGGCAAAGCCCGCGTTTTCCAGCCGGGACTTGGCGGACTCCAGATCCTGGCCCACCACATTGGGCACGGCGGCGTCGGCTCCCGCCAGCTGGTCGGCGGTGTAGTCCGGCTCCACCCCCAGGACGGGGAGGATCTCGCTCATGATCTGGCTGGCCGTGGGGGCCACCATGCTGCCGCCGGAGGGAAAGGTCCCCGTGGTACGGCTGGGGGTGTCCATGGTAATCAGCATAATATACTGCGGGTCGTCTGCCGGGGCAAAGCACATGAAGGACACCACGATGTCGCCCTTTGGATTGCTGGCGGTTTTGGTTCCGGTTTTGTCGGCGGTGCCGGTTTTGCCGCCCACGCGGTAGCCCGTCACCTGGCCGTTCCGACCGGTGCCCTCCGCCACCACGTACTCCAGACACTCCCGGACCTTGGCGGAGGTCTCCTCGCTGACGACCTGCCGGATACACTTGGTCTCGTGCTGGCGGAGGATGTTCCCCTCCCCGTCCAGCACCTGCTCCACCACGTAGGGCTCGTAGAGATAGCCCCCATTGATACAGGCCGCCTGGGCCCGGATGAGCTCCAGGGGCGTGACGTTGAAGGTCTGGCCGAAGGCGTAGGAGGACAAGGAGACGATGTTGGAGTTGAAGCTCTTTTCGTCCGTAAAGATGCCCTGGGCCTCGCCGATCATGTCCACGCCGGTCTTTTCCATCAGGCCGAAGGACTTGAGGTATTCGTAAAATTTGCTGGTGCCCAGGGTCTGACCGATCTTGATGAAGGCCGGGTTGCAGGAGTTGCCCACCGCCTCTTTCAAAATCTGGTGTCCGTGTCCGGTCTGCCGGGAGCAGTAGAAGGGCTTATCCCAGCCCTTGACCATGACGGAGCCGGAGCACTCATAGGTGGAGTTCATGTTGATGACCCCCTCCTCCAGCGCCGCCGCCAGGGTAATGGGCTTGAAGGTGGAGCCGGGCTCGTAGGTGGAGTCGATGCACTTGTTCCGCCACTGGCTTTTGAGGGTGTCGTCCTTAACCTTGGTTACTGCCTTTTCATAGGCGCTCACCCGCTCTTCCCCGTCGTCCTCTATGCCCGCCTCCGCTCTCGCGGCGTCTTCCGCAGCGTCCTGCGCCGCGTATTTGTCCCGGTTTTTCTCAATGTCCTCCAACTGCTCCTCCAGCTTGGCTTTCAGCTTCTCGTCGTAGAGGACGCCGGACTGGTTGGAGTCATAGTTGGGGTAGGAGGCCATGCCCAGGATGGCCGCGGTGTTCACATCCATGACGATGCCCGTGCCGCCTTTTGCCGCGTCAAATTTGCTGAGCATGGACTCCATGCCCTTCTCCAGGGCGATCTGAACGTTGATATCCAGGGTCAGCACCAAGTCGCTGCCGTTCTCCGCGTCAAAGTACTGCTCGTATTGGAAGAGCATGGGCTGGCCCTTGTTGTTTTTGGCGGAGATGGTCATGCCGGATTCGCCGGAGAGATCGCTGTCGTATTTGACCTCCAGGCCCACGGCGCCCTCGTTTTCGCTGTTGACAAAGCCCAGCACGTTGGCCGCCATGGCGTTGTAGGGATAATACCGCTTGGAGTCCGGCTCCAGGTACACGCCGGTGACGCTGCGCTGCTGGCCCTCCGGGATTTCGTTCCCCTCCTCGTCGATCTGGCCGTTGATGAATTTCCGAACCTCGTCGGCCAGCTCCTTTTCCACCTTCTGGCGCAGGATGACATATTCCGACTTGATGTTCCCCATCTTCTTTTCGATGGACTCCTGGTCCATGTCCAGAATCCGGCTCAGCCCCCGGGCGATGTAACTCTGGTCCCGGATGGGTTGCCGGGTATAGGTCTCCCCTTTTTCCCTGGCCCTGTCGGCGGCCTCGTCCTGGGCCTCCTCCTGGCTCTCAACAAACAGATTGATCCGCAGGGGGTCCAGGATCACCTTCTCCGCCGTGGTGGAGCTGGCCAGGATGTTATGGTTTTTGTCGTAGATGGTCCCCCGGGAGGCGTTGACGGAGACCTCTCGGGTCTGCTGGTGAACGGCCCGGGCCGTCATCTCGTCATATTGGTTGATCTGGAGGTCGTAGAGCTTCCAGAACAGGAGCAGGAACGTACCCACACCCAGGAGCAGCATCATCAGCAGCGTCCGGCCGCGGATGATCTGATTGGCCCGGCGGGCGGACTCGCTCTTGCGGTGAAGGGTTGGAATTTTTGGGGAACGGTTCGCCATGCTGCCGCCTCCTGGGAAGAAATGATAAAGGATGAAGGGAGGGAGCGGGAAAACTCCCGCTCCCCTCCGAACGTTGTCAGGGCCGAAGGTTTTGTCAGCTCATTATAGTGCGCCGGTCAGCCGAAATATTCCACCACCGCATAGACCCCGCCATGGAGAGACGAGAGGATGCGGCTGAACAGCCCCGGCTCCTTCTGCCGGTAGGCCACGGCGGAATCCCCCGCCGACAGGTCCAGGCGGCCCATCTGGGTGCTGCTGGGCTTTCTCATACCCGCCGCCTCCGCCGCCTCCTTCACGGAGGCCATGTCAAACATTCGCTGGTATTGGGCGGTGAGATTCACATTCTCCGCCTCCAGCTCCTCCAGCTGGTTTTGCAGCTTCACGGTCTCCGCCGAGAGCTTGGTCAGCTGTACATAGCTCATCAGCACCAGCAGGGCCAGCCCCATAATGGACGCCACGCTCAGCAGCGCTAGAGGAGAGACCACCTGCCGCGCCCGAACCAGGACACGGGGCGCTTCACGGACCTTTGTCCGAACCTTCTCCCGCGCCCTGGGAGCCTCCCCTGCGTGGCGCAGTTCCCGTTCCCGAACCGCATAGTCCAGATCATACGCCAGACTGCCGTTTACCGGCTGTCTTCCGCGATACCGCGTGTCCCGCGCCGCCGCCGCCATGGAGCCGCCCCCTTTCCGTCGTATTCAAACACAATTGTCAGCTCTCGGACTTGTCCAATTTCTCCGCCGTTCGGAGCCGGGCACTTCTGGCCCGGGGATTCTCCTTCACCTCCGCCGCTCCGGGCGTCACAGGCTTCGCCAGCCGCACCAACGGCTTTTTCCCGCAGACGCACACCGGGAAATCCGGCGGGCAGGTACAGCCCTGGGCCAGCTCCCGCAGAGTCCGCTTGACGATCCGATCCTCCAGGGAGTGGAAGGTAATCACCGCCAGCCGCCCGCCGGGCCGGAGCCTGTCCACCGCCGCCCGCAGCATGGGGGGCAGGACATCCAGCTCGCCGTTGACGGCAATGCGGATGGCCTGAAAGCTCCGCTTGGCGGGGTGTTGTTTCTCCCGCAGAGCCGCCGGGGGCATGGCGGACTTGATGACTTCCACCAGCTCCAAAGTGGTCTCAATGGGGCGCTGTTCCCGCTGCCGCACAATGGCTCGGGCGATACCGGGGGCATACCGTTCTTCCCCAAACTCAAATAAAACGCGCCGAAGCTCCTCCAAACTCCAGGAGTTGACCGCCTCCCGCGCCGTCAGGGGGGAGGTTTGGTCCATCCTCATATCCAGCGGAGCGTCCTGCATGTAGGAAAATCCCCGCTCCGGATCGTCCAGCTGGGGGGAGGAAACGCCCAGGTCAAAGAGCATTCCATCCACGTCCGGCTCCTCCGCCAGAACGATTCCCAGCTCCGCAAAGTTGCTGTGAACCAGCCGCACCCGGTCCATCCAGGGGGCCAGCTGTTCCTGCGCCGCCTCAATGGCGGCGGAATCCTGGTCGATGCAGATGAGGCGGCCGGTGGTCAGCCGCTTCGCAATCTCCCGGGAGTGCCCCGCCCGGCCCAGGGTGCCGTCCACATAGACGCCGTCCCGGCGGATGTTCAGGGCTTGCATGCACTCGTCTACCATGACGGACTTGTGTGTGTATTCCATTGGAACTCACCCCCGGTTCCGGCGGGCCCGGGTCAAGGCGTCCATGGCCGCGGCCATGTCTGTCTCCTCCAGCATCTTCCGCTCCCGCTCCGCCCAGGTCTCCTCGTCCCAAATCTGGGCAAAGGTGTTCATGCCCACGATGGTGCAGGTCTTTTGCAGGCCCGCGTATTTCCGCAGGTCGGCAGTAAGCAGGACCCGCCCCTGACCGTCTGGCTTGCACTCCACGGCATTGGCGTAGAGCAGATTCAAGGCAAGACTCTCGGTATAGGTGAGCTCTTCCATCTCCTCGGACATCTGCTCCCACTTGGCCTGGGGGTAAATGGTCAGGCAGTGTTCAGCGCCGATGGTGATGAAAAAGGTGTCGCCCAGCGCTTCCCGCATAGCAGAGGGAATGACCAGACGGCCCTTCGTATCAATGCTGTTATTCGATTTCCCCAGCAGTCGCACCATGGAGCCGCCCCCTTTCCCCCTTTTTTGGGATGGAATGGGGGAATCCTCCACTTATCTGCCTTAATCCCCACTTCTCCCCACCTATGCTACCTAGTATACGAAAATCAGAACTGAAAAGCAAGGATTTTTTTTCGACAGAAAGCGGACCCTATTCTCGAAAATCCTCTGTTTTTCGCCTGAATCCTAAAGAATAAAACGTGCGTTCTACTTTTTTCGATCCGGCTTTCGCGCAAAAAAAAGCACCCGCCGCCGCAACATCTTGCGACCGTGAGCGCTCTTTCTTCGTCTTTTTCTCCACATTTAGCGGTTCAGAATTTTATTTCAGAAAAAGTTTCGTCAATTTAGCCAAAATTTTGTTAGTTATATGTAACTCACCCTTCGCCCTCAGCGTTCTGTTTTTCCAGTTTCTGCCTTTGCTCCTGCATCTTGGCGGCAGAGGTGGTGCGGAACCGGACCCGGGACTGCTTCACCTCATCCAGGGCGGCCTGGACCGCCTCCTCCGTCCGGGCCAGAGCGTCCTCGGCGTAGCTGTTGGCCACCTGATAGAGCTGGCGGGAGCGTTCCTCGGCCCGGGTGACGATCTGCCGGGCCTTCTCCCGGGCGGCGTACATGACCTCGCTTTCGGAAATCTTCGTCTTAGCCTCCAGCTCCGCCTGACGCATCATGCGCTCCACGTCCCGCTTGGCGTCCTCCACAAACTTCTCCCGGGCGTTCAGCAGCTCCTGCGCCCGCTTGATCTCCGCCGGAAGCTGAGCCCGGAGCTCGTCCAGCAGGTCCAGCAGCTCATCCCGGTCCACGATGCTCATGCTGGGCTTCAAGGCGGGGGCCTTGGCGTCCTCGATCCGCTCGTAGATCATATCAATCAGGCGGTTGATATCATTAGCCATGGTTTGATCCTCCCTCTTTCTCTGTCAGTTCCTCCACAAGCGGGATGACGGGCCCGGGCAGATACTGCTCCAGCGGCTGGCGGTACCGGATCATCTCCCGGGCCATGGAGGAGCTGAAGTGCTGGTAAGGGGCGCTGGCGGGCAGCAACAGGGTCTCCAGCCCCGGGCAGATGCCCCGGTTGATCTGGGCCATCTGGTACTCGCCGTCAAAATCCGTCACGCTGCGAACCCCCCGGACAATGGCGCAGGCTCCGTGATTTCTGGCAAAATCCGCCAGCAGTCCGGGCCAGAGCTCCGCTTTCACGTTGGGCAGGTCCTCTATGGCGGCCCGGACCATTTGGAGCTTCCGCTCCGGGGTAAACATCTGGTTCCGCTTCTCGGCGTTGGGGCTGACGCAGACAAAGACTGCGTCAAAGCATCCGGCGGCCCGGCGGATCACGTCCAAGTGACCCAGAGTGATGGGATCGAAGCTGCCGGAGCAGATGGCTGTTCTCATGAGCGGTTTCCTCGTTCTATTCGTTTCCCTCCCGGCGGAAGAGGGTGACGGCAATCTTGCCGTAACGGTAGGTCTTGCGCAGCCGGTATCCCGCCGGGACGGCCAGGCGGCGGTCCGCCGGGTGTTCCGCTACGATTATACCATAAGGATGGAGAATGTCAAACCCCGGCGCCGTGATGCGCCCCAACATCTCCTCCAGAAGGCCGGAGGCATAGGGCGGGTCCAGGAAGACCAGATCGAAGCCCTCACTGGTCCGGGCCACAAAATCCCGGGCGTTTCCGCAGATGACCTGGGCCCGGTCCTGGAGATTCGTCAGGGCCAGATTCTTCTTCACCACCTCGAAGGCGTCCCTCCGCTGGTCCACAAAGACGGCGAAGGCGGCCCCCCGGCTCAGGCATTCAATGCCCATCTGCCCGGTGCCCGCGAAGAGGTCCAGCACCCGGCGGCCCTCAATGTCAAATTGCAGGGCGCTGAACACGCCCTCCTTCACCCGGTCGGTGGTGGGGCGGGTTTCCAGCCCCTCCAGCTCCAGCAGGCGGCGGCCCCCGGCGGAGCCTGTGATGACACGCATAGCGGTTCCTCCTGAACGACGGCGGTTTACACGGCGTTTATTGTACGGCAAAGTTCCCCGGTTTTCAAGAGCATTTCCAATAAAAACAAGAAAAAACTCCGCCGCACGGCGGAGTTTTTCCCTATGATCTTCCCAGGCGCAGCAGCGGCGCGTCCTCCAGGCCCGTCAGATCGTGGGTAGCCAGCAGCACGGGCTTCCCCCTTCCCCTCTCCCGGATCAGCTCCAGGCACCGGGCCCGGCTCTCCCCGTCCAGGCCGGTGAAGGGCTCGTCCAGGGCCAGGGCCTCTGCCGGAGCCAGCAGGGCCCGGGCCAGGGCCAGCCGCCGCTTCATGCCTCCGGACCACTCCCGAAGGGGCCTGGAATCCGAATGCTCCAGTCCCAGGCGGGCCAGCAGCTCCCCTGCCTCTCCGGGAACCTCCCCCAGCGCAAAGCGGAGATTCGCCGCGGCGGACAGGTCCTCCAGCAGACGGTCCTCCTGGAACACGGCGGCCCAGCGGCAGTCCGCTCCCCGGATGGTCCCCGCGTCAGGCGGCTCCAGCCCCAGCAGGAGGCGGAGCAAGGTGGTTTTCCCCGTGCCGGAGGGCGCGGCAACAGCGGTGACGCCCGGCTGGAAGACAGCGGAGAGGCCGATCAGCACAACCTTGCCGCCGTATGATTTGCAGAGTCCTTCCACTCGAATTTCCATCACGATGCCGCCTTTCCCGCAATCCAATCCACCGCCGCCAGAAGCAGCGCCTCAAAGGCCGCCGCCAGAAGCAGAATCACGGCGGTCCAGGCGAAGAGGTCCGGGGTCTGCAGGTAAATCTTCGCAGTGTACAGCCGTTCGCCGACGGTCCCCGCCGGAAGGCCGATGACCTCCGCCGCCACCCCCGCCTTCCAGCAGAGCCCCAGGGCCAGGGAAGCCGCAGAGCGGAAATAAGGCAGGACCTGGGGCAGGTAGATTCCCCGGATGCGCCGCCCCAGGGGAATCCGGTAGACCTGCGCCAGCTCCAGCAGCTTGCGGTCCGTCCGGCGGAGGCCCTCCAGCACGTTGAGGTACACCGGCGGGAAGACCATCAGGGCAGAGATGAAGAGGGGCAGGGACCGGGCGTCCAGCCACACCAGGGCCAGGATGATGAAAGAGGCCACCGGTGTGGCCTTCACCACCGCCACCGGCGGAGCCAGCAGCTCCCGGAGCCAGGGACGCCCCACCGCCAGGGACGCCAATAGCAGAGCCAACGCGCAGGAGAGCAGGAAGCCCCCGAAAATGCGGAGGGAGGAGCTCCCCACCGCCCGCCAGAAGGCGGAGGAGGGCAGCAGCTCCAGAAGCCGGAGGGCCGACCGAACCGGCGAGGCCAGCAGCAGCGACCCGCTGGGATTTGCCGCCGCCAGAGCCACGCTCCCCCCCTGCCAGACCAGCAGCCAGAAGGCCACGGACCAGGGGCGGAGCTTAGTTGCCATAGTAAAAGTCGTCTCTGGGGAGCGCACCGCCTACGGACTCCGGGCCCGCCTCCGCCAGCACCTGGAGATAGCCGGAGAGCTTTTCATACATCTCCTGTCCGGTGAGGCAGACGATGTTGCAGTGCGGCAGGGCCTTTTCCGCGATGGCGGGGCTTTCGATGATGCCGCATGCCGCCACCAGCTCCGCCGCTTCGGCGGTGTTCTCGTTCACCCAGTCCACGGAAACGGCATACTCCTTGAGGAACTCCTCCACCAGCCCCGGGCGCTCCTCCACCAGGTCCCGCCGGGCCGCCGCCACGCCGGTAATCATGGCGGAGCCGTTATCCAGTGCGTCCCACTCCGCCGTCAGGTCCAGGGCCACCCGGAGGTTTTCCAGCTTTCCCTGGGCCACGGTGACGAAGGGCTGAGGCAGCAAAGCGAGGTCCGCCGTTCCCGCCGCCAGGGCGGCGACACATTCAGCGTGCTCGGATTTCCACTCAACGGTCACGTCCTGGTCCGGGTCCAGGCCGCTTTGCTCCAGGAGGTAGCGGAGGCCAAACTCCGGCGTAGACCCCTTCCCGGCGGCGACGATGGATTTTCCCTTGAGGTCCGCCATGGACCGGACACTCTCCCCGCCGTTCTCCACGATGTAGAGAACCCCCAGGGTATTGACGGCCAGGGTGACGATTTGGCCCTCGGTCTTGTTATAGAGGACCGCCGCCAGATTGGCGGGAACGCAGACGATATCCAGCTCCCCCTTGATGAGCTTGGGGGTCAGCTCGTCGGCGGAGCCCGCCAGGGTATAGCTGTTGACGCCGTCGTTGGAGATCATGCGGATCAGTCCCATGGCGGTGGGGCCCTTCAGCGCCCCCACCCGCAGGGCGGGAACCTCCGGCGGCGCTTCCTCCGGGCTCTCCGGGGCGGTTTCGGAGGCCGGTTCCTCCACCGGGTTGGAACCACCCACCACTTGAGCAGGGCCGTCTTCGCCGCGAATCACGCCGCAGGCGGAAAGGGCCAGCAGCAGGGCTAAGGCAAGGGCAAGGGTCTTCAAGGCTTTCATCCGTTGTTTCCTCCCATAATGTGTTCTTTTTGCAGGGCTCAGGCATTTTCGGGGGCGTAAACGGTCTTCGCCGTCACGCCGGGCAGCCGCCCGATCTTCCCGGACAGGGCGGAAATCACGTCCGCCGGGGCGTCCAGGGCCACGCTGATGAGCCGGATTCCCCGCTCCCGGCAGGGAATGCCCATCCGGCCAAGGACGGCGCTCTCATACTGGTGCAGCAAGGCGTTCAGCGCCGCCACGGAGTCCGCCTCCCGGACGATGACCGCCAGGACGGCGATACGGGTTTCCATATAGTCTTCCCTCCTTTTTGAAAAACAAAGCCCCTCCGCCTGTCCGGCAGAGGGGCCGCAAACGCATGACTCACCCAGACTCGGAGAAATTGCTCCTCCGCGTCGGCTGTTCTCTCCTCTTACGGCTCGGATGCCACCTTGCCGCCAGACCGGCAGATCTGAAAATCCGGTCCTCCAGTCAGAAATCACTTCCCGGGGACGGGCTTCCTGTAAACGATGATAGCATGGAAGGAATCGGATGTCAAGGTTGATCTTTCCAGAGGAGTGCCCGATTACGCATTTTATCGGAGGAACACAGCGCAGGGGCGAACACATAGGTCCGCCCCTGCAGAATAAGCGCTTCAAACGGGACACGCCTCTTTCCCACCGGCCTCCTCAATCGTTTCCACCTCCGGCATTGGCGAAACGCTCACTCCTTGTCCAGGTAGTCCAGAATCTCCACCACTTCTCCCCCCCGGAGATACACCCGGGGCACCCGGCGGGCCACGGCGCAGAGGAGCTCATAGGAGATGGTTCCCGCCTTTTCCGCCGCCTGGGCAAAGCCGTCCGCCGGAGCGGCTCCCAGCAGCGTGACCTCGTCTCCGGCGGAGACCCCCGGCGCCTGGGAGGCATCCAGAACGATCTGGTCCATGCTCACCCGGCCGATCACCGGCGCGGGACAGCCGTGAATAGAAGCCATGCCCAGGTTGGACAGGCACCGGGGATAGCCGTCGGCGTAGCCGCAGCAAACCGTGGCCGCCCGCAGGGCGCGGTCCGCCGTATAATACCGCCCGTAGCCCACGCAGTCTCCGGGGGCCAGATCCTTCACCTGACTGACCACGGTTTTCAGGGACATGGCGGGCCGGAGGCCGGGAAAGGCTACCTGGGCGCTGGGGTCCTGGCCATAGAGAATGACCCCGGCCCGGACCATGTCGCAGCTCCATTCCGGATGGGCCGTCAGCCCGGCGGAGTTGGAGCAGTGAACGGTTTTCAAGGGTCCCACCGCTTCCAGGCACTCCACCACCCGGCGGAACAGGGTGTACTGCCCCTCCGTGTAGCGGCGGTCCTCCTCCGTCAGGGAGTCCGCCACGGAAAAGTGCTGGAACGCACCGGTGATGGAAAGGCCGTTCAGCCTCCGGCACTCCAGGAGGCCGGAAACCGCCCCCTCAAAGTCCCGGCAGGCCCCGAAGCCGATGCGGCCCATGCCGGTATCGATCTTCAAGTGCCCCTCCACCGTCACCCCGGCGGCCTCCGCCGCACGAGACAGGGCCCGGGCGTACTCCAGGCTGTAGACTGCCTGGGTAATGCCCTCCGCCGCCAGCGTCCCGGCGCACTCCGGGCGGGTCATGCCCAGAATCAAAATGGGCTGTCTGATGCCGCTGCGGCGCAGATGCCGGGCCTCCGCCAGGGAGCTGACAGCAAACCAGGCCGCCCCTGCCGCCCCCAGGGTCCGGGCCGCCATGCGGTCCCCGTGGCCGTAGGCGTCGGCCTTTACCACGGCGCAGACCGCCGCAGGCGCCGCCTTTTCCTGAATCAGGCGGAAGTTATGGGCCAGGGCGTCCAGGTCGATTTCCGCCCAGCAGTGGGCGTCGAATGCCGTATTCATCGGGAGTCCCCTCCAGTCTTTTGGGATGCCGTATCAGAGATATCTTACTCCGTTTCCGCCTGGGGCGCAACGGCGTTTTCTGCTGAGTATCAGGCGTTTTGTGCAGGCCCGGGCCGCCGCTTCTCCATACGGTAATTGGTCATGGGCACCCCGTGCCGGACCACCCGCCGCTCCCGGACCAGCCGGTATCCCCGGCTCTCGAAAAACGGCCGGGCGGTGATGGAGGCGTGGGTGACAATCCGCTCCGTCCCCACCGTCGCCTCCAGCGCGCCGCAGAGGGCGGAGGCGATGCCCCGGCGCTGAAAGTCTTTGTGCACATACAGCCGGTCCAGATAGCCCGAGGCGTCCATGTCCCCGAACCCTGCAAGGATCTCCCCTTCCATTGCCACAAACGCGGTGTGTTCCGCCAGCGTCCGGCCCCACTCCGCCGTATCCGGGGCGCCGTCCGCCCAGGCGTCCAGCTGTTCCGGCGTGTAGTCCCCGGCATTCACCGTATGCACCGTGTCGTAAAACAATTCCGTGATTTCCGGAAGGTCCGAGGGGCGGTATGGCCGGACGGTCATGCCTCGTCCGTCCGGATTCCCCGTTCTGCGAAGGCCTCCAGCAGCCGGTCCATGCTTCCGGGGATGGCAATGGGCTCCCCGCAGGCGGCGATGGCGTTGGCCACGTCCTTCAAGCCGTTCCCCGTCACCACGGAAACCACCGTGTCGTGTTTGCCGATTTTTCCGGCCTCGCAGAGCTTCTTCACCCCTGCCGTGCCCGTGACTCCGGCGGGCTCGCCGAAGACGCCGCAGGTCCGCCCCAGCAGCTGCTGGGCCGCCATGATCTCCTCGTCCGTGACGTTCACCGTCAGGCCGCGGGACTCCCGGATGGCCAGGAGGGCTTTGTCCGCGTTCCGGGGCACACCCACGGCGATGGAGTCCGCCAGGGTGTTCTCCTCCATGGGTTTCCAGGGTTCGCCGGTCTCAATCGCCCGGTTTAAGGGGCAGCAGCCCGCCGCCTGGGCGGAGATGAGCCGGGGCAGGCGGTCGATGAAGCCGATGGCATGCAGGTCCTTCAGGCCCTTCCACAGCCCCGCGATGGTACAGCCGTCCCCCACGGAGATGGCGATGTAATCCGGGACCTGCCAGTTCAACTGCTCCAGGATCTCCAGGGCCACGGTCTTCTTGCCCTCGGAGAGATAGGGGTTGATGGCGGCGTTGCGGTTGTACCAGCCCCATTTGTCGATGGCCGCTTTGGAAAGCTCGAAGGTCTCCTCATAACTCCCCTGAACGGAGATCACCGCGGCCCCGAAGGTCATCAGCTGGGCCACCTTCCCCTTGGGGGCCCGGGAGGGAACGAAAATGTACGTGGACAGCCCTGCCGCCGCCGCGTTGCCCGCCAGGGAGGAGGCGGCGTTTCCGGTGGAGGAGCAGGCAATCACCCCGGCCCCGGCCTCCCGGGCCTTGGCCACGGCCATGGCGCTGGCCCGGTCCTTGAGGGACGCCGTGGGGTTCTGGCCGTCGTCCTTCACAAAGAGACGGCCCAGGCCCAATTGCTCCGCAAGGCGCGGCTCCTCGTAAAGCGGGGACCAGCCCACCCGCAGGGGCGTGGGGGCCGTGTCCTCCTCAATGGGCAGCAGCTCCCGGTAGCGCCACATGGACCGCTCGCCCCGGTTCGCCAGAACCTCCTTGGTCAGACGGGCTTTGATGTACTCATAGTCATAGGTGATATCCAAAATGCCGCCGCATTCACAGGTGGTCAGGTCCGGCGCGGCCGCGTAGGTTTTGCCGCAGCGGATGCATTTTCCGTATTTCACATGTCTCATGGTCCCGCTCCTCTCTCAAATAATGGTTCCATCATAGCAAATAGGTCGGCCTTTGTCAAACGGAATGGGGGCTTGCCGCCGCCTCCGGCAGGTGCTATACTGGCGGCATGAATCCGAATTTACGGAGGTCTGTCATGAAAAAGAACCATACTGCCGGACTTCTCAGCCTCCTGTTGTGGGCCGTTCTCCTCAGCCTCCTTGTGAGCGCCCTGAAGTACGGCACAGGAGGAATCGCGCCGGGGACGTGGGCGCCGATCCGCACGGCGGGGCTGGTCTTTCTGGCTCTGACGGCGGCGACGGTGCTTTTCTCCGCCAGAGGCCACCGGCTCCGCATCGCCCTGATGCTGGCCGTGGGAGTGGCGCTGAGCATTCTCGCTAATCGGCTGCATCTCTCTTTCGGCACAGTGGCTTTGCTGTTTCTGGCTTTGTCCGCCCTGTATATCCTCGGCCCCGCCGTCTTCCAGACCCTCCGCTTCCGAAAAATCGCCAGACGCTTCAACACCGCCTGCAGCGCCTACGAAGCAAGCCGGGACGGCGCTGCCTATCTCGCCGCCCTGGACCAACTCAATTCTCTGGTCTCACCTGCGCAGCTCATCCGGCATCAGGAGCTGGGGGATATCACATTCCGGGAATACCTCGCTTGTGAGCGCATCCGGGTTCTGGAGAACATGGAGCGCACGGAGGAAAGCCGCACCCTTGAGACCCGGCTCCGGCAGGAGACGGCCAGTCCCGGCCTCCGGAGCCGGCTGGACCGGAAGGCGGCGGAGTCCGCCATGGATACCCCTCCGGAAAACAGCCTGGAATGACAAAAGCCCGGCGCGGAACACCGTGCCGGGCTTTTTCGCGCCCTCAGATACGGGACCGGATTTCCGCCCCCATGGCCTTGCAGCCCAGGAGCGTCCCGCCCTCGTTCAGAATGTCCCCGCAGCGGAAGCCCGCCTTCAGGGTGCTGTCCACGGCGGCTTCCACGGCGTCGGCCTCCGCCGCCATGTCGAAGCTGTACCGCAGCATCATGGCCGCCGCCAGAATCGTCCCGATGGGGTTGGCCTTGTCCTGCCCGGCGATGTCCGGGGCGGAGCCGTGGATGGGCTCGTAGAGGCCCCGGGTCCCCTCCCCCATGCTGGAGGACGGAATCATCCCGATGGAGCCGGTGATCTGGCTGGCCTCGTCGGAGAGGATGTCGCCAAAGAGGTTCTCCGTCACGATGACGTCAAACTGGCTGGGGTCCCGGACAATCTGCATGGCGGCGTTGTCCACGTACATGTGGAGCAGCTCCACGTCCGGGTAATCCTTCGCCACCTCCTCCACGGTCTTTCGCCAGAGGCGGGAGGTGTCCAGCACGTTGGCCTTGTCGATGGAAGTCACCCGTCCCCGGCGCTTTTGGGCCATGTCGAAGGCCACCTTCGCCACCCGGCGGATCTCATGCTCACTGTAGGAGCACACGTCCACGGCCTTCTGTTCCCCGTCCACCTCGGAAGTGGTGTGCTCGCCGAAGTACATGCCGCCGATAAGCTCCCGGACCACCACGAAGTCGATGCCCCTGGCGGCGATGTCCGCCCGGAGGGGGCAGGCGGCGGAAAGGTCGGCGAACATCCGGGCGGGCCGGACATTGGTATAGAGGCCCATGGCGCTGCGGAGCTTCAAAAGGCCCCGCTCCGGCCGGTTGGCGGAGGGCTGGGCATCCCACTTGGGGCCTCCCACCGCCCCCAGCAGCACGCTGTCAGAGCGCAGGCAGGTCTCCAGGCTGGAATCCGGCAGAGGCACACCAAAGGCATCAATGGCACAGCCGCCCATGGGGGCCTCCTGATAGGTGAAGGTATGTCCGAACTTCTCCGCCACGGCGTCCAGCACGCTGACGGCCTCGTTTACGATCTCGGGGCCGATTCCGTCGCCCCGGATGACGGCAATGGTCTTGTTCATTTGTCCGCCTTTCCGGCCTTCAGGGAGGCCATGAGTCCGCCCTTTTCGATCATGTCCTTGATGAACGGCGGGAAGGGCTCCGCCTGATAGGTCTCCTGTTTGGTCACATTGGTGATGATGCCCGTGTCGAAGTCCACCGCCACCTGATCTCCGTCGGAAATGCCCGTGCTGGCGGCGGGGCACTCCAGAATGGCCAGACCAATGTTGATGGCGTTCCGGTAGAAAATCCGGGCGAAGGTAGCCGCGATGACGCAGCTGACTCCGCTGGCCTTGATGGCGATGGGGGCGTGCTCCCGGGAGGAGCCGCAGCCGAAGTTGACCCCGGCCACCATCACGTCGCCTGGCTTTACTTTATGGATAAAATCCTTGTCGATGTCCTCCATGCAGTGGGCGGCCAGCTCCTTGTGGTCCGGGGTGTTCAGATAGCGGGCGGGGATGATGACGTCCGTGTCCACGTGATCCCCGTATTTGTGGACGGTTCCCTGTACGTTCATAAAACGGTCTCCTTGCTCAAAATTTCTCGACGTTATCCAGGCCGCACCATCGTGCGCCGCATCTGGAAACGGCGGAGATTTGGCAGAGCATCAAAGCTCTTTCCAGTCCTCTTTGCACTGCGGGTATCCAGAATCCTTGAGCGGCAAAGCCGCTGAGAGATTCCGCAGCTTTCAGGAAAGCGAATCGGGATGGCAGATGTGCCCCGCGACGCCGGAGGCGGCGGCCACGGCGGGAGAAGCCAGATACACCTCGCTGTCCACGTGTCCCATGCGGCCCACAAAGTTGCGGTTGGTGGTGGAGATGCAGCGCTCTCCGGCGGCCAGGATGCCCATGTACCCCCCCAGGCAGGGCCCGCAGGTGGGGGTGGAGACGATGCAGCCCGCGTCCAGGAAGATATCGGTGAGGCCCCGCTTCATGCACTCCCGGTAGATGCTCATGGTAGCGGGAATCACGATGCCCCGGACGTCCCTTGCCAGATGCCGCCCCTTCAAAATGGCGGCGGCGGCCTCCAGGTCCGGGAGCTGGCCGTTGGTGCAGGAGCCGATAACGATCTGGTCAATTCGGATGTCCTTCCCCTCCCGGGCGCTGTGGGCGTTTTCGGGGAGATGGGGATAGGCCACAGTGCAATCCACCTGGGAAAGGTCGATGTTCACGGTCCGCTCATACTCCGCGTCGCCGTCCGCCTCATAAGCGGTCCATGGGCGGTTTACTCGGCCTTCCACATAGGCTTTCGTCACCTCGTCCACGGGGAAGATGCCGTTTTTCGCCCCGGCCTCAATGGCCATGTTGGAGATGGTCAGCCGGTCGTAGATGCTCAGCTGGGCAACGCCGGGTCCCGCAAACTCCAGGGACTGATACCGGGCTCCGTCCACGCCGATCATTCCGATGAGGGTCAGGATCACGTCCTTGCCGGAGACAAAGGGCCGGAGCTTCCCGGTGAGGTTCACCTTGATGGCGGAGGGCACCTTGAACCACGTCTCCCCCGCCGCCATGGCGGCGCCCATGTCCGTGGACCCCACGCCGGTGGAGAAGGCCCCCAGGGCTCCATAGGTGCAGGTGTGAGAGTCCGCGCCGATGACGGCCTCACCGGGGGCCACCAGACCCTTTTCCGGCAGCAGGGCGTGCTCAATGCCCATCTCTCCCACATCAAAATAGTTGTCGATGTCAAACCGCCGGGCAAAGGTGCGGCACTGCTTGCACTGGGCGGCGGCCTTGATGTCCTTGTTGGGGGCGAAGTGGTCCATTACCAGGGCGATTCTGCTCTTGTCGAAGACCCGGTCAAAGCCCGCCGCCTCGAACTCGTTGATGGCCACGGGGGTGGTGATGTCGTTGCCCAGCACCAAGTCCAGCTTCGCTTGGATGAGCTGTCCCGCCCGGACGGACGGAAGCCCCGCGTGCTTTGCCAGGATTTTCTGCGTCATGGTCATTCCCATTTTTGTTCACGCTCCTTGATTGATTCATGATATCCGGAATATCTGCCTGAAAGCTCCTCCCTTTTCCGCCGGTTCTTTGCAGAGAGGCGGCTTGGAGGGGCCTTGCTTATGCCCGCTTGGCCCGATTGATGGCAGACAGGATGGCCCGGAGAGGCGCCAGATTGATGTTATGGCTGAGGCCCACACCCCAATACTGCTTGCCGGTGCGCCTGTCCTGGAGGAGGATGTACGCCACGCCCTGGGAGTCGGAGCCGTCGGTGATGGCATGGGAGGCGTAGTCCAGGAAGGTGAAGCGGTCAATCTTCTCTCCCTGAATGGCGTTGAAGAAGGCGTCAATGGGGCCGTTGCCCTCTCCGGCCACCTCAAAGACCGTGTCGGTGTGCCGCAGGGTGCCCTGGAAGGCCACGTGGGAGTGTCCCTCCCCGTCCACCGTCTCCTTGAAGGCGTGCTTGAGCAGCTGATAGGGCTGCTTCACGTCCACGTACTCCTGATGGAACAGCTCATTGATCCGCTCGGGGGCAATCTCCTTGCCCACCTTGTCGGTCTCCATCTGGACAATATGTCCGAACTCGGGATGCATGGACTTGGGCAGGTCGAAGCCGAAGTCATGCTCCATGATATAAGCCGTGCCGCCCTTGCCCGACTGGGAATTGATGCGGATAATGGGCTCGTACTCCCGGCCCACGTCGGCGGGGTCGATGGGCAGGTAGGGAATCTCCCAGTACTCGGTCCCCGAGGATTTCATATACTGCACGCCCTTGTTGATGGCGTCCTGATGGCTGCCCGAGAAGGCGGTGAAGACCAGCTTGCCCACATAGGGCTGGCGGTCGCCCACGGGCATCTTGGTGCACCGCTCGTACATCCGCTTGATCTTGTTGATGTCGGAGAAGTCCAGCTCCGGGTCCACGCCCTGGGTGTACATGTTCATGGCCAGGGTCACCATATCCACATTTCCGGTGCGTTCACCATTGCCGAAGAGGGTGGCCTCCACCCGGTCGGCCCCGGCCAGCAGGCCCATCTCCGTGGTGGCCACGCCGCAGCCCCTGTCGTTGTGGGGATGGAGGGAGATGATGGCGCAGTCCCGGCCGGGAATCTTCCGGCAGAAGTACTCCAGCATGTCGGCAAACTGGTTGGGCATGCAGTTCTCCACAGTGGTGGGGAGATTCAGGATGACCTTCTTTTCCGGCGTGGCATGGAGGTGCTCCAGCACCGCCTGACAGATCTCCACGGCGTAGTCCATCTCCGTGCCCATGAAGGACTCGGGGGAATACTCGAAGCGGAGGTTCATGCCCTCCTCGATCATGGACTGGGACATCTCGTAGATGAGGTCGGCGGCGTCGGTGGCTATTTTGGTAATTTCATCGCAGTCCATATGGAAGACCACCTTGCGCTGGAGGGTGGAGGTGGAGTTGTAAAAATGGAGAATTACATTCTTCGCGCCCCGGATGGCCTCAAAGGTCTTCCGGATGAGGTGCTCCCGGGCCTGGACCAGCACCTGAATCGTCACGTCGTCGGGGATGTGCCCGCCCTCAATCAGCTCCCGGCAGATTTCATACTCCGTCTCACTGGCGGAAGGAAAGCCGATCTCAATCTCCTTTACGCCGATGTCCACCAGCGTGTGGAAATACTCCAGCTTCTCCGCCAGATTCATGGGGTCAATCAGCGCCTGGTTGCCGTCCCGCAGGTCCACGGAGCACCAAACAGGGGCCTTGGTAATCAGCCGGTCCGGCCAGGTGCGGCCCCGAATGGGCTGGGGCTGGAAGGGAATGTACTTTTCAAATCCGGGTTTCATAGCGGCGTCCTCCTTGCAAAATAAAACGTTGCGCGGGTCAGGGGACAAAAAAACGCCCCTGACTCCTTCGAGTCAGGGGCGTGTCAATCAACACACGGTACCACCCTGGTTCAGCCGCCGGTTGCCCAACGGCCCTCACAGCCTCAATCAAGGCTTTGGCCAATAACGAGGCCGGCCGTCGCCGCCTAAACCGCAGGACGGTCTCAGCGGAGCCGCTCAAGGGCCAGTGACGTCCTTCCCCTCCGCGCCGCCTCGCAGCAACCGGCGGCTCTCTGAAGCATACGAAAAAGGACTTTCTCCCTGTCATCGCGTTTTGTTGTTTTGCTGTTGGGGTATAAGATACAGGATTTCCGGCGGTTTGTCAACCAGAAATTTTTGCCCCATCTTCGTCGTTTTCAACAAAAGCTCTGGCCGGTACGGGATACAGGCTCTTTTTCGGGGGAAAATTCCCTGATTTTCCGCCCCGGTTTCCGGGCAGATTATAAGAAACAGAGATTTTGGAATTTCTCTTGACAAGTTTCCGCTAAATCTGTATAATAGCGATGTTGAAGCCATATAACATGGCCCTTAAAGTATCCTGGAAATAGCCGGATACCTCGGAGGGAGGGAAAATATAGATGTCTGAGATCCATGTGAAGGAAAATGAATCCATCGACAGCGCGCTGAAGCGTTTCAAGCGCAGCTGCGCCAAGGCTGGCGTCCTGGCCGAGGTCCGGAAACGGGAGCATTACGAGAGTCCCAGCGTGAAGCGGCGCAAGAAGTCTGAGGCCGCTCGCAAGAACAAAAAGCGTTACTACTAAGCGTTTGAAAAACCGCCGTGCCTTTGCTGGCACGGCGGTTTTTTTATCATGCCCCATCCGCAGATCGGGTTACAGGCTGCGAAATCGGGGCGGACACCCAGATCCGCCCCCGATTCTCCTTTCCGCGTTTCAACACACCCATGCGGCGGCACCCTTCTGCCTTTTCAGCTCTCCTCCAGGTGGATTACGCACTGGCCCAAGGCATAGAAGGGCTCCGCCGCAGTGGGAGCCAGACCCTCCACCACCCCCGCCTGGGTCAGCACGGAGGCGGATTTGAAGCACACCGGCAGGATGGGCGCCTGGTCCTTCAAATGGGCGCAGAGGGCTCCCATAGCCGCTCCCCGGTCCGGCGCCCCGGCGAACTCCGCCAGAAGGCGGCTGGTGTCCGGGTTGGACCAGCGGCCGTAGTTCAGCGCCCCGCCCGGCTCCAGCAAACTTCCCAAGTCCCAGTCGGCGGAGAGGCGGACCTCGCCATAGTAGAGGTCGAAGTCCCCGGCTGCCAGGGCGGCGGCGTATTCCTCCCAGGGCAGCACCCGTACCTCCACCGGAATCCCTCCGGCGGTCCAGCTCTCCGCCAGATACTGGGCAATCGCTTTTTTAAAGCCGTTCTCCTGGTTGACCAGCAGTGTCAGCGGGGTCTCGGCTGCGTAGCCGCTCACTGCCGCGGCGGAGGCCGCATGGTCCACGGAATAGCTCTCCTCCAGGCCCGCCGGGTACAGGGGCGAAACCGGGGACACCGGGAAGGCGGCGGCCCTTCCATGGCCGGAGAGATACGCGCCGACTACGTTGGCCCGGTTGATTCCCGCCGACAGGGCCCGGCGGAGGGCCGGGCTGTCCAGCGGCGCCCGGGCGGTGTTGCAGCCCACGTATTGCAGTACGGTGGTCTCCGCGTCCACACAGCCCACGCTGCCGGTGGTGCTCACCGCCGTCACGCCGGTGAGGTCCGCCGTAATCAGCTGAACCTCATGGGAGGAAAAACGGTAAAGCATAGCGCCGCTGTCCGCCGCCTCTACCAGGGCAATCCGCTCCAGCGGCTGGCTCTCCCCTCTCCACCAGGACTGGTTGGCAATCAGGTAGGCCCCGGTCTCCTCCTCCGTATAGAAATAGGGGCCGGTGCCCGCAGGGACGGCGCCATCCTGGCCTCCCGCCTTCACGATGGGCACGTCCAGCAGAGCCGGAAGGGCGGCGTTGGGGCTGTTCAAGGATATGGTCACGCTGTCCCCGCCGGCGCTGATGGAGGAAATGCCGGAAAGGCGGCTCCCGTAGCGGCCGGAGGTCCGGGCACGGTCCAGAGAGGTCTTCACATCCCGGCCCGTCAAGGGCGAACCGTCGGAGAACTGGACACCCGGGCGGAGGTTGAAGGTATAGCGGCTGGCGCTCTCGTCGTGGGTGTAGCTGATGCACAGGCAGGGCTGGGGCTCAAAGGTCCCGTCCAGGCGGAACAGGCCCTCGTACAGCAGGGATGCCGCCACCTGCTGCATTCCGTCGGCGCAGTCCACCGGGTCCAGGCTCCGTCCCGGCATGTAAGGCAGGGCAAACCGCTCCGGAAGGGTGCTTTTGCTCTCCTCCTCCGGCTCCTCCTCAAGGGGGGGCAGTATGTCCTCCGGTTCCTCCGGAAGCTCCTCCTGCCAGCAGCCCGTCAGCAGACAGGCCATTGCCAGCGCGATGGCCATGCTCTTCCAAAATCTCATAAAAACCGTTCCTATTCCACTCCGGCAGCAATGGCCGCGCACTGGACCCCCCGGGCCTCCCCCAGCTTCCGGTGGGACCAGAACAGGTCCGGGCGGCAGAGGGTGCAGAGGCCGGAGGTCTCAATATGCTCCGGCAGAACTCCCGCCCGCAGCAGCCATTGGCGGTTCAGCCCCTCCAGATCCACGTGCCACTTGGGGCCCCGTTTCTCCAGATAAGGTTCCGCATCCTTCCCCAGGGCCTCCCGCATGGCGGCCGGGACGTCCTCATCGCTCTCAAAGCAGCACTGCCCGATGCAGGGCCCCAGGGCGGCCTGCAGACGTTCCGGCTTGGACCTGTAAAGGCGCTCCATCTCCCGGACGGTCTTCTCTGCAATCCCCCCGGCACAGCCCCGCCACCCGGCATGGGCCGCTCCCACGGCCCCGGTATCCGGGTCCCGGAGCAATACGGTGCCGCAGTCGGCAGAGAAGACAAACAGGGTCAAACCGGGCACGTCCGTAACCAGGGCGTCGGCGCTGTCGTAGTCCCGCTCCCGGAAGAGTCCCTTCCCGGCGTCGGCCTCCGTACAGGCCCGGACGTTCGTCTCATGAACCTGCCGGGAGAGGACGGTCCGCTCCATGTCCGCCCCGATGGCGGCGCAGAAGCGGCGGTAATTTTCCAGCATGGCCTCCCGTCCGTCCCCCATGCCGGGGCGGAGGTTCAGGCTGTCCCAGGGGGCGGGAGAGACGCCGCCCAGGCGGGTAGAAAAGCCGTGGCGGACGCCGCCTAAGTTCGAGGCGGTAAACCAGGCCAGGCCGTTTTGTTCATGCGTTTCAAAGGACATGAGGACCTCCCTGTTATTCCTGTTTTGGGGGTTCGTCGTTTTTTTCGCTCAGCTCGCGGTTCTTCCCGTTCCAAACACAGTAAGCCCCATAGAGCAGCAGAAAGACGCCGCCGAATAAAATGAGGCCGTCAGATTCCGTTATTACCATAATTCCGCCAAGAAGAATCAGGGCTATGCCAAAGAGCATTTCCTTGATGTCCCGGAGCAGACGGGAAACGCCGCCGTCCTTTTCATCCATAGCTTTGCTTCCTTTCGACTCTAGAAAAATGACCTGACCGAGGGGGCAGATCCCACGGGCCGGCGCCGCATGAGCGGCAGCGGAAAGAGGAGCTGGTCCATGCAGTGAAGAACAACCCACGCGCAAACCAATTGCGCGTGGGAAGTCATTCCGGCTCCGCCGTTCATTCAGCCGCGCCCCCGCGTCGTTCCCGTATCCTTCTTTTTCTCTTTTGGACCGTGCACGGCCCGTTTTCTTTTTTTCTTCTGGAAGAAAAAGAGAAAATGGGGGGTGCATTGCACCAGCCATCGCTGGTTGCCATTCTCCCCCGCCCGAAGGGCGAGCATCAACCCATCAGTTCTGATGGTATTCAGGACAAGTGCACTTCTTCCACTTCAGGCCGCTACCGCAGGGGCAGGGGTCGTTCCGCCCGATTTTGACAACCTTGAGGGGCTGCTTCTTGGGCTTGGTGCCGTCGCCGCCGACATTTTCCACCATGCCTTTCGCCACACGCTCCCGCTTGACCTCCTCATCCTTTTTCAGCCGCACGGAATACAGCCGCCGGACGGTCTCATCCTGAATGGCGGCAATCATCTCCTCGAACATCTCCAGGGACTCCCGCTTGTACACATCCACCGGGTTGTTGTTGCCGTAGGACTGGAGCCGGATGCCCTGCTTCAAATCGTCCATGGCATCGATGTGGTCCATCCAGTACTCATCCACCACCCGGAGCATAATGACCCGCTCCAGCTCCCGCATGATGGGGCTGGTGATCTCCGTTTCCTTATTCTCATAGAACGCCTCGGCGGCGGCGATGAAGGCCTCGTCAAAGTCCTCCTGACTCTTTTTCGAAACCTCTCCCTCAGAGACATCCACCGCGCCCTTGGCAAAGTACATGCCCTCCAGCCCCCGGAGCATCTCCCGGTATCCGGCGGCGTCCAGGTGCGGCTTTTCGCCGAAGGCCAGACTGACGTGGTTCCCGATGGAGGTGTGCATCATGTTCAGCACGGTATCCTTGATATCCATGCCGTCCAGGACCTGACGGCGCTGGCTGTAAATCAGCTCCCGCTGTTTGTTCATCACGTCGTCGTATTCCAGCACGGACTTTCGGGACTGGAAGTTCCGGGACTCCACGGTGGTCTGGGCGTTTTCAATGGCCTTTGTCAGCATTTTATTTTCGATGGGCGTGTCCTCGTCCAGGTCGAACCGCTCCATCATGCTGGTAATTCGGTCTCCTCCAAAGAGGCGCATCAGGTCGTCCTCCAGGGAGATATAGAATTTCGTCTCGCCGGGGTCCCCCTGGCGGCCCGCCCGGCCTCGGAGCTGGTTGTCAATCCGGCGGGACTCGTGGCGCTCCGTGCCGATGATGAACAAGCCCCCGGCCTCCCGGACCCGGTCCGCCTCACTGGCGATTTCCGCCTTGTGCTGGGCCAGCTTCTCCGCAAACAGCGCCCTGGCATCCAGAATCTCCTGGCTGTCCGTGTCGGCGTAGCCTGTGGCGTCCACAATGACCTCCTCGGAATAACCCGCCTTGGTCAGGTCCGCCCTGGCAAGATATTCGGCGTTGCCCCCCAGCATGATATCGGTGCCGCGGCCCGCCATGTTGGTGGCAACCGTAACCGCTCCCAGCTTGCCCGCCTGGGCCACGATCTCCGCCTCCTTTTCGTGGTTCTTGGCGTTCAGCAGGTTGTGTTTGATGCCCTCCCGGGCCAGCAGCTTGCTCAAAAGCTCGTTCTTCTCGATGGACACGGTACCCACCAGCACGGGCTGACCCTTCTCGTGGCACTCCTTGATCTGGGAGATGACGGCCCGAAACTTTCCGGCCTCGGTCTTATAAACTACGTCGTGGTGGTCTCCCCGCTGGTTGGGCCGGTTGGTGGGAATTTCAATGATATCCAGGTTGTAGATGGTTCCGAACTCCTCCTGCTCCGTCATGGCCGTGCCGGTCATGCCGGAGAGCTTGTCGTAGAGCCGGAAGTAGTTCTGGAAGGTGATGGTGGCCAGGGTCCGGTTTTCGCTGTTGACGTTGACGTGTTCCTTGGCTTCGATGGCCTGATGGAGGCCGTTGGAGTACCGCCGCCCGAACATCAGGCGGCCGGTGAACTCGTCCACGATGATGACTTCCCCATCCTTGACCACATAGTCGATGTCCCGTTTCATGGTACCGTGGGCCTTGAGAGCCTGGTTGATATGGTGGCTGACGGTGGAGTTGGAGGGGTCGGAGAGGTTTTCCACGTGAAAGTACTCCTCCGCCTTGGCGATGCCCCGGGCGGTGAGGGTGGCGGTCTTGGCCTTTTCATCCACCACATAGTCCGCGTCGATGTCCGAGGCCTCTTCCTCCTTGTTGTCCACCTGGACCACCACCTGCTTTTTCAGCTTCGCCACAAACAGCTCCGTCAGGTCGTACATCTGGGTGGACTTCTCCCCCTGGCCGGAGATAATCAGGGGCGTCCGGGCCTCGTCGATGAGGATGGAGTCCACCTCGTCCACGATGGCGAAGGAGTGGCCCCGCTGGACCAGCTCCTGGGAGTAGATGCACATGTTGTCCCGGAGGTAGTCAAAGCCCATTTCGTTGTTGGTTCCGTAGGTGATATCGGCGGCATAGGCCTCCTGCCGCTGTTTGGCGGTCAGGCCGTGAACAATCAGGCCCACCTTCAGCCCCAGGAAGCGGTGGACCTTGCCCATCCACTCGGAGTCGCGCTTGGCCAGGTAGTCGTTGACCGTGACGATGTGGACCCCCTTCCCCGCCAGGGCGTTGAGGTAGGCAGGCAGGGTGGCTACCAGGGTTTTGCCCTCGCCGGTCTTCATCTCAGCGATGCGGCCCTGGTGAAGCACAATGCCGCCCACCAGCTGCACCCGGTAGGGCCGGAGGCCCAGCACTCGGTCCGACGCCTCCCGGACGGTGGCGAAGGCCTCGGGGAGAATGTCGTCCAAGGTCTCTCCGTTTTCCAGGCGGCCCATGAACTCCTGGGTTTTCGCCTGGAGCTGGGTGTCGCTCATGGCCTTGTACTCGTCGGCCATGGCCTCAATTCTGTCCACGATGGGATAAATGGATTTCAGCTCCCGGGAGCTGTAGTCGCCGAAAATCTTCTGCATCAGGCCCATGATTGTTTGAAACTTCCTTTCTATTGTTCCGCCGCCCGGGAGGACGGCATAAAGAATTTCATAAGAAAACAAGCATAGCTTACCACAGTTTCCCCTGGAATGCAAAGGAAATTGAGGGTTTCGGAAAAAAGTTCACAAAGCGGGGGCCCGGTTGAGAGAGCCTGGACATTTTCTCCAAGGATAGACAAAATCATGCGATTGTTCCTTGTATATTCCGTCAAAACGTGTTACAATGATTTGTACTAAGAGATAAGGAGGGCCCCATTATGAAGCTCAGCTTTTACGGCGCGGACCAATGCGTCACCGGAAGCTGCCACTGCCTGGAGATCAACGACACCCGCATCCTCATCGACTGCGGCCTCCAGCAGGGCCGGGACGAGGTGTCCAACGGCGAGTTCCCCTTTGCCGCCAATGCCATCGACTATGTCCTGGTCACTCACGCCCACATCGACCACTCCGGCCGGATTCCCATGCTCATCAAGCAGGGCTTCAAGGGCCGCATCCTCACCACCCGCCTCACCGCCCAGCTGCTGGAGATCATGCTGCTGGACTCCGCTCACATTCAGGAGCAGGACGCAGAGTGGAAAAACCGCAAGGGCGAGCGCTCCGGCGCCCCCCGGACCGAGCCGCTCTACACCGTGGAGGACGCGGAGCGGGTCAAGGACTTTATGGTTATCTGCGAATACGGCGAGCTCATCAACCTCTGCGAGGGCGTGGACATCGAGTTCACCGACGCGGGGCACCTGCTGGGCTCCGCCTTCGTGGCCATGGACCTGCGGGAAAACGGCGTGAAAAAGAGCATCGTCTTCTCCGGGGACATCGGCAACATCAACCAGCCCGTCATCCGGGACCCGGTGCAGCTGGCCGGGGCGGACTACGTGGTCATGGAGTCCACCTACGGCGACCGGAACCACCCGGAGAGCTGGGGCTACACCGACGAGCTGGCCCGCATCATCGACGAGACCATGGCCCGGGGGGGCAACGTCATCATCCCCTCCTTCGCCGTGGGCCGCACCCAGGAGCTTCTCTACTTTATCCGGGAGATCAAGGAGCAGCATATGGTGACTTCCTGCCCGGACTTCCCGGTGTACATCGACTCCCCCCTGGCGAAAAAGGCCACCTCCATTTTCGACGGGGACCTCCGGGGCTACATGGACCACGACGCGGTGTGGCTGGTGCGGAAGGGCACCAACATGTTCCGCTTCCCCAACCTCCACGCCACGGAGACCAGCGAGGAGTCCAAGGCCCTCAATGAGGACCGGGCCCCCAAGGTCATCATCTCCGCCTCCGGCATGTGCGACGCGGGCCGCATCCGGCACCACCTGAAGCACAACCTCTGGCGGCCGGAGTGCACCGTCCTCTTCGTGGGCTTCCAGGGGGAGGGCACCCTGGGCCGCCAGCTTCTGGAGGGAGCCGAGAGCGTGAAGCTCTTCGGGGAGGAAATCACCGTCCGGGCCCGTCTGGAGAACTTTACCGGCCTCAGCTCCCACGCGGACCGGGATCATCTGCTGAAATGGATTTCCGGCTTCCAGAACCCCAAGCCCCAGCACGTCTTCGTGGTCCACGGGGACCGGGAGGTGGCTCCCCATTTTGCCCAGACCCTGGAGAACATGGGCATCTCCGCCCACGCCCCCCAGTATACGGAGGTCTATGATCTGGCGGCGGGCGTGATTCTGGAGCGGGGCTACCTGCCGGAGCGGAAGGTCAAGGTGGTCAGCGGCTCCAAGGGCGCACCGGCCTACGAGCGCCTGGCTTCCGTGGGCAATATGCTCACCGAGTTCATCAAGCGCAGCAAGGGCCGGGACAACAAGTCCCTGGCCAAGTACGCCGCGGAGCTGCGGCAGCTGCTTGAAAAGTGGGAGGCTTAAGCGTCCGGCCTATGGAATACTTGAAAAACGGCCAAATCCACACTGCCCTGGTCGAGGGCTATTCCAGCGAAGGCTATGGCGTCGTCCGTCTGGACGGCGCCGTGGTCTTCGTGCCCCAGGCCCTCCGGGGAGAGCGGGTGGAGCTGAAAATCGTCCGGGTCATGAAGACCCACGCCCTGGGAGAGCTTGTAAAGATTCACACCCCCTCCCCGGAGCGGGCCGTCCCCGACTGCCCCTATTACGGAAGGTGCGGCGGCTGTGACTTCCGGCACCTCTCCTACGCCGAGGAGCTCCGGGCCAAGCGCCGGCGGGTTCAGGACGCCCTGAGCCGGATTGGCGGCTCCGATGTCGTGGTGGAGGAGATTCTGGGGGCAAAAAATCCGGACCACTACCGCAACAAGTGCCAGTACCCCGTGGGGTCCCGGGGGGAAATCGGCTTTTTCCAGGCCCGGACTCATCAAGTGGTGCCGGTGGACCGCTGTCTCCTCCAGCCGGAGGTCTGCGACCGGACGGCCCACGCCGTGGGAGGCTGGATGAAGCGCTATAAAATCCCCGCCTATGACGAGACCACGGGCCGGGGACTGATTCGTCATGTCTACGTGCGGACCAACCGCCGGGGGGAAAGCCTTTGCTGCGTCGTGGCCAACGGCCGGAAGGTCCCCCGGGAGGCGGAGCTGGCCGCCCTGGTGCTGGCCGCCGCGCCCAAAACCCTGGGCGTGGTGCTGAACATAAACACCAAACGGGACAACGTGATCCTGGGGGACCAGTACCGGACCCTCTGGGGGCAGGATTTCCTGATGGACTCTCTGTGCGGTCTGACATTCCGTCTGTCGGTCCCCTCCTTCTATCAGGTAAACCGGGAGCAGGCGGAGGTTCTTTACGAAAAGGCCCTGGAGTTCGCCGCCCTGACGGGGAGCGAGACTGTGCTGGATCTCTACTGCGGCGCGGGAACCATCACGCTTTGTCTGGCTGGCCGCGCCAAGCGGGTCATCGGCGCGGAAATCGTCCCCGCCGCTATCCGGGACGCGGAGGAAAACGCGGAACGGAACGGCATAAAAAATGCGGAGTTCTTCTGCGGCGACGCGGCGGACACAGCGGCCATGCTGGAGGCCCAGGGCCTGCGGCCGGATGTGATTACGGTGGACCCGCCCCGGAAGGGACTGGCGCCGGAGGTGATTGCCGCGGCGGCGGCCATGGGACCGGAGCGCATTGTGTACGTGTCCTGCGACCCGGGGACCCTGGGACGGGACGTGCAGCGGTTCGCGGAACAGGGCTACCGGGCCGTCCGGGCGGCGGCGGTGGACATGTTCCCGGGGACAAGGCATGTGGAGACCGTGGTCCTCTTATCCAAAACCCATGACAAATAAGCAGACAGCAGGAGGCCGGGCAAAGATGCCCGGCCTCCTGCTGTCCGGTATCCGGAAAATCCGTACCAAAATTTCGCTCACAAAGCTCCGCTCCTGCCGGCCCGCTTTCCCCGCGGCCAGCCGCCCGGAGGCGCTTACAGCCGCTTCAGCTCCGTCCGGATGAAGAAGCCCCCCAGGAGACAGGGCACGGAGAACCCCATCAACAGCAGATAAATCCCGCTGACGGGAAACTCCAGCAGTGCAAAAACCAGGGAACCATACACCGCCAGTACCGCCAGGGCCCCCCGGAGGGGCCTCCCCGCTCCCAGGAGCAGAGAGAGCCGCAGGCACTCCCGGAAGCTCCGCTCCGTGGTCAGCAGCCCGTAGAAATACGTGGAGGCCGACAGCGTCAGCAAAAGCACCGTGGAGCAGAGCATAAAGGGCAGGAGCAGCACCGGCCGGGTCATGGCCCGGCTGAGATAAAACCACACGCCGCAGGCGGAGAGGATCAGGGGCACGGCCACGGCGAAAAACGCGGCGAAGGCCCGCTTCCACTCCTTCCGGAAGGCGGTTTTATAATGGTATACCAGCGTCACCGGCTGATCCAGTACCATCATCCGCGTCACCCGGTTCATGGCAAAGACCGCCGCCGGGATGGTGACAACCGGGAAGCAGCTCAAAAGAAACAGCAGGTTCAGCTTCACCAGGGTGACGCACTCGATGGAGAAAATCTCCGCCATCCGGGCCGCGCCGGTCTTCTCAGGCTCGTCCCGGTCCACGCCGGGGCCCGGCTTTGCGTAGTCTTTTCGGAAAAACATACCCGCGCTCCTCCCAGCCGTTTTCGTTTGATTGATTAAGTTTATACTATATCACACTCCTATTTCCGGCGCAAGGGCAAGAAACTGACCTGCCGGGTAATTTTTTTGTCTTCCGGAAAAACATCGGATTTTTACCGATGCCATCCGGAATTTACCCTTGCCTTCCCCGGGAGGCGGTGCTATGCTGTTCCCAAAATTACCGAGGAGGCGTTTTATCATGGCCAGTATCACCTTCAAGCATGTGGAAAAAACCTATCCCGGCAACGTCACCGTTGTCCCCGATCTGAACCTGGAAATCCAGGACAAGGAATTTGTCATTCTGGTGGGTCCCTCCGGCTGCGGAAAGTCCACCACCCTGCGGATGATCGCCGGGCTGGAGGACATCACCAGCGGCGAGCTGTACATCGGCGACCGGGTGGTCAACGACGTGGCCCCCAAGGACCGCGACATCGCCATGGTCTTCCAGAACTACGCCCTGTACCCCCATATGACCGTTTATAAAAACATCGCCTTCGGCCTGACCCTGCAAAAGATTCCCCAGGAGGAAATCGACCGCCGGGTCCACGAGGCCGCCCGCGCCCTGGATCTGGAGCACCTGCTGAACCGCAAGCCCAAGGCCCTCTCCGGCGGCCAGCGCCAGCGGGTGGCCCTGGGCCGGGCCATGGTCCGCAACCCCGCCGTCTTCCTTCTGGACGAACCCCTCAGCAACCTGGACGCCAAGCTCCGCACCGCCATGCGGGCGGAGATCAGCCGCCTGCACAAGCGGCTCCAGACCACCTTTGTCTATGTCACCCACGACCAGACCGAGGCCATGACCATGGGCGACCGCATTGTAGTCATGAAAAATGGCATCATCCAGCAGAACGACACCCCCCAGACCCTCTACGACTACCCCTGCAACCTCTTCGTCGCCGGCTTCATCGGCTCTCCCCAGATGAACTTCCTGGACGCCGTCATCGCCGAGGAGGACGGGAAGTTCGTCGCCCGGACCTGCGGCTCTTCCGTTCCCCTGCCGGAGCGGATGGACAAAAAGGCCCTGGGCGCCTATGTGGGCAAAACCGTAGTCCTGGGCATCCGGCCCGAGGACGTGGACGCCACGGTGGGCCCCAACTACGATCTGGACGCCAACATCGAAATTGCCGAGCTGATGGGCGCGGAAATTCACCTGCACCTGGACTGCCGGGGCAGCAAGGTGGTGGTGCGGACCTCCTCCACCTATCCCGGCCGGGTAGGCGACACTGCCAAGCTGACCCTGAACAAGGAAAAGCTCCACCTGTTCGACAAGGAAACCGAACAGGCCATCGCCCACTGACCTTCCTGAAAGAAACACCGGCAAAAGAGGATTCACGCATTCCGGCCGCCCTGGGCACCCCGGCCGAAGCGGCGGCCGCCGGATGCGCCCTCATCCCAACACCTGACAGCGTCTGCGATGTACGCACGGAGGTTTCGTATGTCCCCACGAGCCAATGAAAAACGGGATATCCGTCCGGCTACCCCGGCTCCCGCCGTTCAGAGCCTGCTGGCCCTGCCCTCCGCCCGCTTTCTTCCCCTCTCCGCCGGGGACCGGATCACCGGCTACGGGCAGACGGGAGACTACATTCTCCCGGCGGCGGTCCGGGGAAACCTGACGGTTTCCGCCTACGACCACTACGCCCTGCTGGACCCCGGGCAGGCCTATCTGCTGGCGGAGCCCGGAGAATACACAGTCCAGGCCGTGTCCGACGGGCTCTGCTTCCTCCTCCAGCTCCAGGGCGAACTGGTTCCCCGTCTGCTGGCGGAGCGGCTGTCCAAGGGGAACACCCTGTTCCACGGCGGCGCGGCGGCGGTCCGGGAGGCGGCAATGGCCCTGGCTGTCTGGGAGGAGGAACAGGGCGAGGTCCCCGGAGAGACCGCCTCCTCCCTGGCCTATTCCATGCTGTTGAAGCTCCAGGCCCTCCCGGCCGCCCTCCGGGTGGAAGCCGGATCCCCCCTGGTGGAGGCCGCGGTGGCCATCATTCAGGAGGAGTTCCCCTTCCTGGAGGGTGTGGACGAGCTGGCGGAGCGGCTGGAGGTTTCCGCCGCCCACCTGGGCCGGGTCTTCACCAAAAAAATCGGCATCTCCCCGGGAAAGTACATCACCCGGGTGCGGGTAGAGTACGCCAAGCTGCTGCTCCAGGACCCGGATACCACCATCACTTACGTGGCGGAAGCCTCGGGCTTTGCCAATGCCAATTACTTCGCCAAGGTCTTCCGCCGGGAAACCGGCCTGTCCCCCTCCGAATATCTGGCGGGCACGCCCCGCCGCCCCATGCGGAATATCCCGCATTTTGGCATATAATGTAAGAATATGGAAGCTCATGGAGGCTTCTTTCCGAGGCTTTCGGTTTATGCTTTCCATTTTGCACAAATAAAAATCCCCATGTATGGCGAAAACTCATGAATTTTCTGAAAATATACCAGAATGTCGCCCGACTTGCACAGGTGAAAGTTTTTCAAGCATTTGGGTATATTTTTTGAAATCCAGTCCATTTACAGAGCCCTATGGGTAGTATTATGATTTCGTTAGTTTAAACGGCCCCAGGCGAATTTGAAGCAGAGGAGTGGAGTTATGAAACGAATCCCCCGCGCCGCCGCCGTTGCTCTGGCCCTCACATTGCTGCTGAGTCTTTGCGGCTGCGGCGCCGCCGACGGCAAGACCCACCTGACCTTCCAAATTTGGGATGTCTATCAGCGGGACAGCATGGAAGCCATCTGCGCGGCCTACACGGAGAAGAATCCCGACGTGATCATTGATGTGCAGGTTACAAGCTGGAATGAGTACTGGACCAAGCTGGAGGCCGCCGCCGAGTCCAACACCATGCCGGACATCTTCTGGATGCACACAAACCAGATTCTCTACTACACGGAGTTCGGCATGCTGGCGGATGTGACCAACCTTTATGACGACGTGGACCCGAACTATTACGAGGCGCACTTCTCCGATATCTCCATCGGAAACGCCCAGGGCTTCGACGGACGGATGTACGGCGTGCCCAAGGACAAAGACAACGTTGTCCTTTGCTATAATAAAGAAATGTTCGATGCGGCCGGTGTGGCTTACCCCGATGAGAATTGGACCTGGGACGACATGGTCGCCGCCTCCGAAAAGATTCACCAAGCCACGGGTAAATACGGCTTCATGGCCTATAACGACGATCAGATGGGCTACTGGAACTTTGTCTATCAGGCCGGCGGCTGCATCCTCACCGAGGACAAAACCCAGGGCGGCTTCGACCAGGAGGGCACCCGGAAGGCCATGGACTTCTACATCGGCATGCAGAAAACCGACTGGTGCCCCGACCAGACCTATTTTGCCGAAACCACGCCTCAGACCGCCTTCTTCTCTGAGATGGGCTCTATGTTCCTGGAGGGCAACTGGAACCTGTGGAACGACATGACCAGCTTCCCCAATATGCAGGGCAAGTGGGGCATCGCCCGCCTTCCCATGTGCCCCGATCCCGTCCAGGGGGATGGCCGGGCTACCATTTCCAACGGCCTTTGTTATTCTACCGCCGCCCACGGCAAGACCCGGGACATCGCCTTGGAGGTCATCAAGTTTTTTGGCACCGAGGAGGCCCAGCTGATTGCCAGCGGCTACGGTGCAGCCATCTCCGCCTACAACGGCACCGAGCAGCCCTACTTTGACGCCTTCGCCAACGCGGGCTACGACCTGGATTTGGAGGTCCTCAACGAGCAGTTTGAATACGGCGTCCAAAGCGTCAACAACTCCGCCCGCCCCAAGTGGAAGGCCCCCGTGCTGGATGAGCTGAACAAGGTCTACAACGGCCAGCAGAGCTTTGAGTCCGGAATGGACAATATCCAAAGCATCATCAACACCGAAACCGCCAAAAAGCTGGCGGACGAGTGAGAGGAGGGTTTGCCGTGAACAAGGGTTTGAAACTATCCGCCGCCGCCAAGCGGGAGCAGAACTGGGCCTATATCATGGTGGCCCCCACCATTCTCGGTCTGGTGGTGCTGAACCTGTGGCCCTTCGTCCAGACGCTGTACACCAGCTTCTGCGAGCACCTGGGCTTCGGCAACTACAAGTTCGTGGGCTTCCAGAACTACATCGACATCTTCCAGCGCCCGGAATTTTGGCGGGCTACCTGGAACACCATTTACTTCTGCATTCTCACCGTGCCCCTGGGCCTGTTTTTGTCCCTGCTGGTGGCCATGCTGCTGAATGCCAAGATCAAGGGCAAGGGCGCCTTCCGCACCATCTTCTTCCTGCCCATGGTCTGCGCCCCCGCCGCCGTCACCATGGTGTGGCGCTGGATTTTCAACGGCGAGTACGGCATCCTGAACCAGACTTTGGGGACCCATATCGGCTGGATCACAGAGCCCGGCGTGGTGATGATCGCCTGCGCCCTGGTGGCTATCTGGAGCAACATCGGCTATGACGCGGTGCTCCTCCTGGCGGGCCTCCAGAACATCTCCAAGTCCTATTACGAGGCGGCCAGCATCGACGGGGCCAGCAAAGTCACCCAGTTCTTCCACATCACCCTGCCCATGGTCTCCCCCACCCTGTTTGTGGTCATGATCATGCGGCTGATGGCCTCCGTGAAGGTGTACGACCTCATCTACATGATGGTGGAGGACACGAACCCCGCCGTCACCAGCGTGCAGAGCCTCATGTACCTGTTCTACCGGGAGTCCTTCGTGGCGGGAAGCCGCGGCAGCGGCAGCGCCATCGTGATCTGGACCGTGCTTCTCATCGGCCTCGTGACCATCATCCAGTTCCTTGGCCAGAAGAAGTGGGTCAACTACGACGTGTAAGGAGGGGACGAAATGAAAACCACGGCTTCTCTCACCCGGAGCAAGCGGATCACCACTTTTCTGACCTACGCGGCCCTGATCCTGGGTTCCGTCATCATGATCTTCCCCTTTGTGTGGATGATCCTCACCAGCTCCAAAACCATTCCCGAAAGTCTGGCGATTCCGCCCACCTTCTTCCCCAAAGAGCTGATTCTGGATAACTTCACGGACGCCATGAAGAGTCTGCCGTTCCTGAACCTGTACTGGAACACGGCGCTGATGATCGTCTTCCGGGTGCTCTGCGCCATCGTGTTCAGCTCCATGGCGGGCTATGCCTTCGCCAAGCTGAACTTCAAGGGCAAGAACTTCCTCTTCGGCATCGTCCTGGTGCAGATGTCCCTGCCCAGCCAGATTTTTATCATCCCTCAGTACCAGATGGTGGCTCACATGGGACTGGCCAATACGATCTTCGCCCTGGTTTTCCCTGGTCTGGTCAGCGCCTTCGGCGTGTTCTTCCTGCGGCAGACCTACATGGGCATTCCCAATGAAATCGGCGAGGCCGCCTACCTGGACGGCTGCAACCAATGGCAGACCTTCACCAAGGTCATGTTCCCCCTGACGGGCACCTCCGTGGCGGCCCTGACCATCTTCACCGCCGTCTTCGCCTACAGCGACCTCATGTGGCCCCTGGTGGTGAACTCCGATCTGAAGATGATGACCCTGTCCTCCGGTCTGGCCACGCTCCGGGGCCAGTTCACCACCAACTTCCCGGTGCTGATGGCCGGCTCCCTGCTGGCCATGCTGCCCATGGTGATTCTGTACCTGATCTTCCAGCGTCAGTTCATCGAGGGCATCGCCTCCACCGGCGGCAAGTAATCCCCCGCGCTCCAACGGCCCGGCCTTTCTCCCGGCCGGAGCGGAAATCCATTTCGGCAACCGCAATGTGAGGCTTCACATTGATGGCAGCACCCTTTATACATCCACCTTTCTTCCACTCAGCCCCGGCCCGGCGATTCGCCCCGCCGGGGCTGAACCTTTCACCCGAAACTCAGTGAGGAACTTCTTATGATACATTGCGAAAAAGGCCTGTTCACCCTGCACACGAAGCACACCACCTATCAAATGAAGGCGGACCCCCACGGCGTCCTGCTCCACACCTACTACGGCCCCCGGGTGGAGAACTGCGACCTGTCCTACCGCATCCGGTACGTGGACCGAGGCTTCTCCCCTGTTCCGGAGGAGGCTGGCGAGGACCGGACCTTCTCCCTGGACGTGCTCCCCCAGGAGTACTCCGCCGCCGGCATGGGGGACTTTCGCCTCCCCTCCCTGGATCTGGAGCTGCCCGACGGCAGCCGGAGCGCAGATCTCCGGTTCAAGTCCTTCCGGGTGGAGCCGGGAAAATACGCCCTGGAGGGCCTCCCCGCCTTCCGGGGAGAGGAGGACGAAACCCTGGTGGTGGTCCTGGAGGATGCCGCCGCCAAGGTGGAGGTGGAGCTCTATTACGGCGTGCTGGAGGACTGCGACATCATCACCCGGGCGGTCCGGCTCCACAACCGGGGCGGACAGGCCGTCAAAATTCGGCAGGCGGCCTCCCTCTGCCTGGACTTCCAGCGGGGGGACCTGGACCTCATCACCTTTGACGGCAGGCACGTTCAGGAGCGCAGCCCCAGCCGGGGCCCCCTGCTCCCCGGCGTGCGGAGCGCGGACAGCGTCCGGGGCGGCTCCAGCCACCAGCACAACCCCTTTGTCATCCTCTGCGACCACGACGCCGGGGAGGACCACGGCCTCTGCTATGGAGCCATGCTCCTCTACAGCGGCAATTTCCAGGCGGCGGCGGAACGGTCCCAGTTTGAGAGCATCCGCCTCACCCTGGGCATCCACCCCTGGCACTTCTGCTGGACTCTGGCCCCCGGAGAGTGCTTCACCACCCCGGAGGCGGCCCTCTGCTGCTCCAAACAGGGCTTTTCCGTTCTGAGCCACCGGCTCCACCGGGCCATTCGGGAACGGCTGCTCCGGGACCCCTGGACGGGGCAGTCCCGGCCCATTCTCATCAACAATTGGGAAGCCACCATGTTCGACTTTGACGCGGAGCGTTTGGTGAACATCGCCGAAAGCGCCGCCTCCCTGGGGATGGAGCTCTTTGTCATGGACGACGGCTGGTTCGGCAGACGGAACAGCGATCTGGCGGGACTGGGGGACTGGACCGTCAACGAGGAAAAGCTCCCCGGCGGATTGGATGCCCTGGTCCCCCGCATACAGGCTCTTGGCATGAAATTCGGCCTTTGGATTGAGCCGGAGATGGTCAACGAGGACAGTGAGCTCTACCGGGCCCACCCGGACTGGGTCCTCCAGGCCCCGGGCCGGATGGTTCGGAGCCGCCAGCAGCTGGCTCTGGACTTCTCCCGGAAGGAGGTCCGAGACCACATTTACAGCGCCTTGAAGGCCGTGCTCTCCAGCGCGGAGATCTCCTATGTCAAGTGGGACGTAAACCGCAGTCTGGCCGCCGTCTGGTCCGCGGCCCTTTCACCGGACCGGCAGGGGGAGGTCTATCACCGTTATGTTCTGGGTCTATACGACATGCTGGAGCGTATGCGCCGGGACTTTCCCCATATGCTCATTGAAGGATGCTGCGGCGGCGGTGGCCGCTTTGACGCGGGCATGCTGTACTACACCCCCCAGATCTGGTGCAGCGACAACACCGACGCCATGGACCGGCTCCGCATCCAATACGGCACCTCCTTCTGCTATCCGGTCTGCACCATGGGAGCCCATGTCTCCGCCGTGCCCAACGCCCAAACGGGCCGGTCTGTCTCCATGGAGACCCGGGGCGTCGCAGCCATGCACGGCACCTTCGGCTATGAGATGGACCCGGCTCAGGTCACTCCGGAGGAACGGGAGGTCATTCTCCGCCAGACGGCCTTTTTCAAGGAGCATCAGGCCCTTCTTCATCAGGGGGACTACTACCGCCTCAGCGATCCCTTCCAGAATAATCCCGATACCGCCTGGGAGCAGGTCTCCCCCGACCGGCGGGAGGCCTTGGTCTCCGTGGTCTCCGGCCCCATCCAGGGCGGGCCGCCCTGCCGGAATCTGCGGCTGAAGGGCCTGGACCCGGAGCTTCGCTATCAGGTCAACGGCCAGGGCAGTTATCCCGGCAGTGCGCTGATGGAGGCGGGCTGGCCTCTGCCTCTGCCCTGGGGGGACTACCAGTCCTGGCAGTTTTATCTGACGGCCCTCTAAGACATGGCCGCCTTCTCCGGCAAATAAATACTACGGCTGGCCCTGGAAAGGGTCAGCCGTTTTTTGCCTGATACTCCTCGCCCCAGTCCCGCAGGGCCTCCAGAACCGGCCGCAGGCTGCTGCCCAGCTCCGTCAGCGTATACTCCACCCGAGGCGGGACCTCCGGGTATACCGTCCGTGTCAGCAGCCCGCTGTCCTCCATCTGCCGGAGCTGGGCGGTCAGCACCTTCTGGCTCACGCCGCTGAGGGAGCGTTTCAGCTCCCCAAACCGCCGGGTTCCCGGCAGCAGGTCCCGAAGAATCAGCACCTTCCACTTGTCGCTGATCAGCGTCAGCGTTGTCTCCACCGGGCAGGCGGGCAGCGCCTTTTCCGTCATCCCCTCTCCCCCCTGTCTGAAAATTTGTTCCATAACCATTCTACCCCATCCGGGACCACGCCGTCAAGGCGGTTACTTCCAGGTGCCTATGCCACAAAATTGTGCGTACTTCCCAAGCCGCCCGCCCTCTGCTATGATGAAAGCGTCAAGGGGAGAACATCCCAAACGGCCAATCATCTGGAGGTATTTTTATGAACAAGCGCAATTTCGAAATCATTCGTCTGAGCCAGGGAGAGATGCACGTCTACGATTTCGGCGGCATGAAGCTCCACGCCTGCCAGACCGGCGACCCCCTGGCGGACGAGGTGTTCCTGCTGGAGAAGGCGGGCCGGTTTGTGGTCCTGGAGTCCCCCTGCTTCAAAGACAGCATCGCCGCCCTGAGCGCATATCTGGAAGGCCGGGACGTGGCGGGCATGCTGACCGCCTACCACGGGGCGGGGGCCTCCTTCCTGCCGGAGGTTCCCAAATATGCCACCGCCAACGCCTTGGACTATGCGGAAAACGGCGGCGGAAACGCTCTGATCCGGCAGTTTGCCGCCGCCTTCGGCGTCGCGTTCGACAGCGGCATCCACGCCGTTGCCCATGTGCTGGAGGAGGGCCCTGTCACCATCGGCGGGATTGCCTTCCGTATTCACCGGACCGCCGAAGCCTTCGACGTGGAGATTCCGGAGATTAACGCCGTCTATACCCATATGCTGGGGCATGACTGCCACTCCATTGTGGCGGGCGCGGACCATGCGGAGAGCATGATCGCCCAGCTGGAGGACTATATCCGGAAGGGATATGATCTGATTCTCACCTCCCACTACACGCCCGAGGACCTGAAGGACGCCCAGACAAAAATCGACTACCTGCGGCATTTGAAGGCCATCGCCGCCTCCTGCCGGGATGCCGAGACCTTCAAGGCGGAGGTCAAACAGCAGTACCCCGCCTACAGCGGTGAGAACTATCTGGATATGACCACCGGCTTTTTCTTCGCCTGAACGGAGAGGGCCGCCAGCCGGTAAGCAGACCCCCGATGCCGGATAATCGGAAAACGCCCCCGGATGTAGGAAACACACCTACATCCGGGGGCGTTTGCATAAGGCAAAGTGCTGTTTTATGTGCGCCATGGAACAGGGTAACTGTAAGGTAAAGCGGGACGTGGGGATCAGCTCCCCCCGTCCCGCAGTCTTTCCGTCAAGGAATGGACCAGCCGCTCCACATTGGCGCAGAGCCGCCGGATCTCCTCCCGGGACGCCCCGTCAATGTGGATGCCGCAGGTGACGAGGACCGTCCGCTCCGCCGCACGGCACGCCGCCTCCGCACAGAGGCAGGCAAGCTCCTTCTCCCGATGACCCGGAACCTGGAGGAACCGGACCACCGGCGCGCCGTTCTCCCAAACGGCCAGGGCCGCAGCGCCGATATGGGGCGATTCGCCTCCCGTGACGGTGATCAGCAGATCTCCGCCCACCGTGCGCCACTCCAATGCCGTCCAGGAGCGGCCGGTCCCCGTTTCCATCAGCCCTGCCATCGGCGATACTCTGCCGGGATGCCCAGGCGGTCCAGAATTTTCCCCACGATATGCTCCACCATGTCGTCCACAGTCTGCGGCCCGTTGTAAAAGGTCAGCACCGGCGGCAGCACCGCAGCGCCCATCATGGAAAGCTCATACAGGTTCCGCAGATGAATGGGGGAAAGCGGCGTCTCCCGGGGAACCAGCACCAGGGGGCGGCCTTCCTTGACGGTAACATCGGCGGCCCGCAGCAGCAGGGTGTCCGCATAGCCGCCGTGAATGCCCGCCACGGTTTTCATGCTGCACGGGACCACGACCATGCCGGCGGCGGCAAAGCTGCCGCTGGCGATGGCCGCGCCGATTTGGCTGTTGTCGTAAACCCGGTCCGCCAAATCCAAGAGCTCCTGCTTCCGGCCGGGCAGCTCGCAGTCAAGGGTGATCTCCGCCCCGCGGCTCATGACGAAGTGGGTCTCCCACTCCGGGTTGTCCCGCAGCCGGCGCAGGAGCTCCAGCGCCAAAACCGCGCCGCTGGCTCCGGTCATGCCGACCACCAATCTTTTGGTTCCCATACCGCACCTCCATCCGGAAATCAGCCCTCCGCATTCTTTTTCCCGAAGGCTTTTTTCAGGAAGGGCCACGCAAAGCATACCACAATTACAATTATCAGCGCAAGGGAGATGGGCCTGGTGATAAAAATGGACCACGAATTTCCGGAAAGCCGCATGGCCCTGCAATAATTGTCCTCCGCCAGACTTCCCAAAATCAGGCCCAGAACCAGGCAGGACAGCGGGAATTTGTTGCGCTCCAGGCAGTAGCCGACGACCGCCGCCACCAGCATGACCACAACATCCATAATCTGCCGGCGGGTGGCATACGCGCCCACCACGGAGAGCATCAAAATCAGGGGCACCAGCAGGCTGTTGGGCATCTCGGTGATTTTCGCAAAATACTTGGCTCCCAGGAGGCCCAGAATCGCAAAGGCGAACTGCGCCAGCAGCATGCCCCAGATAATCGTACTGACCATGTCGCCATTCTTGGAGTAGAAGGAATAGCCCGTCTGAATGCCGTGGATGCTGAGGGCCGACAGGAACAGCGCCGCGCTGGAGCTCCCGGGCACGCCCAGGGCGAAGGCGGGAATCAGTGCGGAACTGGTCACGGCTCCGATGGCCGTCTGGGGAGCGATGAGGCCCTTGGTGTTTCCCTCTCCGAAGGTATCCTTGTCCTTGGCCGCATTTTTCTCCACCACATAGGTGATGAAGCTGGCGGCGTTGATTCCCAGGCCGGGAACAATGCCGATGATGGTTCCCAGGACGGAGGAGCGAATCAGAGGCACAGGGAATTTGAAGACCTCCCGGGTGCCGGCCATGACGCCGGAAACCTTGGAGTCCGACGCGCTCATGGCGCCCTTTTCGTTCACCAGGATCAACGCCTGGGCCAGGGCAAAGGCGCCGATCACAATGGGAATGAACTGAAGTCCGTCCTCCAGATAGACGGTGCCGAAGGTGAAGCGTTTGTCCCCGGTGACGACGCTGCGCCCAATGAAGGTCAGCATCAGTCCCAGGCCGCCCATGATGATGCCCTTCAGCGCGTTGCCCTTGGCCGCCAGGGCCACCAGACTCAGGCCCGCCACAGCCAGCAGGAAATACTCCGCCGCGCCGATTTTCAAAGAAAGCTGCGCCAGTGCGTTGCCCAGCAGCGCAAAGGCGGCCACGCCGAACAGTCCGCCCACCAGGGAAGATACGGTGGAAATGCCCAGAGCCCGGCCAGCCTCACCCTTGCGGGTCATGGGATAACCGTCAAAGCAGGTGGCCACGTTGCCGGGGGTGCCCGGCGTATTCAGCAGAATCGCAGAGATGGAGCCGCCGTAGCAGCATGCGCCGTAAACGGCGCTCAGGAAAATCACGGAGCTGGTGGCGGACATGGAATAGGTCATGGGCAGCAGAATTGCCAAGGCAAACACCGGCCCCAGGCCCGGCGCCGCGCCAATCAGAATGCCCAGCACCGTGCCGACCAGCATATAAATCAGGTTCAGCGGGCTGATCGCTGTAAGTAAAGCCGACATCTGACGTCCTCCTTAAAGTAATCCGGACAGGACTCCCGCCGGCAGTTTGATGTAGAAGCCATAGCGGAAAATCACATAGAACGCAACGGTAATCACCACCGCAAAGGGAATCAGCACCTTCCATCTCTGGTAGCCCAGCATATACGGCAGGGCAATCAGGACGGCGATGGTGCACGGCAAAAAGCCGATGGGAACCAGCAGCACGACATAAAGCAAGGAAGCGGCCAGCACCACCGCCTGATTACGGCTGAAAAGCCGCTTCCTCCCGGCAGATTGTCCCTCTGCCTTTCCGGCGGCCCGCACTGTCAGCGCCAGCTTTGCCGCACAGCAAAGGAACACCGCCGTGGAAACAATCCGAGGGAACAGCTTCGTCTCGGCGGCAAAGGGGCCGGAGGCGGCGAACATGTAGGCGGACGTCAGCATGATGACCACAAGGATCACAATGTCTGCCGCTGCGGCTTTTTTCGTATCACTCATATCTGCACCTCTCGTTCGATTTTAGACGGCCCCGGCCGCAGGACTCCCGCGGCCGGGGACACGGATGGAACGGTATCAGCCCAGCAGATCCTTGGAAGCCTCGGCCAGGGAGTAGCAGCCGTCGATGACCTCTTTCAGCTCCTGGTTGGTGCGGGGCACCACGCTGAAAGAACTGCCGGCCGCCTCTGCGAAAGCGGGGTCCTGCGCCGCCTCGCAGGCAGCGTCCCGCAGGGTGGTGAGAATTTCCTCCGGGGTCTCGGGAGGCGCCAGAATGCCCATGACTACATCATAGCCGTACTCTTCGCCATAGATGGAGGCAAAGGTGGGCACACCTTCCAGCTTCTCATCCTCCATGTCGCCGAAGGTGGTGAGCACCCGGAGCGTCCCCTCGGCAGCGGGGGTATAGGCGGCGGTGCTGCTGCAAATGGCACAGTCCACTTCTTTGCCCATGACTGCCGTCACACAGTTGTTTCCGCTGTCATAGGGGATGGAGGTCACATCAACCTTGGTCACATCCAGGAAAATTGCCTGGGCCAGAGAGGAGTTGGACACGCCGGTAGTCACAGCCATCTTCAAATTCGCTCCGGAGGAAACCAGCTCCTCCAAGCTCTGATAGGGGCTGTCCGCCGGAACAATCAGCACATTGCCCTCCTTGCCGGAGACGCCGGCGATGGGCTCAAACCCGCTCATCTGATATTCCACGTCGCCGCCTTCCACGACCTCCGTCAGGACATAGGACGGGAAGTTGCCCAGCACCAGCGTATAGCCGTCGGGATCGGCGCGGTAGACCTGGCTCAGGCCCACCTTGCCGGAGCCGCCCTCCACATTTTCCACGATGACGTTACAGCCCAGCTTCTCCGCCAGATACGGTGCATACATGCGGGCCACGGTATCGGCAGAGCCGCCTGCTCCGCGGCAGACCACGATGGTGATGGTGCCCTTGGGAAAACCGGAGCTTGCAGGAGCGGAACTCTGGACGGGAGCGCCGCCGGTCTGATTTTCCGGAGCGTTCTCCGCAGGTTGCGCACCGCAGGCGGCCAGAGCCAGAACCAGGGACATGGTCAGCAAAACGGTCAGCAGCTTTTTCATAATCGTTCCCCTTTTCATTTTTTTATTATTATCCGCGCATCACAAATAGTCTTCGATCCGCATACGCTCCAGCAGATCCAGCGGAACCTCGCAGACCTCGGAGAAGGGCGTTCCATAGGGCTTCGTGCAGTCAATTCCCATCTTTGCGGAGATTTTGGTGCGGGAGTCCACCGTGGGGTCCACCGTGGCGCCCATGGCTCCGGGAATCACAAATGTGGCCCGGTCCGGCTGGGTCCGGGTGGCCAGTGCCCAGAGAACTTCACTGTCGTTGTACACGTCCACATCGTCGTCCACCGCCAGGACATACTTCAGGTGCCAGTCACAGACAAAAGCCGCCATTATGGCGTCCCGGGCTTCACCGCCCACCCGCTGCTTCAAGGAGAGGTAGCAGATATAGCGCCCGCAGCCCCCCGGCGTCATGTGCACCGCCTTGATGCCGGGGCAGGTGGCCCGGACCTTCTCAAAGATCACGGCCTCCTTGGGAATGGAGCCCAGCAGACAGTGCTCGGCATGCCCGATGAAAAGGGACTGGAAGTAGGCGTCCTTCCGGTGCGTGATGGCTGCGGGAGTGAGACGTGGGTCCAGCTGCTGAGTGATCTGGCCGCCCTTGAAGTTTTTGTAATGGCGGGTATGCTCCCCTACGGGCCCCTCCTCAATGCGGTCGTTCCAGTCCACCTCGCACTCAATGATCATCTCCGCGTCCGCGGGGACCAGCAGCTCCTCTCCCCAGGTCTGGCTGGGCGTCAGGCGGACGGCCTCTCCCAGAGCGGCTCCTGCCATCTCGTATTCGTTGGTGCCATAGGGGCCCTCCCAGCAGCTTCCCAGGAAAAAGCCGGGATGGTGTCCGATGACAATGGCCACCGGGGCCTTCTGTCCCCGCTCACCATACTTTTTCACGTTCATGCCGCTGTGGTGATGCGGTTCGGCATGGATGGCGGCGATTTTGTGCCCTTTGACATGAACTCGAATCATGGCCAGGTTGTAGGCCCCGGAATCCGGGTCCCGGGTCACAAGCGCGCCGCCCAGGATGTAAGGGCCGCCGTCGTGCTCATGGTGCTTGGGAATGGGCAGCTTGTTGAAGCCGCAGTCCTCTCCGGTGACAACGACCTCCTTCACCGGAGCCTCCCCCGCCGGAAGCTCCACGGGAGCAATCCGGTTGGCAAAGCAGTCTTTCAGTTTCAGGGAGAGGGGCATTTTATAATCCGCCATGTCCATGTCCAGGGCGGCGCAGAACTTCTTCCGGCTGGAAAAGGCATTGAACACCAGGGGGAAGCGGCTGTCGGAGCCGTCCAGTGTGGTGGGATGCTCAAAGATGGTCATGGGGGCCTTGCCCTCCAGCTCCATCTTCCGCAGAAAGGTGGTTGCCTCCAGATCGCTGTTGATTTTCCCCGGAACCCGGAGCAGTTCGTCGGGACAGGCGGCGGTCAGCTGCTGTAGAAAGGTCCTGAAATCTTTTGCCATGTATACTCTCCTTTTTCAAACAGGGAGCCGGGCGGGCGGCGTCCTCATCGACCGGACAACCCTGACCGGTCTCAAAAACACCGGTGCACCCCACACTCCCCAGCATCTCACTGGCCGAAGAACCCCTCCGGGGCCAGATGGGGATGGGCGGAAGCCATGGCCCGGAAGTGCCCGGTGTCGCCGTCCTCCCGCTCCGTCATGTAGATTGCCCCCACCGGGCAGACCTGGGAGCACAGGGAGCAGCCCGCACACTTGTCCTTGTGGATTACCGCTTTCTTGGCCACGGTGATGGCATCGTACCAGCAGGAGTGCCAGCAGCGCTTGCAGCCCATACATTTGCTGTAGTCCACATTCGCCTGGAGCGGTTTCACCTTATCCACCAGATCCTGGTTGGAGTAGATCTGCTTCCGCGCCTTGTCCTTGACCTCCTCAATGGTCTGATAGCCCCGGCGGTCCAGCCAAGCGTCGATGTCCCGGAGCATTTCCTTCACGCAGCGCAGGCCCCGGATCATAATGGGAGAGCAATACTGCACGGCGTCCGCGCCGGCCATGAGGAACTCGATGGTGTCCTCCCAGGTCACCGCGCCCCGGCCTGCCATAACGGCGCAGCCGCAGGCGGAGGCCACCTCGGCCACCCAGCGCATGCTGACGGGCTTCATGCCGGTTCCCGTGCCGGGCCCGGGGCCGTAGATGACGGGTTTACCGGTTTCAATGTCCACCCGCATGGTCTTGGCGTTGGCAAACATGGTGACTCCGGCGGCGCCGGCCTCTTCCATCTGCTTTGCCACGCTGACAAAGTTGGACCCGTCGGGGCTCATCTTCACAAACATGGGAATGGACACGGTCTTCCGCAGCGTGCGGACCACCTCCACTGCGGCCTTCGGGTGCATGGTGTAGTAGATGCCCACATGATTGTCCTGCTCGCTCTTGGACAGGCCCTCCGGCGGGAAGGGGCAGCAGAAGTTCAGCTCCAGCGCGTCGCAACCCGCCTCCATATACAGGGAGGAAATGTGCTGCCACTCCTCCATGGTCTTGCAGGAAAAACTGCCGATCAGCTTGCAGTCGTGCTCCTTGCAGTAAGGAGCGGCTTCCTTGATGATCTGGGAGAACTGGACCGGCTCATAGCTGGAGTTGTGCTCCCGGTGCATCCAGAAGTAATCCTTGGGATCGTCGTAGGGGTGCTGGGGGTCCTTCTTGTAGTCCAGCAGCTTGTAGAGCGGCCGGGGATACCGCTGGAGATACCAGACGGTAGACGCGGTCTTGGTCACAATGGCGCCCAGGCCGGAATCCACGCACTTCCGGATGTGCTCCACGGTGCCCGCCGGGGGGCCGCCGCCCACCACCAGCGGATTTTTCAAACGCAGGGGACCCAGTTGAACAGATAAATCAGCCATGTTTCTGTCTCCTCCTCTTTGCCTTAGTGTTCTTCATGCGTCTGCAATTTATGATATCCCGTCATGCGGCGGGCCTCTTTCAGGGGCGTGCCCTCCCGTACCAGGGCCTCAATCCTGGCCTCCGTCTCCGCAATGCCTTCGGCAATTTCCAGCACCTCCAGCGCGTGCTCCAGGGGAATGCGGACAGCGCCGCTGTCGTCCGCCATCATGACGTCGCCGGGATTGACCTGAAGGCCGGAGGCGGAAACGGGAACCTCCACCGCATCCACATAGACCCGGTCCTTACCCGTGACCATGTACGCGCCCTTGGAATAGATCGGATAACCGATGCGCTCAATGGCGGGCAGGTCCCGGCACACGCCGTCGATAATGGTTCCGGCGACGCCCTTCAAATGGGCGTCCAGGGACATGATGTCCCCCCAGACCGTACAGTAATCCCGGCCGCCGTTGTCAATGACCACCACCTGTCCGGCCTCCACGTCATCCAGGAAGTCTCCCACGGTGCCCTTCACCGTGCCGCAGGGAACGTAGTGAACCGTGAAGGCCTGGCCGCAGCAGCTTCTCCCCCGGACCGCCGGGCCCACGTGATAGAGCCCGCAGGCGGGCAGGCCCAGCTTGTCGTTGGCGTCGGAGACGCAGGTGGTATCCAGCTTCCGGTAGCGCTCCAAAATCTCGGGCGCAAGGCGCAATGCTTCCTTCATAAGCTCTCCTCACTTTTGCAGCATTTTTTCGTAGTTGTACTTCTGGTCCACTTCCAGGGAGCTCATGCCTCCCCGGAGGTCGGCCACCATGGCCTCCTCCTTCTCCCAGAGGCTTTCCGCCTTTTCCAGCACCTCCTCCAGGTGCTCGGAGGGGATGAAGACCACGCCGCTGCGGTCCGCCAGCACCGCGTCGCCGGGCCGCACCTGGACGCCGCCGAATTGAATCAGGGTGTTGGTGCTCTCCTCCATAATGCGGCCCCGGGCGGTAGCGACCACCGCGCCCCGGGCATAGACGGGGAACCCGATCTCCACATAGTCGTCCACATCCCGGCAGGCGCCGTCGATGACCACGCCGGAAACGCCCTTCAGCTGCGCCCCGTTGGCCAGGATGCCCCCCCAGCAGGAGGTATCCAGCCGCCCGCCGTTGTCCACGACCACCACGTCGCTGCTCCGGGCGGCCTCAATGGCCCGAATGCCCAGGTGGACCTTGCCTTTGGTCTCGCCGGCGGCGGTCATCTTGACCGTGACGGCGCTGCCCGCGATTTTGCGGACGCCCTCGTACATGGGGCGGACTCCGTAGGTGGAGCCCTTGTAGCCCAGGGCGTCCAGGGCGTCCGACACGTTGGTGGTGGAGAGCTTCAGCAGCCGCTCTCTGATGCCGTTTTCCATGAAACTTCCTCCTTAAAAGGTAATGGCGCCGGTATCCATGTCCACCGTCACCTGATCTCCGGTGTGAATCAGGCGGGTAACGTCTCCGTCGGGCCGGTCTATGAGCGGCATCTCACCCATGATGCAGCCGATGGCCGTCACCTGTTCCACCTCCAGATTCAGCATGCACTTGGGGCCGTTTCCATTCATAATGGTATCGTAGATAAGGTACGAGCCTCCTGTAGAACCCTTGCCGGTGGGGAAGACCAGGACCGTATCCTTCATGCAGGCCCCGTAGAGGGGATGGCCCTGCTCCGTGATGTTCCCGGTCTTCACGTCCACGCCGCCCAGGAAGCAGATGGGCTCTGTCGTCACCAGGGCGGTTCCCCGAATCGTGCCCTTTCCCCTGCCGGTGACTACACGGCCCTTCAACGTCGTGCTCATTTAAAACACCCCTTTCAGCGCCGCGTTCACGCACTGTTCCGTCGTGCCATAGTAGGTGGGAATCTTCCACTGGCCCGGCGCGTAATGAGCCAGCTTCGCCGAGTTGGTCGCCATGGCCGTCATGCCGATCTTCTCCATCGGCTCCCCCATGGCTCCCAGCACCGGGCAGGTGTCGCAGACCAGCGTGACACCTGCCTCCTCCAGAATCCCCGCGTGGCCGCTGCGCTCCGCCAGGTGCTTCACCGGCTGGGCGCAGAGCATCCAGAACGCGGTCTTGACCTTCTTTCCCTCCACCAGGGAGGCCACCTTCACAATCTCGTTCAAGGAACTGTGGGGGCATCCCATGGCCACCAGGGAAACCGGCTGGCCCTGCTGCTTGGAGAGGGTCTCATAGGCGGAGCGGAGCTCCTCCTCCCCCACCGTCCAGGTCTCCTTGGGGGCATTGCCTCCCATGGCCGCCTCCAGCGTGGGAGCCTCCGGCGTCACGCCCACAATGTGGAACAGGGCCACCGCGCCGGAGGAGGCCAGCGCCGCCCCCAGGGACTTCAGCTGATCCGTACTCACGTCGGCGGGGATGCCGGTAAAGACCGGCACGCCGCTTTCCACCCGGGTGCCCACCCAGTAGCCCAGCGCACCGTAGTCGGCGATGTCGGACAGGGATGCCTCCACATGGATCAGGAACTGCCCCCGGCGGTTCTCATCCAGGTGGTAGCCGTAGGCAGGCACCCGCCCGGCAATGGCCGCGGCCAGGGCGGCGGGGCCGCCCTCCCGGTTGGTCCTGGCTCCGATGACGGAGTTGACAAAGGCGATGGCCGAGGACTCTCCCCAGGCCACGTGCTCTCCAAATTTGGGACAGTGCCCGATCAGGTAGGGCGTGCAGGTGTGGCAGGGAACACCGCCCATTCGCCGGTAGGCGCCGGTAAGCCGCTCCTGGCGCGCGATGGTTTCCTCGCTGAAGCCCAGCTCCTGGGGCCGGTCCATGTCCATGGCTCCGGTGTTCAGCGTGGTGAAGGCGGCAAACCGGGTCTCGTTCTCCCCCATCTGCTCCACGAAGCTCGTGGCGGCCTCGCCGGCCACGACGATGGAGGAGCCGGGCATATGGACGCTCTTCACAGGAATCATGCGCTCCGCCCCGTAGATGTCTCCCAGGCTGGTGAGAATCTCCATGCTCTTCTGGACGCTTTTTCCATACTGGCCGTCCAGCATTTTTTGTTCTTCCGCAGTCAGTTTCATATGGTTTCCTTCCTCTGTTCTTTCGGCAAAAGCCAGATTTGAGGCGGCTTCATGCGTCTCTTTCCGTCAGCCCTCCGGCGGTCTCTCCCCGCAGCCGGGGGAAGGGGCTGCAAAAGAGCCTCTGGCGGCAAACGGTCTTGGTGCTCTCGCTGACGTTCTGGATATGCCGGGCCAGCATGACCTCCGCCTGGGGCAGATCCTGCTTCATCAGCGCATGGATAATGTCCAGGTGCTCCTCCCGGGACTCCCGGAGCCGTTCCGGCCGCCGGGCGGAGAGGTAGCGCACCCGCTCAATCTGGCTGTCCAGGGTATCCAGGAAGGCCTGGAGCCTGGAGTTGCCGCAGTACAGCGCCAGCAGCTCATGGAGCCTCCGGTCCGCCCGGTAAAAGTCGTCGGCCGAGCTGCCTTCGTCCAGGCGCTCTAGCTGCTCCTCCATATCCCGCAGCAGCTCCGGCGTCAAAACGCCGTAGGCCCTCCGCAGTGCCAGCAGTTCCAGCTGCGTCCGCAGCTCAAAGATGTCGTCCACATCCTGGGGCGTGATTTCCGCCACCAGATAGCCGCGCCCGGGATACCGCCGGACCAGCCCCTCGCCCTCCAGCATCAGCAGCGCCTCCCGCACCGGCGTGCGGCTGCTCTCCATCTGCTTGGCGACGTCGGATTCCGAAATCAGCGCGCCGCCCTCCAGGTCGCCGTGGAGGATCTGCCGGAACAGCTCCTCATAGATGCGCCCCGCGGCATTATTGGTGTGGTTCCATCGGATTGCAGACAATGGCCTTCCCTCCTCTCAAGTCCTCCCGGAGGCCCGCCAGCACGGCGGAGGCGGAAGGGTCCGCCCGTCTCAGCGCCGCGTCAAGGGCTTTGTCCAGCAGCGCCGCCGCCTCCGTCTCTCCCAGGTCCCGCAGCAGCATGTGGAGGCACAAAAATCCGGGAACGGGGTCGTAGCAGTCCCGGGCCAGGTCCTCATAGGCCGGGGAATGCGTTATCGGCAGGTAAACCCGGACGCCGGGGCCCTGGTTCACACTGGGGGCCAGAGAGGATACCAGGGCGGCGGCCTCGTCGGAGAGAATGTCTCCAAAGAGGTTCGTGGTCAGCAGCACATCGTACCGCTCCGGGTGGGCAATGAGGCCGTTGGCGGCGTTGTCCGCCACCACCTCCTCATAGGCAATGCCCAGATGCGCCGCCGCCGCGTCCCGACAGGCCCGCAGGAATGTGCCGCAGGTCTGTTTGAAAATCGACGCCTTGTGGAGGGCCGTCACCCGTCTCCGCCCGTTCCGCTCCGCGTAGTCAAAGGCGTACTCCGCAATGCGGCGGCTGGCCTCGTAGGTAACTACCCGCAGGGAAAAGGCCGTGTCCTGATCACTCATCCACTCGCCGCTCCCGGCGTGGAGGTTCCGGTCGGACAGGAAGCCCTGGGTGATCTCCCGGACCACCACCAAATCCAGGTCTTCCCGCAAAGACCAGCGTCCCGGCCGGGCCCGGATGGGCCGCACGTCGGCGAACAGGCCCAGCTTCTTCCGCAGCAGCCCCACCGGAGTGGGGCCCTTCACGTCCTTCGCGTCTACGGCGGCAACGATGGCGGCCTCGGCGGAGCGGATGCTCTCCACCGTCTCCTCCGGCAGGGGCGTCCCGGTTTTCAGGTATGCCTCTCTCCCAAAGGGACGGCGTTCCAGGACGCATTGAAAGCCCGTCCGCATTCCCAGCAGTTCCAGCGTCCCCGCCAGCTCCTCCGCCAGCACGGGACCGATTCCGTCGCCGGAGAGCAGCGTGATTCGGTGGGTCCTCATGCCTCTTCCTCAACGCAGCCCTGCCGCTTCAGTACGGCGGCGTAGCCGTAGATATCAAAGATGGACTCGCCGGCCCGAATTTTCTCCAGGGTCTTGTTCTCCTTGGCCACCCGGGCGTCGCTCTTCTCCAGCGCGTCCGCCGCGTCCTCCCTGGGAATCACCACGATTCCGTCGTCGTCTCCCAGGATGATGTCCCCGGGATGCACAATGACGCCTCCGGCACTGATGGGGTGGTTGATGAGCCCCAGGCTCTCCTTTACCGTGCCCACAATGCTGACGCCGCTGGAGAACACGGGGAATCCCATGGCAATGATCTCCGCCGTGTCCCGCACGGAGCCGGTGGTCACAAAGCCTCCCAGTCCCTTGGTCTGGCACTCCGCCGCGGCCAGCTCCCCGAAGGGGCCGCTCTCCGGACAGCGCCCGCAGTCCACCACGATGACGTCACCGGGCCGGGCCTCCCGCATGGCCTTTAAAATCATCACATTGTCGCCCGCCTGGGCCCTTACCGTAAAGGCGGGCCCGCAGATCTTCATGCCCCTGGCCAGAGGCTTGATGCTCCGCTCCATGGCTCCCACCCGGCCCATGGCCTCGTGGACCGTGGCGGCCCCGTGACGGGAGAGCTTTTCCACCAGCGCCGCGTCCGGCCGGGGGATGTGTTTGATCACGTGAATCATATCAGGACAACTCCTTTTTGTTCTGGTTATAGTAAGGGAAAATGCCCCCGGCCTGAAGGACCCGAATCACAAACTCCTGCGTCGGGGTACAGGCAAAGGCCCTCCCCGTGGTCCGGTTGGTCAGAAGGCCCGTCTCAAAATCGGCCTCCAGCTCGTCTCCCACTCCGCCGATCTCCTCCAGCGGCTGGGGGCAGTCCGCGATAAACAGGGGCACGCCGTTGTTGACGCCGTTGCGGTAAAAGGCCCGGGAGAAGGATTTGCAAACCACCAGCTCCGTACCCGCGTACTGAAGGGCCGTCAGCCCCTGCTCCCGGGCGGAGCCGCAGCCGAAGTCCTCCCCGCCCAGAACCCCGGCTCCCGCCAGCCTGGGGGCCAGCGCAGGGTCTATGTCCTCAAACAGGTGCCGCTTCACCTCTTCCGGCTCAAACAGAACCAGGTAGCGGGCGGGGTAGATCACATCGGTATTCACATGATCGCCCAGAACTCCGGCAATTCTTGCGCGTTTTACATAAGCCATGGTTCACGCCTCCTCTCCGGCGGTGATAAAGCCCGCAACCGCTGACGCCGCTACGGTAGCGGGGGACGCCAGATAGATGTCGGCGTCGATGCTGCCCATGCGTCCCCGGAAGTTCCGGTTGGACGTGGAAACGCACACCTCCCCGGGCGCCAGCAGGGACGATGCTCCGATACAGGCCCCGCAGGACGGGTTGGTCACCATGGCTCCGGCCTGGATAAAATCCTGAATCAGCCCCTCCGCAATGGCCTGGAGGTAGACCTCCTGGGAGGCCGGCGTGACCACAAAGCGCACGCGGGGATGAACCTGGCGGCCTCGCACCGCGGCGGCTCCAATCCGCAGGTCCTCCATGCGCCCGTTGGTGCAGGACCCCAGAAACGCCTGATCAATGGGGATTCCCCGGGCCTCCTCCACCCGCTTGCCAAAGGTGGGATGATGGGGGCACGCCACCATGGGGCGAATGTCCTCCAGACGCACCGCATGGCGGAACTCGTATTCCGCATCCTCCTCGGGCCGCACCAGGGTCCATTCCCCTCCCGCCCGCTCCGTCATATAAGCGGCGGTTCGGTCGTCTCCCGCCACCAGACAGCTCTTCACGCCGCCCTCGGACAGCATGTTGCAGAGGCAGAAGCGGTCGTCCATGGTCAGGCTCTCCACGCCGGGACCGTAAAACTCCACCACCCGGTAGTTGAACTGGGAGAAGGGAATTTCCCGAAGCAGGTGGATGGCCAGATCCTTGGCGGAGGCACGGTGCAGCGCCCCCTCCAGCCGGACGCCCACCGTCTCCGGCGCTTTAATCCACATGCGTCCCGTGTGGAGCGTCATGGCTATATCCGTGACGCCTACGCCCAGGCCCAGGCAGCCTGCGCCGCCATAGGTCGTCACATGGGCGTCCGTAGCCGCCAGCAGGCCGCCGGACCGGACATGGCCCTTTTCCAGGAGAACCTGATGGCACACGCCTCCCCGGCCGATTTCATAAAAGTGCTCCACGCCCCATCTCCGGACAAAGTCCCGGGCCGTCTTGTGGCTCTGGGCATGGCTCAGCGTTGCGGCGGGCACGAAGTGATCCAGGACCACCACCGGCTCCACCCCCGGCGCCAGCCGCTCCGTTCCGTACTTCTCCAGCAGCGGAACCACCCCGGCCGTTCCCACGTCGTGGGTCATGACGCAGTCTATTGGGAAAAAATACACCTGTCCGGTCTGAATCGCATGTCCCGCTTTCTGCTCCAGAATCTGTTTCGTCATTGTCCGCCCCACGGACAGCTCCCCTTTCTCCGGAAAATATTCCATTACGCAGTTTGACGACTCGCTGTCGACAATTAGTCTACAATGAAATTCTGCCATAGAAGCGGCAAAAAAGCAATTGGAGAATTTAACATATCTCACCGAATTTTTTCGGCAATATCTGCAAAAGCGGGCGTCCCATTCGGGACGCCCGCTTTTCATATTACGCCGCTTACCGGTTTCCCCAGGTCTCTTGCCCTCCCATCAGCAGAAAGACGCTCATGGTGGCGTTCCGCACATTCTGGATGTGCTCGGTCAGGAGCTGGCAGGTTCGCTCCAGGTCCCGGGCCCGCAAAGCGGCCACAATGTCCAGGTGCTCCCGCCGGGAGGCGCGCAGGCGCTGGGGCTGCCGGGACGCCACCCTTCGAATCTGCTCAATCTGCCCGTTCAGCGTGCGGAGAATCATTGTCAGCCGGGCGTTTCCGCAGTTGTTCACAATCAGCTCGTGCAGACGGCGGTCCGTCGCATAGTAAGCATTCTCCGGGTCCTCCGGCTTCAGGGCATCCAGGGCCCGCTCCAGGTCCTCCAGCTCCTGATCGCTGATCAGGCTGAAGGATTTGCGCAGGGCCTCCACCTCCAGCAGGATGCGCAGGGCAAAAATCTCATGGATGTCCTGCACAGTGACCTCCGCCACAAAGCATCCCCGACCCGGATAGCGGCGGACCAGCCCCTCGCTCTCCAGGGCCATCATCGCCTCCCGGACCGGGGAACGGCTGGTCTGGAGCTTTTTTGAAATCTCCAGCTCGGACAGCACGCTTCCGGGAAGCAGGCGGCAGCTGACGATTTCATCAAAAAGATGATCGTAGACCCGTTTGGTTGCTCCGCTCAAATTGTTGTTGAAAAAAATGATACCACCTTCTTTTCAAACTTTCCCCATCGCTTCTCCGCTCTTGATTATACAGCATTATAAAGGCATTTTCACGGCGCGTCAATGTCTGCGGCCCTGCTGAGCAAACTCTTTTGGCCAATTACAGAACAAGGAGGCCGTCTTTCGACGGCCCCCTCCGGCTCTTACAGGCTATGCTCCGCCGTCCCGCCGGCGGACCAGGCGCTGTGATCGGTATGAAGCAGGTGATGGGACCTCTCCCCCAAGGGCTTTTTGAGGTAGGTCCGGTAGAGGGCCTGGACGTCCGGATTTTCGTGGGAGAACCGAATCTCCGAACCCGCGTCCAGCTTCCACAGCTTGTCGCCCCGGGCCCCCGCGCACTCCTGCCCGCCGTGGATAGGCTGGCCGCCTCCCCCGGCACAGCCGCCGGGACAGGCCATGACCTCCACGAAGTCGTAGTCCACGGTTCCCTCCTCGATGGCCTCCATCAGCCGCCGGGTATTGGCAAGGCCGCTGACCACCGCCACCCGGACATCCCCCGCCCCGGGGATGTTGAAGGCCGCTTCCTTCCAGGGCTTCTCTCCCCGGACGGCCTTGAAGGCGTCCGCATCCGGGTTTTTCCCGGTAATCAGGTAGTACGCGCTCCGCAGGGCCGCGTCCATGACGCCGCCCGTGGCTCCGAAGACCACCGCCGCGCCGGTGCCGGAGCCCAGGGGGCTGTCAAACTCCGCCTCCTCCAGGTCCGCCGGAACAATGCAGTCACTGCGGAACAGGCGGCACATCTCCCGGGTGGTCAGCACCACGTCCACGTCCGGGTCCCCGCAGACGTCCTTCATGGTGGGCAGTTCGCTCTCCGCCTTCTTGGCGGAGCAGGGCATGATGGACGCCACGAAAACCTTGTGCGGGTCCAGGCCCATCTTCTCGGCAAAGTAGCTCTTGGCCACGGCGCCGAACATCTGCTGGGGGGATTTCGCCGTGGACAGATGGTCCGTATAGGCGGGGTACTGGGTTTTCAGGAACCGCACCCAGCCGGGACAGCAGCTGGTAAACATAGGCCAGCGGTACTTCCCCCGGTGGGTGAAGCGGTCAATAAACTCGCTGCCCTCCTCCATGATGGTCAGGTCCGCGGCGAAGTTCGTATCAAACACATAGTCGAATCCAATGCTCTTCAGGGCCGCCACCATGCGGCCGGTGGTCGCCTGTTTCGGCGGCAGGCTGAACACCTCCGCCCAGGCCACCCGCGCGGCCGGGGCCACCTGGATGACGGTGGTGATCTCCGGGTCCGCCAGGGCCCGGAGGACCTTGGTGGTGTCGTCCCGGACCGTCAGGGCTCCCGTGGGGCAGTGGGTGACGCACTGGCCGCAGTACACGCAGTCCGTATTTTTAAGGTAGCGGTTATAGCTCACGTCCACGGTGGTCCGGGAGCCGGTGCCCGCCACGTCCCAGATGTTCATGCCCTGGATTTTGTCGCAGACCTGGACACAGCGCATGCACTTGATGCACTTGCCGGCCTCCCGGACGATGGGGACGCTCAGGTCCACGTTGGAGCGCTCCGGCTGAACCTCATAGGGCTGGTAGTGGATGTTCAGGTCATGGGACAGCTTCTGGAGCTCGCAGTAGCCGCTGCGGACGCAGACGGTGCAGTTGGAATTGTGCTGGGAGAGGATCAGCCGGAGGTTCGTCTTCCGGGCGTCCCGAACCCGGGGGGAGTTGGTGTGGATGACCATGCCCTCCAGGATTTCCGTGTTGCAGGCCGGAACCAGCCGCTCCGTGCCCTCGATCTCCACCATGCACATGCGGCAGGCGGCAATCTCGTTCAGGTCCTTCAGATAGCACAGGTGTGGAATGGGGATGCCCGCCTTTTCCGCAGCGCTTAGAATGGTGGTTCCCTTGGGGGCGGTGAGCTCCCGCCCGTTGATCGTCACGTTTACCATTTCTCCACACGTCCTCCCTTAAAGATTCCATAGCCGAAGTGGTCGCACCGGAGGCACCGGGAGGACTCCTGCCCGGCCTCCTGGTCCGTCATGCCGCACTCAATGCACTGGAAATCGCCCTTCCGCTCCCAGGCCTCCCGCTCGGTGGCGTTGACCCGGCCCCGAGGCCGCAGGTCCGTGCACTTGGGGGTGGGAACCTTGACGTCCGACTCAATCTCGTGGTTGAAGCCCAGGTATTCGTCGATGTTGGCGGCGGCGGCCTTTCCGGCGGCAATGGCCCGGATGACCGTGGCCGGACCCGTCACGCAGTCCCCTCCGGCGAAGACGCCCACCATATCGGGAAGCTGGGTGCTGGAATCCGCCAGCAGGGCCCCGCCCCGCTGGATCTTGATGCCCGTCTGCTCCAGACCCCGGGTCTCGATGCCCTGGCCGATGGCCACGATGATGGTATCCGCCGGAATCCGCAGGGGCTCCACGGCGGCGGTATTGGGCCGGGGACGGCCCGCCTTGTCCATCTCCCCGATGATCTGAGGCTGGGTCCACAGGGCCGCCACATGGCCGTTCTCGTCCGCCTCGATGCGCAAAGGCGCCTGGAGAGTCAGCACCTCCGCCCCCTCGGCGATGGCCCCCTCGACCTCCTCCATCTGGGCGGTCATGTCCTCCTGGCGGCGGCGGTAGACGCAGGTCACTTTCTCCGCCCCCAGGCGGATGGCGGAGCGGGTCACGTCCATGGCCACGTTTCCGCCGCCGATGACCACCACGTTCTGCCCGGTGAAGTCCGGCATTTCGTTGTCTCCGATATGCCGCAGCAGCTCCACGGCGGAGACCACCCCCAGGCTGTCCTCCCCCTCAATGCCCGTCTTCTTGTCCGTGTGGGCCCCGATGGAGAGGTACAGGCAGTCATACTGCTGCTTGAGCTCGTCAAAGGACACGTCGGCGCCCACGTCGACCCCGGTATGTACCTCAATGCCCAGGGAGAGAATGGAGGCAATTTCCGCATCCAGCTTCTCCCGGGGGAAGCGGTAGCTGGGGATGCCGTAGCGCATCATGCCCCCCAGGGCCTTCTGCTTTTCGTAGACCGTGACCTTGTGGCCCATGAGAGCCAGGTAGTAGGCCGCCGACAGCCCGCCGGGGCCGCCGCCCACAATGGCCACGGATTTGCCTGTTGCCTTGGCGCACTTGGGCTGGGGCACGTCCCCGGCCTGGTCCACGGCGTAGCGCTTCAGCCCCCGGATGTTCAGGGCGTCGTCCACCATATTCCTCCGGCACCGGGCCTCGCAGGGGTGCTCGCAGATATAGGCGCAGGCCGTGGGGAAGGGATTGTCCTTGCGGATGAGCCGCACGGCGTCTTCGCAGCGGCCCTCGCCGATGAGGGCGATATAGCCGGGTATGTCCACCCCGGCGGGGCACAGCGCCACGCAGGGCACGGGGTTTTTCAGGCTTCCCAGGCAGCGGTGGTGGAGGATATGCTCCTCATAGTCGTCCTGGAAGCCCTTCAGGCCCATCAGAACCAGCTGAGCGGCGTCGGTACCGATGGCGCAGTCCGCCGTGTCCACGATGACCTGAGCGGTTTTCTCAATCCGCCGGAGAATGCTCAGGTCCACCTCCCCGTCCAGCACCTCCCGGATCATGTTGGAGAGCTGGGTCAGGCCGATGCGGCAGGGTACGCATTTGCCGCAGGTCTGGGCCCGGCAGAGGTCCAGGAAATTCAGGGCCATGTCCACAGGGCAGAGGCCCGGCGGGCTGGCCGCGATCCGCCGCTCCATGTTCCGGTAGAGCTGCTCCACCACCGCCTGGGCCTGGCCGGGGGTCTTCACTTCCAGTCTGCTCATGACGTCACTTCTTTCCTAAAAATTTTTTTGTTTTCCTAAATATTATTATGAATGCAAGGACTGGAAATGTCAAGGAAAGTTATGAAATAGACAATCTTTTTTTGAAAGAGTCCGTTTTTATTGTGAAATTTTTCTCAGAACCCCCGGCCGAAGCATGGGAAAAGGCGGCCGTCCCCATTGGACAGCCGCCTCTTCCGCGCGGTCTCAGAAGCCCTTCCGAGCTTTCCAGACCCCCGCCAGAATGTCCTTCAGCACCAGGAAGGCATCCAGCTCATCATAGTTGTAGGCGGTTTTCAGCCCCTCCAGCAGCCGCTCCAACTCCGACTCGTAAGGGGCCGTGTCCACCTCCGAGCGGTACCGGGCCAGGACGGGGTACTTTTTGCTCCACGCCTTGGTCCAGTCGATCTTGTCCGAAACCTCCTCCCGGGTGCGGTCGATGACCTCCTGAATTTCCTGAACCTCCAGGTCAAACTCGATCAGCGCATCCAGGGTCAGACCGTAGAGCACCGCCAAGTGCTTGGACTGCCGGATATCCGGCAAGGTTTCGTCCGTCTCCCATTTGGAGATGGTCTGTCGGCTCACCCCCAGCTTCTCCGCCACGGCCTCCTGGGACAGGCCCTTCTTTTTCCGGGCATTGAACAGGTTGCTTCCCAAACTCATAATGCAACAACCTCCTGTATTGGATTTGGCTCTATTATAGAGGGTTTTCCCGGGAAACGCCAGCGGTGTTTCCTTGCAGTTCCGCAAAGATTCTTGACAGGCCGGCGGCAAAATTGGGGCTTGACCACCGCCTGAGGATGGGGTACACTTGGACCGTGACATCGTGACGCAGGAAAGAAGGAATGCCCCATGATCCGCCTCATCGCCAGCGACATCGACGGGACCCTGCTCCAGAATGGAGCCGCGGAGATTCCCCCGAAAATTTTTGACCACATCCACCGCCTGGAGAAAAAGGGCATTCTCTTCTGCCCCGCCAGCGGACGGCAGTACACCAGCCTCCGGCGGCTCTTCGCCCCGGTGGCGGACAAGGTGCCCTTCCTCTGCGAAAACGGCGCGGTGGTCTACGGTCCCGGCAGCCCCGGACCTGTTTTAAGCAAGACCGTCATGGACCGCCGCCTCGCTGAGGAACTTTGCTCCGACATACTGGCCCTGCCGGAGACGGAGGTGCTGATCTCCGGAACCAACGTCAGCTACCTCTGCCCCAAAATCCCGGACCTGGAGGACCGGATCCGCTGCTTTCTGGGCAACCGCACCGCTGTCCTCCCCGCTCCGGCGGACGTGCCGGAGGATATCCTCAAGGTATCCGCCTACTGCCCCAACGGCCTGGAAGCCGCCAAGTCGGCCCTCTTTCCCAAGTGGGAGTCCCATTTCCGCTGCGCCGTTGCCGGGGCGGTCTGGCTGGACTTCACCCTGGCGGACAAGGGTCTGGGCCTCTGGCGACTCTGCGATGCCTTGGGCTTCCGGCTGGAGGAGGTCATGGCCTTCGGGGACAACTACAACGACGTCTCCATGCTGGAGCTGGCAGGCCGCTCCTACCTGATGGAAAGCGCCGCGCCGGAACTTCGGGCCCGCTTCTCTACCCGCTGCAGCACCGTGGCGGAGGTGCTGGAGACCCTGTGAGGACGGCGGGCTTCGCCTGAAATTTGAACGGTTCTTTAATTTTTGTCATTTTTGTTACTTTTTTGCTCCGCCCGCCTTTACAAGGCGGGCGAAATTCTTTATAATAGATACCTGCCGCATCTTTCCACAGAACGGCCTTTACGAAAAATGTAAGGCGGCCCAGACCGCCTTGGAGGTTTTATGAAACAGTTTCTCAAGCGCCTGACAGCCCTGCTGCTGCTTGCGGCGCTGTGCACCGCCCTGCTGTCCGGCTGTGCCAAGGACGGCGAGGGCATGGCCCTGTCCGTCTGTACGGGGGCCGCCCCGGAGTCCCTGGACCCCATCTATGCCGAGGACGTCGGCGGACAGACCGTCCTGGCCCACCTCTATGAAAATCTTATGCGGGTGACAGCGGACAGCACGGGGAAAACCAGCGTGCTGCCCGGCGTGGCCAAGAGCGTGGACCAGGATGAGGAGACCAAGGAGGGCTCCATCACCGTCACCTATACCTTCCGCCTCCGCAGCAACGCCCGCTGGTCCGACGGCCAGCCCGTCACCGCCGGAGACTTCGTCTACGCCTGGCAGCGTCTGGCCAACCCCGCCATCGGCTCCCGGTACGCGGACCTGCTGTCCGTGGTCAAAGGCTATCAGGAGGCCCGGGCCACCAAGGACATGAGCCTGCTCCAGGTGACGGCGAAAAACGACAGCACGCTGGTGGTGGTGCTGAACGGGCGCTACGACTGGTTCTTGAAGGAGGTCTGCACCTCCCCTGCCACCATGCCCCTGCGGCAGGACGTGGTGCAGAAGCTGAAAGCCTCCTCCGGCAGCAAATCCTGGTGGGAGGGGGACCCCACCCAGCTGGTGACAAACGGCCCTTACACTGTCGCTGCCCTGGAGGAGGGCCGCCTCCTCCGGCTGGAGGCCAATGACCGGTACTATGCCGACCAGCCCGGCCCCCAGAGCCTCACCTTCCACTTTGCCGGTTCGGCGGAGGAGGCCTGGTCCCTCTACGAGAGCAAGACCGTGGACGCCGTATGGCCCCTGCCGGACGCACGGCTGACGGAGCTGGCGGCGAACCCGGAGTGGATGCCTCTGCCGGAGCTGGCCACCTATGCCGCCCTCTTCAACTGTACCTCAGACCTGTTCAGCGACCCCGCCCTCCGGGAGGCCATGAGCCTTGCCATTGACCGGAACGCCCTGGCCCAGGCGGCGGGGGCGGCGGCCCTGCCGGCGGAGGGCGTGGTTCCCCCCGGCGTGCCGGAGAATGAGGAGGGGGATTTCCGAGCCCTCAGCACGCCCTTGCTGGACAACGACCCGGAGCGCTATGAGGAGCGCTGCCGGCAGGCCCGGGCCCTGTTGGAGGAAGCCGGGTACAACAGCGGCGCAGACCTGGGAGAGCTGGAATTTCTCTATCTGAAAAACGACGTGAACGACGCCGTGGTTCAGCTTCTCTGCCGGCAGTGGCAGGAGGTCCTGGGCGTTCAGGCCGCGCCCAAGGGCCTGACGGAGCGGGGCCTGATGGCCGCCCTGCGCAGCGGGGAGTATACCCTGGCGGGCCGGACCCTCACCGCCTCCGCCAACGACGCAGAGTGCTTCCTGATGTCCTGGACCACCGAGAGCCGGGAAAATCTGGTCCGGTACGAGAGTTCCGCCTATGACACGCTGATGAAAATCGTCGCCGGAGCCGCTGACGGCACCGCCCGGATGGGCTGCCTCCACGACTCCGAGGCCCTGCTTCTGATGAATCACGCCATGGCCCCTCTCTACACCAAGGGCACCGACTGGGAACTGCGGGAAACCCTGGCCGGAGCTTTCCGGGACCCCAGGGGCTGGTTCAGCTTTGCGGGCGTGGTGAGCAGACCGGTGTGACGGCGGAGCCTTTCCAAAGGCCGGGACCCGGGAGCGAGGTGAAGAAAATGGCCCAGGCATACCCCTATTGGTACAACGGAAAATGGAGGTGCAAGCAGGACAAGTGCCGAACCTCCATGAGCCTGGACAAAGCCCGCATCTGGTTGGACTTCAACGAATTTTGTGAGTTGGACTCGGCGGACGGCGCGCCCATCTACCTGTTTTCCCAAGGGGATATCGTGAGTGACTCTGCGGGAAAGGATGTGGAGCTGCGGGAGGGAATGGAAGTATCCGTGTTCGACGAGGACCTCGGCCCGGAGAACCGGCCGGACCCCATTCTGGCAGAGGGCGTGGTGCTTCGCAATACGTCTTCCTCCGGATTTTTAGGCCGCCCCCAGGTGAAATGGCTGCTTCGCCTGAAAAAGTGCGAATCCCGGGAAAACGCTGGAAGTCCGTATGTATATTGGCTGTCCGATTTGGAGTAGGCGCCGGGTGTTTGGCACACAATAAGGCGCGTTTCCTCCGCCGTTCGCCGGAGAGCGCATCTGGAAGGAATCGGGAAAACCGCCCCCTTCCCCTCTGGACATTCACAAAGCGTTGTGCTATGATGGAGAAAACCAAAAAGGAGGAACCTTTTATGCAGTTAAACGGAGTGGAATACAACGATTATAACGACCAGAGCCTTGGGACCTACACCGGAGAGTCCATCGGGGCCTACACCGCCAAGGCCTTCTTCTGGATGTTCCTGGGACTGCTGACCACCTTCGGCGTGGCTTTCTTCGGTTACGCCACCGGAAGCATTCTCTACGTCTTTGCCATTCCCTATGCCCATATTGTCCTGTTGGTGGTGCAGCTGGGCGTAGTGTTCTTCCTCTCCGCCCGGCTCCACAAGCTCCGGGTCGGGACCGCCAGGGCCCTGTTCTTTGTCTATGCGGCCGTGACGGGCGTGGTCTTCTCCGCCTACTTCCTGATTTTCAGCATGCTGAGCCTGATCCTGGTCTTTGCCATGACAGCGGTCTACTTCGGAGTCATGGCACTGTACGGCTACCGCACCAAGACGGACCTCACCCGTCTGCGGCCCCTCCTGGTGGGCGGGCTGATCTTCCTGATCGTCTGCGGCCTGCTGTCCATGTTCCTCCCCCTGGGAATGGCGGATCGGGTAATCTGCCTCATCGGCGTGGCCATTTTCCTGGGCTTCACCGCCTACGACACCCAGAAAATCAAGGCTTTTTATACCGCCTATCAGGGCGATCAGGCCATGCTGGAACGGGCTTCCATCTACTCCGCCCTGGAGCTGTACCTGGACTTCATCAACCTGTTCCTGTATCTCCTGCGCTTCCTGGGAAAGAACAGGAAGTAATCAGAACGGAACATGAAAGCCCCGCCGGAAGGCGGGGCTTTTTCATATCGCTTTGCAGTCTGGAGCCTCACTCCAACGGGAGACTGTGCTGCTTCAAAAAGGAGAGCTTGTCCCAGTAGCCACGCTGAAAGAGAATCTTCCCGTCCGTCACCTGGAAAAAGCCGCAGCCCCGCAGTCCCAGCGGGTCCCGCCACTCCAGAATTGCCCACTGGCCGTCCTCAAACAGGTTCTCCACGATGCAGACCATCTTCGCCGCAGAAAACTCCGCCGAAAACATATTCCGAATGGCCGCAATTCCAACCACCGGCTCATTGGCCACCTGATGGTTCACCGCCGTATCGTGATACAGGGCGGCCAGCGCATCCGCGTCCCCGCGGTTGAAGACTTTCACCCACTTCTCTACCACTTCTCTTGGTCTCAGCATCTGTCAAAGCCTCCTTTTAATCCGGACATGGACCCGCTCAGGCCAGGAAGCCCTTGAGGATGCAGTCCTCGGCCTCCTCCTCGGTGAGGCCCAGGGTCTCCAGCTTTAACAGCTGGTCCCCAGCAATCTTGCCGATAGCCGCCTCATGGACCAGCTGGGCCTCGGTGCAGTTGGCGGTAATGGCGGGGATAGACTTGATTTTGGCCGCTCCCATGATGATGGAGTCGCACTGAACATGTCCGAAGCACTGTGCATTGCCCACCATCCGGGGATAGAACACCTGCTGGGACTGGTCCTGGGCCACGGAACGGGAAATCACCCGGCCCTTGGAATCCTCTCCGTCCAGAATGATTTCCATATCGCTTTCCGCCGTCTGGTCCCCGTGGGTCAGCAGACGCTCCGTAACCACGGCTTCGGCTCCCTTGCCGCAGACGATCTTCGTGGACCGCTTGGTGGAGTCGATGCCCCGAATCTGGACGGTCTCCATCTGGATGGAGGCGCCCTCCTCCAGGTAGACCACCGTCTGGGGATTCATAATCCGGCCGCCGGTTCCATCCCCCTCGCCGTAGTGCTTCTCCGTGTAGCGGACCTTGGCGCCCTTGCCCACGTAGAAGGTGTGTATTCCGTCGTGGCGGGATTCCTCCCCGCCGCAGTTGTGAATGCCGCAGCCCGCGACAATGTCCACATCACAGCCCTCACCGATGAAAAAGTCGTTGTAGACCATTTCCCGGAGACCGGTTTTCGTGATGATGACGGGAATGTAGCAGGTCTCCCCCACGGTGCCGGGCTTGACTCGGATATCAATGCCGGGCTTGTTCTCCTTGGAGGTGATTTCAATGTGCTCCGTGGACTGGCGGCCGTCGCAGCCGGAGTCCTTGCGGATGTTAAAGGCCCCCACGGGCTTACCGATGAGATCCGCGATCTTTTCCAGCAGGCCGCGATCCAGCTCCGTATCCATCATTACGCCATCGCCTCCTTCGTCAGTACCGGGCAGGCACCCAGGGTGTCCGCCAGAATCTGGGGCAGAATCTCCGCCGGGGTCCCCCGGTGGCGGAGCCGCCCGTCGCCCACCACAATGACCTCGTCCGCCAGGGAGATGATACGCTCCTGGTGGGAAATGATAATCATGGTGGCCCCTCCGGCGGCGTGGAGCTGCTCGAAGGTCTCCGTCAGCCGGGCGAAGGACCACAGATCGATGCCCGCCTCCGGCTCGTCGAAAATCATCAGTGAGGCGCTGCGGGCCAGGATGGAGGCAATTTCAATGCGCTTCACCTCTCCGCCGGAGAGGGAGGCATCCACCTCCCGGTCCAGATAGTCGTTGGCGCAAAGGCCCACTCGGGTGAGGTGCTGGCAGCAGCGGTCCTTGGAGAGCTTTTCGTCTCCGCTGGCCAGGGTCAGCAGGTCCCGGACCGTCAGCCCCTTGAACCGGGGGGGCTGCTGGAAGCCGTAGCTGATGCCCAGCCTTGCCCGCTCCGTGATGCCCATGGACGTGATGTCCTGTCCGTTCCAGAAAATCTGCCCTCCGGTGGGTCTTACCAGACCCATGATGCTTTTCGCCAAGGTGGTTTTCCCCCCGCCGTTGGGCCCGGTGAAGACCACCAGCCGTCCGTCGCCGACGGTGAGAGAGATATCGTTCAAAATGCCCAGCTCCCCGCCGTCCTCGTGAACGGCATAGCTGAGGTGTTTCAGTTCCAGCATGCAGGTTCCTCCTTTGCGCGTGAAACGATTCCAGCCAATATTTTATCAGATACGGCCGGAAAAAGCAATGCGGCCTCTTGGGATTTCCCCTATATTTTACCCAAAACCGCCTCTCTTATCTGTTGCAGGCGCAACAGGAACAGTTTTTTTCGCCTCCGCATACAATGGGAGGAAAAGGAGGGACCCTCATGGAACATACGACCCAAACCCCGGAAGTCTACGATTTTCGCCAGTACGACCGCATCTGGCAGCGGGTGGCCCCGAACCTGGAGCCCTACCCCGGCATGGCCTCCCAGGCGGTTTCCGTCCAGCAGACGGCTTCCGTCCGCTCTGAGGCCTCCGGCCTGCCTGCGGCTCCCGCCATGCCCGCCGTCCCGGCCCAGCCGGAGGTCCCCGCCGTCCCCGTCCCGGCAATTCCCGAGAGCCAGCTCCCCGGCGCCGAGCGGAATCCCTGCTGCATGGGCAGCGAGGCGGCGGAGCTGCTGGAGGTCATCACCGGATACATTGAGGCGGCGCTGTCGGACCGGCGCTATCTCCTGGCCTTGGTCCGGCAGGCCCCCTCCTGGGCCAGGAAGGACCTGCGGGACATGGCGGCGGACCTCCAGAACCAGGCGCGGCGGCTGATGGCGGCCCACTACCTGATCACCGGGCAGCGCTGCCGCCCCAGCGTCAGCACGGAACGCATCTACGCGGGCCGCTGGTGCCCCGCCCTCCGGGAGCGCTACCACGCGGCGGCGTGCAGCGGCTTCAACTACGCCCGCTCCGCCGAGGACTCCCTGGACCCCTGCCTGGCCAAGCTCTTCCGGGAGCTGAGCGAGGAGTCCTACGCCCATGCGGAGACCCTGATGGGGCTGCTCCAGCGGAGCTTGCAGGGCTGAGCGCGCTTGCGGCCTTCCCTCAGAAGGCATCCCGCCCCGGCGGAGACCGGACCCGGCCCCCGGACATAGAAAACCGGCCCCCGGGAGTCCTTTTGACCGGCGGAGAATCCGGCAGTCCGGAAAGCGCAGGAGCCGATTCATCCCGTACTGCCTGCTTCTCCCAAACAAAAAGCGCCCTTGCCCGGAGCGTTTTGTGCTCCAGGCGAGGGTGCTTTGCCGCTCTGCGCCAGTGCACAGGGCTTGAGAGCAGTTAAACTTCTGCGCTGTCATCCACGGCCGCAGGCTGCTCTTGCGCGGAATATACCATTCGGAGCTTCAATCCTGTAGGGACAAGCCTCTTATCAAATGCGCAATCGGACACTCCCCAGAACTCCCCAGATGTATAAGGACTTGACTTTTTTTGTTGGATGGGATATTCTTCTGCCACACATACCGGCAGCTTATGGTGAATGGAAACGGGGAAACCACGCCCTGCAAAGCGGGAATAACTTGGGAAGGAACGGTTTCTATGAAGCGTCTGCTCCAGAGATGGTATCACACTCCGATTCGGGTCAAAAGCGCCTTCCTGATGGGGAATTTGCTGATTGTAACCTGGCTTCTGGTGATGTTTGTGACACTGCAGCTCCACGAATTCAGCAGTGCTTCCAGCATCATCATGAACGACTATATCGACATCACCGGATTTCTGGACGCTTTTTCCGCGGAGAATGTGGCCCTGGAAGCCTACATCCGACCGATTTCCACGGAGCAGACCCGCGAGGAGTACCTTTCCGCCATCGGCGAGACGGACCGGCGGCTGGAGGAGCTGCGGCCGGACAAAACGGCGGACCGGCGGAAAGAATACATGCTGAAACAGGCGATCTGCAACGCCATGGAGTACTACCGCCGGTCCCAGGCGGACTTCCTGGAGCTGGGGCGGGAGGAGGACCTGATTCCGCCCTACCTCTCCCTGAAAACCCAGTCGGCGTATATCGACGGCTACACCCGGGATCTGCTCCACGGGCGGATTGTCCAGGGCGGAGAACAGTGGTATGAGATTGAGGCGGCCAATTGGCGGAACAGCCGGCGCTTTGTGGGATTTCTCGTGACCACGACGGTGGTGGTGATGCTGATTCTCCTGGCCTTCAACCGCAGCATTTTCCGGCCTTTGATGGACCTGGGGTGGGCGGCGGACCAAATCCGCGAGGGCTGCTATGACGCGCCGCCGCTGACCGTGCGGAGCGGCGACGAGATCGGCCGGACCGCCCAGTCCTTTAACCTGATGCAAAAGGAGATTCGCCGGACAATCCGCGCCCTGGAACAGCAGGCCGAGATGGAAAAGCATCTGCTGGAAAAAGAAGTGGAGACCGCCCAAATGCAGCGCAAGCTCCAGGAGGTTCGGTTTGCCCAGCTCCAGAGCCAGATCAAGCCCCATTTCCTGTTCAACACCCTGAGCACCATCGCGGCCCTGGCCCGAGAGGAGGGCGCACCCTTGTCGGAGAATCTGATTCTCCGGCTCTCCAGCTTTTTCCGCTACTCTCTGGAAAGCGGCGAGGCCATTGTCACCCTCGGCCGGGAGCTCCAGCTTCTCCAGGACTATATTGAGCTCCAGGAGACCCGGTACGGCGACCGCATCATATTTGAGGTCATCGCAGACCCGGAGCTCAACGGCACAAGGATTCCAAAATTCATTCTCCAGCCCCTGGTGGAAAACTCCATCGTCCACGGGCTCAAGGAGCGTCCCGGATACGGCCGGGTTCGCATCAGGACCCGACGGACCAGACGGGGAATCACCATCACCGTCACCGACAACGGCAGCGGCTTCCCGCCCGGCGGGCCCCGGCCCGCCGGAGAACAGCGGCAGTCCGTGGGACTGGAAAACATCTCGGAGCGGATACGCCTGAACGGCGGGCGCGTGGATGTGTTCAGCATGACGGGCCTGGGCACGTCGGTCAGAATCTTAATGGGAGGCGAAAGCATTGATCAAGATCTTAGTGGTGGAGGATGAGCCGAAAAGCCGTACGGCAATCGTTTCCCGCCTGCGCGCAATCCTGGGGGAGGAGGCGCTGGTGGAAACGGCGGGCGACGGAGCCTCGGCTGTTTCAAAGGCCCTGCAGGTACAGCCCCAAATTGTTTTCATGGACATTGAGCTTCCGGTGAAAAACGGCCTGGAGGCGGCGGCCGTCATCAAATGCCAGCAGCCGGAGGTCCACATGGTGTTCCTCACGGCCTACGACCGCTTTGACTACGCAGTGGAGGCCCTTCGCTCCGGGGCGGAGGAATACCTGCTCAAGCCGGTTTCGGAAGCCGACCTCCGGGAACTGCTTCAGAAATTCTTTGAGGTGGCGCCTCCCGTCCAGGCGGCCACGCCCTTCGAGACGGCGCTGAACATCTGGGTCCGCCGGCACTACGCCGAGGACATCTCCCTGGAGTCCGCGGCGGAGAGCATGGGCATGAGTCCCTTTTACTTCTCCCGGCAGGTGAAGGCCATCACCGGCAAAACCTTTTTAGAGTTTTTCACGGCCTACCGCATCGAAAAGGCCAAGCGCCGCCTGCACTCCACCAACCTGAGCGTCAGCGAGATCGGCCGTTCCGTGGGCTACCCGGATTCCAATTACTTTGCCAAGGCCTTCAAGCGGGTGGTGGGCTGCACTCCCTCCGTCTACCGGACACAATCGAAGCTGGATGACCGACAATAGCGGGCCGAAAGGTCCGCCATTGTCGGTTTTATACAAAATTAACGGTCTCTTATTGATATATAGCAAGAAATTGACGGCACAACAGCAAAACTTTACGATTTTTTAGCGGGCGGGGGTGAATTATACTAAAAGACGAAAGCTGTTTTACAAAACAGAACATCGAAATGGAGGATGAAGAAGAAATGAAGAAACTGATTGCAACCCTGCTGACAGCCCTGATGCTTCTGGGCCTGTGCGCCTGCGGCGGCGACAGCGCTCCCAGCGCCGCCCCCGCCCCGGACAGCGGCTCTTCCGAGCCCGCCGCTCCCGATGCGGCCCCCAGCGGCGAGACCATGCTCCTTCGCCTGGCCAACAGCCACAACGCCGAGCATATCACCAGCCAGGCCTGCCAGATGTTCGCCGATCTGGTAAATGAAAAAACCGGCGGACGCATTACCATCGAGTGCCACTTCGCCGGTGAGCTGGGCGACGAGCGCTCCACCATCGAGCAGTGCCAGTTCGGCGGCCTGGACTTCACCCGGGTGTCCTCCGGCGCCTCCGCCGAGTTCGCCCCCCTGATGAACGCCCTGCAGATGCCCTATGAGTACAACAGCGTCGACCACCTCTTCAAGGTCCTGGACGGCGAGATCGGCCAGGAGGTCTTCGAGACCTTCAAGGCCAACAATCTGGTGGGCGTCACCTACCTCCATCCCGGCTCCCGGAACTTCTTCAACGCCAAGAAGGAAATCCACACCCCCGCCGACATGGCCGGCATGAAGATCCGCGTCTCCGAGTCCGACCTGATGCTGGCCCTGATGGACAACCTGGGTGCCGCTGGCGTGGGCCTGCCCTTTAACGACACCTATTCCTCCATCCAGACCGGCGTGGTGGACGGAGCCGAGAACAACATGACCTCCTATATTGAAATGTCCTTCTGGGAGGTCGCTCCCTACTGGACCTATGACGGCCACTCCTACATGCCCGACATGATCCTGGCCTCCAAGCAGACCATGGATAAGCTGTCCGCCGAGGACCAGCAGGTCATCTTCGACTGCGCCAAGGAGGCGGAGGTCTGGCACCGGGACGCCTGGGAGGAATCCGAGGCCAAGAACGCCGTCATTGCCGAGGAAAAGGGCTGCACCCTGACCACGCTGAGCGCCGATGAGCTGAAAGCCTTCCAGGAGGCCGTCGCCCCCATGTACGACAGCTTCCTCAACGACGAGCAGAAGGCCATTGTTGAGCGCGTCCAGGCCCTGGGCTGACACTGCGCTGGAAAAGGGCGGCCGGACGGCTGCCCTTTTCTGAAATTCAAGAGACTTTCATTTGAAAGGAGACCGGCTATGCAAGCTGCCCGGAAAGCCTTCCGCATCCTGTTCAAGGCGCTGGAGTGGTTCGCAATGACCTGCATGGTCATTTTGACCGTCATCGTCTTCATTGACGTCATCCTGCGCTACGTGTTCAAACAGGGCTTCGCTTGGACCCAGGAGGTCGCCACGCTGATGCTGGTTTGGTTCAGCCTCATCGGCATGGCCATCGGCGTCCTGGAAAAAATCCATATCAGCATTGAGATGTTCACCTCCAAACTGCCCGCAAAGGCCATCGGTGTCCTGGAAAGCATCGACCATATCCTCATGGCCGCCTTCGGCGGGCTGATGATCTACTATGGGATTGTCATCATGAACATGACCAAGCTCTCCACCATGCCCGCCACCAAGCTCCCCAGCGCGGTGCTCTATGTCATCCTGCCCCTGTCCGGCATTCTGGTCTTCCTGAACGCCCTTCTCGTGGCGGCCAGACGGGACAGCCACATACTGAACGACGCGCCGGAGCGCGGAAAGGAGGAGCCCCATGCCTGATACCTCCATCGCCATCGCCATCATGCTCTGCTCCTTTGTGATTCTGCTGGCCATCCGCATGCCCATTTCCTTCACGCTGGGCATCTCCTCGGTGCTTACCGCGCTGTATCTGAACATTCCCCTGGCCACGCTGTTCCAGCGGATGGTCAACGGCGTCCAGTCCTTCTCCCTGCTGGCAATTCCCTTTTTCATCCTGGCCGGGGAGATCATGGGCCAGGGCGGCATCTCCCGCCGTCTCATCACTCTGGCCAATGCCTTCGTGGGCTGGATGCGGGGCGGGCTGGCCCAGGTGAACATCCTGGCATCCATGTTCTTCGGGGGCATCTCCGGGTCCGCCGTGGCGGACACGTCCTCCATCGGCTCCATCCTGATTCCCATGATGACGGACTCCGGCTATGACAAGGATTTCTCTGTGGCAGTCACGGTTACGTCCTCCTGCCAGGGCGTCATGATTCCCCCCTCCCACAACATGATTCTCTTTGCCATGGCCGCGGGCGGCGGCGTGTCCATCGGCCAGCTCTTCATGGGCGGGCTGATTCCCGGCATCCTGCTGGGCGTGGCCCTGATGATCATGACGGCCATCATCGCCCGGAAGCGGAACTACCCCAAGGGACGGCTGCTCTCTCTCCGGGAAATCTGGGCTGCCACGAAGGACGCTCTGCTGGGCCTGATGACCTGCATCATCATCGTCGGCGGCGTGATCCTAGGCTGGTTCACGGCTACGGAGTCTGCCGCCGTGGCGGTGGTGTATGCCTTTATCGTCACCTTCTTCGTGTACCGGGAGATTCCCCTGCGCCAGTTCGGCGACATCTTGCGCAAGTCCCTGCGGACCATCGCCATGGTCATGGCGCTGATTGCCACCGCCTCCATGTTCGGCTGGCTGCTGGCTTATCTGAAGGTCCCCACCATGGTCACGAACCTGCTGCTGGGCATCTCGGACAGCCCTGTCGTCATCCTGCTGCTGATCAACGCCATGTGCCTGGTGCTGGGCTGCATCATGGACATGGGTCCCCTGATTCTCATTCTGACGCCCATCCTGCTCCCCGTTGCCACCCAGCTGGGGATGCAGCCCGTGCAGTTCGGCGCCATGCTGATTTTGAATCTGGCCATTGGACTGTGCACGCCGCCGGTGGGCGCGGCCCTCTTTGCCGGGTGCTCCATCGGCCGCATCCGCATTGAGGAGGCGACAAAGGCCTGCCTGCCCTTCTATGCCATGATGATTCTGGTGCTGCTGCTGGTGACATTTTTCCAGCCCCTGTCCATGTTTGTCCCGAATCTGATGCTTGGCTGAACCCGCCCGGCGCAATACGGCTCCGCCGAATCCGAGCAGCGCCTTGGCTGTTTGTTCGGACCCGGCGGGGTCGTTTTTCTGCGCCCCTTTCCGTTCAAAGGAAAGCCCAACCGGCGGCATACCAAAACGCCGCCGGTCCCATGAAATTCTGATTGTCTTTCCAGCGGTTCCGTGTTAAAAATGTAGGATATAAGCCGGTCAAAAAAATAATCGAAATCGTGGGATACTGTTTCCTTCTCCGCCGTTTATTTGACAGTACACCGCCAATTCAACACAAAGGAGAGGATCTGCTATGCTTGCCATCTGCCTTGCCATGCTGGAGAGCGAGGAAGACCAGCGGCGATTCACCCGGCTCTACAACGCCTACGAGAAAAAAATTTATGCGGTCGTCCTGCGCATCCTGGGGGACCCTGACCGGGCGGAGGACGCCGCCCAGCAGACCTGGTTTCAGCTTCTGAAGCGCTGGGACCGGGTTTCCGCCCTCCTCTGGGAGGAGACGGAGGGCTACGCCGTCACCGTGGCCAAAAACTGCGCCCTGGACATCCTCCGCCTGGAGCGGCGGACCGCCGCCTTCCCGGAGGACTGGGACCCCCCGGCCCCGGAGGACCGCCAGGAGGAATACGACTACCTGGTTTCCCTGATTCGGGCCCTGCCGGAGAACTACCGTCGGATTCTGGAGCTGAAATGCGTGGAGGAGCAGAGCAACCGGGAAATTGCTCGGCGGCTGAATATCAACGAGTCCACGGTAGCCAGCCGGGTGATGCGGGGACGGACCATGCTCCGCCGGCAGCTGGAGAAGGAGGGGTATTGCTATGACGCAGTTTGATCAGCTTTTGCGCCGGGGCCTGATGGACGCCAACCTGGCCCAGTATGAACGGGTGCTTCAAAATGCGGACGTCGAGGAAGCGGACTTCTCCCCCGCCTACCTCCGGGAGCGGATGCATCTGCTGGCGGACCCCTGGGGCTGGGTGAAGCGGCGGGAACAGGCCGGCCCCCGCCGGAGGCGGCGGCTGAACTGGCGGGTGATTGCCGCTGCGGCGGCGCTGCTGCTTCTCTCCGCCTGCGCCTACGCCGTGGCCTCGGGGCAGTTCTCCCAGTGGTTCCCCAGGATGGGGGTGAACCCCAAAGACCCGGAGGTTTCGGAAGAGGTTCTGAGCCGCACGGGCACGGCCATCCAGCAGAGCCAGACCGTGGATGGCGTGACGGCCACGCTGAACGCCGCCATCTGGGACGGGGAGTATATCCGGCTGTCCCTGGTGCTGGAAGGCCCTGATTTTCCGGAGGAACTTACGGAGGATTCCCATATTTACTATGAGGCGTGCAGCCTGACGCTGCCGGAGGACCAGCTGAGGGAATACTTCAGGAAAGACGCGCTGGTGCAAATGGAAGCGTCTGAGGAAACGCCCACCCCGGAGAAGGTGGAGGAGCACATCCGGTTCTACACGGAACTGGAGCCCCCGTTTCTCTATCCGATCTTCGACCTGCGCGACCAGGAGGGCGATACGCTTACCTTTGACATCGGGATGCCCCTGAACGCGTATGTGGAACAGCCGGAGCTGACGCTGCACGTGGAAAACATCGCCATTTACGAGAAGGTCGAGGACGCCGCATCCAAAGGTGTGCAGTGGCAGGACGGGGTGCGCTCCGGCCCCGAGCCGGAAATCCCGGTCCTGCGGGGGCCCTTTGACTTCACCTTCACCCTGGAGGAGCCCATCCCGCCCATTCAATACAAGGGGAACGTGAAGGTCACGGCGGAGGACATTCCCTTCCGGTTCACGGGGTTCCGGATTTCCGCTTTTGACATGGACCTTGCCTACGAGGTCCTGGCTCCGGTGGAGATGACCCGCCCCGAAGAGTACGACGAGCTGAAACAGCTGAACCCGGGCAAGCTGTACGATCAGGATGTGTCCAAGGCACAGCGGGAGGTCATCCAGGGCCTCTGGACCGACGACGGCGGCTATGTGGACCTGTCCCAGCGGGGCGGCGTGAGCAGCATGGTCACTACGCCAGACGGGGCCGTTGAAGGAAACGCGGGCGTCAGCTATCCCCACCCCATCGACCCCGCCACGGTGACGGCGGTGAAGCTGGGCGGGATTCGGGTGGAGCTAAGGGAGCTGGAGCGCCTGGACGAGTAAAAAAGTTTTTTTAAATTTTTGAAAATTGGGGGATACAACGCCCTTCCTCTCCGTTTAGGGAATAGAACGGAGCGGGGAGGGCGCTTTCCTTCCCGCCGGAAAAAGAAAGGAAGATCGCTATGAAAACTTGGAAACAACTGGTATCCGGCCTCTTGAGCCTGACGCTGGCGGCATCCTTGACGGGCACCGCCCTGGCGGCGGAGGAGACCGTCAAAAACGCCGTCAAGGAAGCAACAAAAACGGAGGCCGCCGTGAAGCCCGCAGGGCAGTTCTCCCAATGGTTTCCCCGGCTGGAGCAGGACCCCGATGCGCCGGAGGCTGTGGAGGCCGTCCTGGCCCGCATGGGCACGGTCATCCGGCAGACCAAGACCGCGGGCGGCGTAACGGCCACGCTGAACGGCGCCATCTGGGACGGGGACATCCTGCGGATGTCCCTGGCGGTGAAAGCCCCCGGCATCCCCAAGGAGGTCACTAAGGACACCAACCTCTACACGGAGGAGTGCTCCATCTCCCTGCCGGAGAAGGACTGGAAGGAGTACTTGCGGAAAGACGAAGAAGCCCACGGCGAAGGGCTCTCCAAGGAGCTGCTGGAGAAGTCCATTCAGAACTTCCTGGACATGGGGCAGACCGATTACTGGAACCACGTCAATGTTCTCAACTTCCCCCTGGTCAGCCGGGAGAAGGATACCCTCACCTTCGAGGCATGGATGTCTTTCGAGGACTATCTGGAGAAGCCGGAGCTCACCCTTCGCCTGGAGAACATCGCCACCTATGAGGACGGCAAGGGCGACCACGTGATCTGGCAGGACGGCAAGCGCACCGGCCCCGGACCGAAGCACGTCATTTTGAAGGGGCCCATGGAGTTCACCTTCCAGCTGGAGAACGTCCTCCCCGCCGCGAGGTACACTGGGGATGTGAAGATCTCGGCGGACAAGGTTCCTCTCCGGTTCACGAACTTTGCGATCGGGCCCTTTGAGCTGAACGCGGACTATGCAGTTCCGGCCCCGGTGGGCTTCACCCCCGCCTCGAAGCCGGGCCAGCCGGAGCCCCAGCCGAACCCGGACAAGCTCAGCGATCAGGACGTGACCAAGGCGCTTTACCGGGTCATTCAGGGCCTCTGGACCAAGGATGGAAAATATCTGGACCTGTCCCAGCGGGGCGGCGGCATGGGCATGACCACTTCCCAGGACGGAACCGTGAAAGGGAACGCGGGCGTCAGCTATCCCTATCCCATCGACCCCGCCGCAGTGACGGCGGTGAAGCTGGGGGAGACCCGGGTGGAGCTGAGCGGGTGGAAGCTCCAGGCGGAGTAAGCCGCGTTTCCCTGTCAACGCGAGAACACAAGGCCTGTCAACAAGACTCAAACGGTGCAAAGCGGGAGGACCTGGGATTCCCAGGCCCTCCCGCTGTTCAGGGGCGGCGGTGCGCCCCTCATCCCTCCTTCTCCATCATGATCTCCAGAATGGTCCGGTCCGCCTCCACCATGCCCGGGGCGCTGACCCGGCCCATGTTCCGGATGGCCTGCTCCGGCGTCGCGCCACAGATGCCGTCGCTGGCCTGGAGCCTCACGCCGTCCATGGCCAGATAGGCGCACATCAGCGCCGCGCTGGCGGCGGTAGCCAGCTTCAGGGCGCAGCCGATTTTTCCGCCGTCGCAGATCATGCCGGTGAGGTCTCCGCTCATATTGATGATGGTCCAGCCGATCTGCTCGTCGCTTCCCCCCATCAGCCAGACCATGGCGGCGGACGCGGCGGTGGCGGCGGACACGCCGCAGCCGCAGGTGGCGGAGAGCTTCCCGGTAAAGAGCTTGATGTAGACGTTCAGGGTGTGGGAGAAGGCCAGGGCCTTCACCAGCCGCTCGTTGGAGGCCCCCAGGCGCCGGGCCATCTCCGTCACGGGGATCACGGCGGTCAGCCCGTGGTTCCCGCTGCCCGCACTGCTCATCACGGCGTAGGGACAGCCGCTCATCCGGCCCTCCGCGCTGGCGGCCACACGGGTCATGACCCGGCTGAACAGGTTGTCCCCCATATCCCCGGAGGTCATCTGACGTTTCAGGGCCCCGGCGATGCCGATGCCCGGGTCATGCTCCAAGCCGTAGTCCGCCAAACCCTCGTTCAGCTCCACGCCCTCCAGCATGAAGGCCAGCTCCTCCTCGGAGCACTGCTCCACCAGGGCCCGGATTTCCGCCACCGTCATCGGCTTCAGCCCGTCGCGGAGGGCGTCCCCTCCGGCAGCGGACCAGGGCTTTTCCAAGAGAATCTGATCGTCCCGCTGGGTGTGCACGATGTTGGAATGGGCGTCCCGGATGACGCTGACGCCGGTTCCCCGGTCCGTGACCACCTCCGCCCGGGCGTAAAGCCGGGTCTCCTCCCGGCGGATGGACACGGAGACCTTCCCCTCTTCCACCAGCCGGATGGCCTGGGTGGAAACGTCCTCGTTCAGGTCCTCCAGCAGCTTGAGGCCCTTCTCCGGATTGCCGAGCACAGCCCCCAGGGCCGCGGCGTACCGCAGGCCCATCCGGGGAAAGCCGGGGATGCCCACGCTCATGCCGTTCTTGTACACGCCGGGGTTGACCTCCAGCCTCACGGAGACAATCTCCCCTCCAACGGCATGGCCGGCATCGGCGGCGGCCAGGGCCGCGCAGACCGGCTCCGTACAGCCCAGGGCGGGGACCACCTCCTGGCGCAGCAGGGTCAGCAGTTCTTCTTTTGTAATCATGGGAATGCTCCTCTCTGTAGACGTTGTAAAACGCGCTTGTTCTTATGATGTCATGAAAGCAAATCCCGTGCCGGAAATTCTCCCCGGTTTTTTCCCGAATCCCCTTGCAAAATGGCGGGTGCTGTGGTTAACTGGTCAAAGAAACTGGTTCAAGGGGAGATTTTATGCCAACCAGAAAGAAGATTTCCGTCATCGCCCTGGACCCCCGGGCGGGAGCGTCCTACAAGTCCGACATTGAAAAACTGTTTGCAGATGTGGCGGACATTTCCGTATTCTCCATGCTGGACGGCAGTGCCGCCGGGACGCTGGACCGGGCAGACCTGTTTGTGGCCTCCACCGACGCCTACGGCTCCCCGGAGGAACTGATGCGCCACATCCCCATTGACAGCCAGACCATGGCGGTAGAGGTCTCCTTCCGCTGGAGCGAGCTGCGCAAGCTCAAGGCGCTGCCTGCGGGCAGCCGGGTCTTGTTCGTCAACATGACCCAGACCATGGCCCGAGAGGCCATCGCCCAGCTGGAACAGTTTGGCATCACCCATGTCCACTGGATTCCCTTCTACCCCGGCGCGCCGGAGGTCCCTGAGGCCCGCATTGCCGTGACGCCGGACGAACTCCGCTACGTCCCCCCGGAAATGGAGACCGTCATTGACCTGGGCCAGCGGGTCTGCACCTCCGGCATGATGATCGAAATTGCCCTCCGCCTGGGGCTGGAGCACCTGCTGGAGGGTCCCGCCTTTCAGCGCTACGCCCAGGACGTGGCCACCAGCAACTACAGCTTCGACCGGATGTTTGCCCGGTCCATCCGCCTGGAGAGCCAGTTCCACATTTTAATGGAGAGCCTGGAGGACGGCGTGGTGGGCGTCAACGAAAAGGGGGAAATCTTCGCGTGCAGCCGCCACGCCGAGGAGATGACCCTGGTCAGTGCCCCGCTGGTCCAGGGGCGGCGCTGTGAGGACGTCTTTCCCTACATTCCCTTCGTCCAGTGCATGCAGGGCCGCCGGTCCCTGCCCGCCAAGGCCGTCAAGGTGGGGGGTGTGAACCTCAGCGTGGAGGTGGTGCCGGTAATCCGGCAGAATGCCTGCATCGGTGCCTTTGCCCTGCTCCAGCGGTTCAACGACGTGGAGGCCCGGCAGAGCGAGCTGCGGAGCCAGCTCTTCCACAAGGGCCACTATGCAAAATACAGCTTTGACGACGTGGTGGGCCGGTCGGAGGCCATCCGGAAGACCAAGGAAACCCTGGGCCGCATGGCCCGCAGCGAGAGCCCGGTGCTGCTGATCGGTGAGACGGGCACCGGCAAGGAGCTTTTCGCCCACGCCGTCCATCAGGCCAGCCGCCGGGCGGAGGGGCCCTTTGTGGCCATCAATGTGGCGGCCTTTCCGGAAAACCTCCTGGAGAGCGAGCTCTTCGGCTATGAGGAGGGGGCCTTCACCGGGGCCAAAAAGGGCGGGCGGCCCGGCCTCTTCGAGCTGGCCCACCGGGGAACCCTCTTTTTGGATGAGGTGGAGGGCATGAGCTCCGCCCTCCAGATCAAGCTCCTCCGGGCCCTCCAGGAGCGGGAGGTCATGCGGGTGGGGGGGCACCGGATCATCCATGTGGACGTCCGCATTGTGGCCGCCACCAACGAGTCCCTGGAGCAGAAGGTCCGGGAGGGTTCCTTCCGCCGGGACCTCTACTACCGGCTCAGCACCCTGCCGGCCCTCATCCCGCCCCTGACGGAGCGTGGGGACGACATGTTCCTGCTGACGGAGCGCTTCCGCCAGGAGCTGGGCGGAGCCTTCCGCCTGACGGAGCCGGTAAAGGCCTTTTTCCGCCGCCACCCCTGGCCGGGGAACATCCGGGAGCTGCGGAACGCGGTGGAGTACTTCATCTATACCGGCCACGAGGACATCGGCCTGGAGGACCTGCCCCCCACCCTCTTCCTCTCGGAGGGAACCGTCCCCCGGCCCGCCGGTCCCCCGCCGCCGGAGACCGGCCCCTCTGACGCTTTCCGCTTCATTCTCTCCCGGCTCTACGCCGCCTCCGAGGCCGGAGCCTCCATGGGCCGGGAGACTCTGCTGAAACAGGCCCGGGAGGCCCATGTCCCCCTCTCCCAGAGGGAGGTTCGGGATATCCTGACCGATATGGCGGCCCAGGGCCTTGCCCGGGTCAGCCGAGGACGGGGCGGCAGCCAGTTAACTCCCAAGGGCCGGGCCCTCTGGGAAAACGGTCAAAACTGAAACAGTTTGACCAATAGAAACCATTTAACCAATTACCGGTCCGCCGCAAGGAGCCGCCTCGCTTTTCCCGCTTCAACCCTCGGAATGGATTTTGGCAATTCGTCAAAATCTATCCGGGGGTTTTGTGCGCTCCGACAATTTCCAGGAAAATTTTTGTACCGCCTCAGTTTCCTCTTTTGATTGGCATGTTTTTTGCTTCTATAATCTGCCAAACGCTGCGGACAATGAATCTTTTTAGAAAGGATGTAAGATTATGCGATACGACTTTGATCAGGTCATCGACCGGACTGGAAACCTCTCCGCCAAGTACGACGAGCGGCTCCAGAAATTCGGCTCCGAGGACGTGATTCCCCTCTGGATTGCGGACATGGACTTCAAGACCGCCCAGCCCATCATCGACGCCCTGAAGGCCCGGGCAGAGGAGGGCCTCTGGGGCTACACCGCCCGGCCCGCCGGCTATTTCGAGGCCATCCGGGACTGGCAGAGCCGCCGGAACGGCTGGACCCCGGACACGGGCCTGATGAGCTTCTGCCTGGGAGTGGTGCAGACTCTCAGCGCCTGCGTGCAGCTCTACACCCCCCAGGGGGGCAATGTGCTGATTCAGACCCCGGTCTACGGCGAGTTTTACGACATGGCCGAATTTGCCGGACGGCGGGTCATTGAAAACCGGCTGACGGAGCGGGACGGCCGCTGGACGGTGGACTGGGCGGACTTCGAAGCCAAGCTCCAGGAGGCGGATCTGTTCCTGCTGTGCAATCCCCACAACCCCGTGGGCATTGTCTGGACGGAGGAGGAGCTCCGTCGGATGATGGAGCTGTGCCTGAAATACCGGGTCCCGGTGGTCAGCGACGAAATCCACTCCGACCTGATCTTCCATGGAAAGAAGCACCTCCCCGCCGCCTCCCTGTCCCCGGAAATCGCCGCCAACGTGATTACCGGCATCTCCGGCACCAAGACCTTCAATCTGGCGGGTCTCCAGGCCAGCGCCGTGGTCTTCCCCAGCCGGCACAAGAAGGAGACCTTCGACCGCTTCTGGATGAACATGGACATCCACCGGAACAACGCCTTCTCCGTCACCGCCATGGAGACGGCCTTCCGGGAGGGGGAGGAATGGCTGGACCAGCTGCTGCCCTACCTCTCGGAGAACTTTGACTTCGTGGTGAACTACTGTGAGCGGCACATTCCCAAAATCAAGACCTACGCCCCCGACGCCACCTACCTCATGTGGCTGGACTGCCGGGAGCTGGGCCTGAGCAATCAGGAGCTCCACGATTTCATGATTCAAAAGGCCCGGCTGGGCCTGAACGACGGCTGGGCCTTCGGCCGGAGCCTGAACGGCTTCATGCGGCTGAACGCCGCCTGTCCCCGCAGCGTGCTGGAACGGGCTCTTCACCAGCTGGAGGCCGCTGTCAACAGCCTGTGATTCCCCTCCCCGGCGGAGGCTTGTAAAGAGACACCAAAGAAACGAGAAATGGAGATGTTATCATGGCTACGCAAACTGGAAAGCAGTCCCTCTGGCAGCAGTATAAGACCCCCATCCTCCTTCTTGGCGGAATCGCCGCCGGCTCTCTCATCGGCGTGATCTCCCCCGGCCTGGGCCAGACCCTGAAGCCCATCGGCGACGTCTTTTTGAACCTGCTGTTCACCATTGTGGTGCCCCTGGTCTTTGTGTCCATCGCCTGCGCCGTGGGCACCATGGCCAACATGAACCGCCTGGGGAAGATTCTGGGCGGCACCGTGGCCGTCTTCCTGGGCACGGGGGCCTTTGCCGCCGCCTGCGTCCTGGTTTGGGTGAACCTGTTCAGTCCCTCCGCCGGAACCAACATCCAGCTGGCCGCCGCGGAGGTGGGTGAAGCCCAGACCGCCGCCCAGATGATTGTGGGTTCCCTGACGGTCAGCGACTTCCCGGAGCTGTGGAGCAAATCCCATATGCTGCCCCTCATCATCTTCGCCATCATCACCGGCTTCTGCGTGGCCTCCTGCGGCGGAGAGGAGAGCCCCGTCGGAAAGCTGCTGGCCAACCTCAACGACATCATCATGAAGTTCGTGGGAGTCATCATGACCATCGCCCCCCTGGGCCTGGGCGCCTACTTCGCCAACCTCATCGGTGAATTTGGCCCTCAGCTTCTCAGCGACTACGGCCGCTCCATGGTGGTGTACTATCCCCTGTGCCTGCTGTACGTGGTGATCTTCTTCCCCCTGTACGCCCTGTTTGCCGGAGGAAAAACCGGCCTCCGGCGGATGCTGAAATACATCTTCACCCCCGCCGTCACCGCCTTTGCCACCCAGAGCTCCGCCGCCACCCTGCCGGTGAACAAGGAGGCCTGTGACCGCATCGGCGTGCCCAAGGACGTCAGCGATCTGGTGCTGCCCATGGGCTGCACCATGCACATGGATGGCTCTGTCCTCAGCTCCATCGTGAAAATCGCCTTCCTGTTCGGCATCTTCGACATGCCCTTCACCGGCGCGGGCACCTACGCCATGGCCATCGCCGTGGCCATCCTCAGCGCCTTTGTCCTCTCCGGCGCTCCCGGCGGCGGGCTGGTGGGCGAAATGCTGATTGTCAGCATGTTCGGCTTCCCCGCCGAAGCCTTCCCCCTCATCGCCACCCTGGGCTTCCTCTTTGATCCCGCCGCCACCTGCCTCAACGCCGCCGGGGACACCATCGCCTCCATGATGGTCACGCGCCTGGTGGAGGGCCGGGACTGGCTGGAGAAGAAGCTGGCCTCCGGCGAAGGGAACTGAGCATTTCCCGGATTTTCGATCCACAATCTGTCATCAATTTAAAAAAGGAGATATCATCATGAAAATCACTGTCATCGGAAGCCACCTCTGCCCCGACACCCTGTACGCCCTGAACCGCCTCAGCGAGGCCAAGGCGGAGATCGACTTCAAAAACCTCTCCGCCAGCCTCTCCGACCTGAAAGCCTATCTGGCCCTGCGGCAGGACAGCCCCGCCTATGCCGACATCCGGGCCGGCGGCGGCATCGGCATCCCCTTCTTCGTCCTGGAGGACGGCACCGCCACCCGGGATCTGGACGCGGTTCTCAGCTGAGTCCATGCCCTGAAGTCCCACGCAGAAACGCAAAATACCTCCCCCGGAGCGCCCGATCCACGGGCTGCTCCAGGGGAGGTTCGTTCTTCCATGGGCGCCTCCCAGCGCCGAAAGGCCGGATTTACGCCTCTTCCTCCAGGGTCTCACGGTCCCGCTCCCCCAGCAGCAGGGCGACGCCGTTGGTAATCCGGTGGTACAGGGAGAGCAGGTCCGCCAGATAGCGCACGCCTTCCACAGTGATCTGATAGTACTGTCTCCGCCGCCCGTCCGGGGCGGCTTTTTTATAAGCCTCCAGAATATAGCCGTTCTCCATCAGCCGGTAGAACAGCATGTAGGGAGAGGCCAGACTCAGGGTATGCCCGGTCTCCTCCTCCAGACACCGCATAATCTGGTGAGCGTGCATATCCTCCCGGCTCAGCAGGGACAGGACCAGCATCTCCGTCACCGCCCGTTTCAAGTTGTCCTCCATGCCCCGTCCCGGGTCGTTCCGCAATGCAGGCATCCCGCTCCCCCTTTCTCAAACATGGCTGATGATTTTACAGTATGCCCATGATACAACATCCCCTTCCCTCCGTCAATAAGCATAGAAAGTTATTTCACAATGAAAATTATCTTTCTCGGAGAGATAATATTGACAAATGCAAAATAGGGTGATATTCTTTTCCCAGAGGACGGTTTTTTCCGCTGCCGCCCCCAATCAACATTTGGAGGGAATACCCATGAATATTGCGGGCAATCGCTTTTCCCGTGCGCTTCCGTGTTCCGGGACCCGGACCCGTCAGGCGGCTCAGGGAGCCCATCAGGCATCGGCTTTCGACCTGTATTTAGACGTAGAGCGCCAGCGGCAGAAGATGCGGGAGCTTCCGCCGGGCCAGATGCTGGACTCCGTATACATGCAGTTTATGGACGATTACCGGGCGTGGAAGGCCCGGCAGCCAGAGGCGGACCTCCCGGATTCCCAAGGCTGGACGGAGGAAAACCTGACATTCCTGCGGGAGCATTACGCCGGGAACCTGTCCGCCTTTGAAATCTACGACGCGCTGAGCGCCATGAAGGAGCTGGGCATCCTCAGCGAAAAGGCGCTGCGCTGCGCCGAGGGCACCACGCTGATCCGGCTGGATATGGATTTGAACGGCGGAGTCTTCCGGACCTCTGCGGACCCGGATTCCAAAGCCGCGTGGCTCCACGGCTTTGACGAGGCCCCCATGGTGGGGTTCCGCGGCCTGGAGGACATCCTCTCCTGGGCAAAGGACTTCCGGGAGGAAGATCACCCGGATTTCATCACCGGAGCCGAGGCCATGGCCCGGGGCTGGATTTAAACGGAGTCATGGAAATGGAAAAGGAGAACACCGTATGGATGCTGGAGTAAATTACATTGTCAACAACACCGGAATCCCCACCTCGGAGTGGGGAAAATACAAGCCCGCGGGGGTCAACCCGGACGGGCCTTCGGTGGACTTCTCGGACCTTCTGTCCGGCAAAAATCAGGAGATTGTCTCCAAGCTCACCGACGGGGCGAAAAAGACCTTGCAGCGGCTGAAGACCAACCCTAATTCTATTTCCAAGCGGGACTGGATGGACCTGACCCACGAGCTGAACGCCATGGGGGCCATCAGCGATTTGGACTACGGCTGGACGAGGGCCGATTTTCATTTCATACCCCTGGGAGATATGGACAACCCGTTCACCACCACGGAGGAACTGCGGGAAACCATGGGGCGGATCAACCAGTGGCCGGGGAATCCCCTGGACTACCTGGATCAGTGGGCCTTCTCCCTGAAAAAGTGGGGCGCGCAGCTGTCCTTGGAGCGGAATCCGGACGGGACCCCCAAGTACAAGGATGTCTCCCCGGTCTATAAACAGATGTCCGCCTGCGTCCGGGTCTCCGGAGTGATCAAGGGCCTGCTGTCGGCGGACTTGTTCGCATCTAAGCAAACCAGATGAGCACAGGCGGAGCCCCGCGGCACGGGGCTCCGCCTTCTTTTTACAGGCCGCCGGATTCCGCCAGCCGGACGGATAACAGCGTGGCGGCGTTGGCCTCCACCCCGTTCAAGATGAAGCCCGCCAGATCGCAGGCATAGACGCTCCCCTCCGTCTCCAGTCCCTGCTCCCTCAAATGCCCCTCCAAGGCAGCGTAGCCCTGGGAGAGGTCCCAGCGGCCCCGGCAGCAGAGGTAGAGATAGGTTCCGGCGGGCTTCCGGTGGAAAAAGGGGCAGTCCGCCCCCTCCGATACCCGCATGGTCAGGTGGCTGATGGTCTCCGGACCCGCCGGTTCTCCGGGACGGTGAATGGCCCCCAGCCGGTAGTCCGTCTGTAAACCGTATTCCCGGCAGAGCGCCCGGCAGCGGTCCAGCACCGCCAGCAGCCGGGCGTCCTCCCCCGCCTCGGGGTCCATGAGTCCCTCCAGCTCCTCTGCCGGGAGGGCCAGCAGCCCCTCTGCCTCAAACCGGGCCGTCCGGGGAATCAGGTCCGCCGCCGCCCCCAGCTCCAGGCCGCTCAGGATGCCGGAGAGCACAAAGTCCATCTGCTCCAGCTTCCGGCGCTCCGCCGCCAGCCGCTGCCGCTGTTCCCGGAGGAGAGCCCGGGTCCCGGCGGCGTCCCGGCCCCGGAGACAGCGGCGGATCTCCTCCAGGGGCGTCCCCGTCTGGCGAAAGATGGAAATGGCGTAGAAATCGTAGAACTGCTCCGGGTCGTAATACCCATATCCATTTTCTCCCCGGTGGGCCGGGACCAGCAGGCCCAGGTCCTTGTAATGCCGCAGAGTTTCCTTGGTTGTGCCGCACAGGGCGGCAAAGCCGCCGGAGGTCAGGCGGCCCGGTGTTCGCTCCATCCAGCATTCCTCCCGAATCTGCAGATTTCCTCTTGACTGTGTTGCTGCCACACGGTTTATGATACCTCTCACAAAGAAGGTTTGCAAGCCCAAGGATCAGATTTTTGAAAAACCGGAGGTATCATCATGGAAACCAAGCTGGACTCCTACCACCGGCCCGTGACGGGCCGAAACATTCTGCGCTTCGCCCTGCCCACCATCGTCATGACGGTGTTCAACACCTTCTACACCATGGTGGACGGCCTTTTCGTCTCCAACCTCATCGGCCCCGCCGCCCTGTCCGCCGTCAATCTCACCGCCCCGGCCATCGGGCTCATCACCGCCGTGTCCGGCATGCTGGCCACAGGGGGCAGTGCCGTGGTGATGAAGAAGATGGGCCAGGGCCAAGCGCGGGAGGCCTGGCAGGACTTTACCCTGCTGATTCTCACCAACGCCGCCGTCGGGGCTCTCATGATGGCCCTGGGCTACGGCCTGATGGACACGCTGCTGGGAGCCATGGGCCTGTCGGCGGAGGTCTTCGGCTTCTGCCGCGCCTACCTGAGCGACTATCTGCTGTTCACCATTCCCATTCTCCTGATGTATAACTTCTCCCTCTACCTCATCGCAGCGGACCGCTCCAGGCTGTCCCTGATCTGCACCGTGGCGGGAGGCGTGACCAACATCGTCCTGGATTATGCCTTCATCGCCCTGGCAGGCCTGGGCATCCGGGGAGCCGCCCTTGCCACGGGGCTGGGCTATTCCATCACCGCCGTGGTGGGCTTCCTGGTCTTTTGCAGGAAGGACAGCCTGCTGCACTTCCAGAAGCCGGTCTTCCGGGGCGGCGTGCTGTTCCACGCCTCCGCCAACGGCCTGTCGGAGCTGGCCACTTCCCTGGTGTCCGGAATCACCACACTGCTGTTCAATCTGGCAATGCTGCACTACGTCGGAGAGGACGGCGTGGCCGCCATCACAATCATCATGTATGTCCTGATGTTCGTCAGCGCCCTGTTCATCGGCTACTCTTACGGCGTGGCCCCCATGATCAGCTACTATCACGGGGAGGGAAGCCGGGAGAAGCTGAAAAAGCTGGTGAGGTTCAGCTTGAAGTTCATACTGGGGACCTCCGCTCTCTGTGCCGCCGTTTCCATCCTGGCGTCCCCGGCGCTGGTCGGCGTGTTCACCCGCCCCGGCACTCCGGTCTATGAGCTGGCGGTGACGGGAAACCGGCTGTGCTCCATCGCTCTGCTCTTCGTGGGACTGAACGTGTTCGCCAGCGGCATGTTTACCGCGCTGTCCAACGGCGTGGTGTCCGCCCTGCTGGCCTTCTCCCGGTCCTTTCTGTTTACCGCCGCCAGCATCCGGCTGCTGCCGGTTCTTTTGGGCGGCGTCACCGGCGTGTGGCTGGCGACGCCCGTGGCGGAGCTGCTGGGAGTGGTCATGGCGGCGGCTCTGCTGGGGCGGTACCGAAACCGGTACGGGTATTGACGCCCCGGAAAGCCTCCGCACGGAACCGCGGAGTCATGCAGACAGGAAAAGCGCTCTTTCCCCGCAAGGGGGACAGGAAGGCCGCCAGCGGCAGAACCGCCGGCGGCCTCCCTGTCTGCATGCGCTTTCTTCCGATCCGAACGGTGCCGGCAGACGCCGGTCTCTTTGAGCAGGCTTTGTGTGCTTGCACAAGAATTTACCTAAATAATCATGCACACCGACGAAACCCGCGGTCCATGCAACTCATGGGGAATCTCCGCCCCTGCCCGCGGGGCAGATGGGAAGATATCAGCATTCTTTCAAGCTCTTCCCCTGGACACCCGGGCGTTTTCCCCGCCCGGCGTCTATTGACACTAAAAGGGAAAAAATAGTATAATAGAAAAACTGCAACCTGGAGTCTGCTTTGCAAGCCGGAAACGATTCCCATCTCGGATGGCCGGGCGCTTCTCTCTAGAGCGTCAGAATGGAGACTGCCAATGAAAAAAACTCCAAACAAATCGGAAAGCCCGCGGGGATTTCCCCTGCTTCTCTCCATCATTCTAATTTTCTGCATGTTCGGTTCCATTGTATTCGGAGTGTCGCGGAAAATCAGTAGGGAGATGTCCGAATCCGCCATCCAGAACCTGAGCGAGAGCCTGGACCTCATTCAAAGCACCATGGAGGCCATCCTGCGGAGCGAGGTGGAGTTTCAGGGGCTGATCGCCCAGGAGATCGCCCGAGTGGAGGACCCGGAGGATTATATCCGCGGCTATGAGAAAAACCGGACCATGTCCAAAATGTCCCTGATCCTCTCCGGGGAATCCCAGGGCATTTCCAACACCGGGGAGGCCTTTACCGAAGAGGGGCTGGACTTCTCCGCCGGCGGCACGGTGATGGGCATGCCGGTTTCCCAGTCTTACCTGAACTATATGGGAACCTGGTCCTACACCATCAAGCATCCCGTCCGGCGGGACGGCCGGGAAATCGGAACCCTGTACGCCGAATATGTCTACGACGCCATTGACGAGTCCCTGCCGGCGGGCTTCTACAACCAGAAGGCCGCCCTCTACGTCATGGACGCGGAGAGCGAGCGCTTTGTCCTCAAGCCCAAGGGCATGGGCCAGCGAAACGCGGGACACCTGAACCTGACGGACTTCTACCGGGCCAACGACCTCCGGGACCCTGCCATCCAGGCGGAGGTAGCTTCCTGCCTGGACAGCGGGCGTGACCTCCTGTTTTATCACGACATCCGGGGAGCGGATGCGCTGAACTACATGTGGTCCGTCAATGGCGGGACCATCTTTCTGGTGGGCTATGTGCCGGTGGAGGCCATCCAGCAGGAGGGGCGGAGCATCAATCAGAATCTTTTCTTTGTCGTGGTCTCCATGCTGGCGGCGTTTTTCCTGTGCATCCTTCTGTACTACCTCAACTGGCAGCAGCAGGATAAGCTCCGCAGGGAGCAGGAGGAGGAGCGGAGGCTCCACAGCCAGCAGCTGGCGGAGGCCCTCCAGGCCGCCCAGATCGCCAGCGAATCCAAGACCACCTTCCTCTCCAACATGTCCCACGACATCCGCACGCCCATGAACGCCGTGCTGGGCTTCACCTCCCTACTCTCCCGAGACGCGGGGGACCCGGTCAAGGTGCGGGAGTACACGAAGAAAATCACGGCCTCCGGCCAGCACCTCCTCAGCCTGATCAACGACATTCTGGACGTCTCCAAGATCGAGAGCGGAAAGGTGGTGCTGAACCTGGAGGAATTTTCCCTCAACGACGTGATTTCCTCCGTGGACGCCATCATCCAGCCCATGGCCCGAGCCCGGGGCCAGGGCTTCTACCTGGAAGTGACCGGGGTCCGCCATGAGTATCTGGTGGGAGACGAAACCCGGATCAATCAAATTCTGATCAACCTCCTCTCCAACGCCGTGAAGTACACGCCGGAGGGAGGCCACATCTGGCTGCGCATCATCGGGATGAAGCAGCGCTCCAGTCAGTATGAGCACATCCGCATTGAGGTGGAGGACGACGGCTACGGGATGACCCCGGAGTACCTGACCACCATCTTCGACGCCTTCACCCGGGCGGAAAACAGCACCACCAACAAGGTCCAGGGCACCGGACTGGGCATGGCCATCACCAAGAGCATTGTGGAGCTTATGGGTGGAACCATCAGCGTCTCCAGCGAGGTGAACCGGGGCTCCCTCTTCCAGGTGGACCTGGAGCTCCGCATTCAGGAGGGACAGGCGGACCGGCAGTTCTGGGAAACACGCGGCGTCACCCGGGTCCTGGCGGTGGACGGAGACGAGGAGGACCGGGAGGACATCCAGGCCCTCATGCAGGCCACGGGGGTCCGGCTGGACGCCGCCCCCGGCGTGGAGGAGGCCCTGGCATGGATTCGGGACGGCGGGGCCTATCAGATCGCCCTGCTGGACTGGGACGCCCACGGCCTGACCGCGGCTCAGGCACTGCGGGAGGTTCTGCCGGACTCCGTGCCCATTCTGCTCCTCACCGCCTGCGGCGAGGAGAGCCTGGAAGACGCCCTGCGGATTCCATACACCCGCATCCTGGAGAAGCCCTTCTTTGTCTCCGCCTTCCAGGAGAAGATGGAGGAGCTCTGGGGAAACGCACCCGGCGAAGCCGCGCCGGAGGAGACCTGCAGCCTGGAGGGGCTGCGGTTCCTGGCCGCGGAGGACAATGAGATCAACGCGGAGATTCTGGCGGAGCTTTTGGAGCTGGAGGGGGCCTCCTGCGAAATCATGGAGAACGGCCGCCTGGCGGTGGAGCGCTTCCAGGAAGCGCCGGAGGGGCAGTTCGACGCGATTTTGATGGATGTCCAGATGCCGGTGATGAACGGCCACGAGGCCGCCCGGGCCATCCGCGCCCTGGAGCGCCCGGACGCAGCCAGCATCCCCATCATCGCCATGACGGCCAACGCCTTTGCCGAGGACGAAAAGGCGGCCCTAGACGCCGGCATGGACGCCCACGTGGCCAAACCCCTGGATATGGAGCTTTTGAAAAAAGTAATCCGTCATTGTGTCAGACGAAAGGAAGCATCGTGATGAACCCTATCCCAAGAACACGGAGCCGGGCCGCCGCCTTCCTGGCGGGGCTTCTGGCCCTGTCCCTGACCGCCTGCGGCGGCAGGGCAAACCCCAAGAACCTGATTCCCCAAGACACGGAGGAAGAGCGGGTGGTCAATTTTTTCAGCCCTATGGAAAAGTCCGACCCCAACGCGGAGAATGTGGCCCGGACCGCATCGGACCTGACGGTTATGATGGCGGAGGAACAACTGGGCATCACCATGGTCTACCGGACCTATACGGCGGAAAACTACCAGGACAAAACCTACGACGAGGTGTCTCTGGACCGGGCCCGGAGCAATCTGGACGACATTTACCTGCTGAACCCGGATACCATCCTGACCCTGGGGGCGGAGGGAAAGCTGATGGACCTGTCGGGACTGGACAGCGTCAAGAACCTGCGGGACATCATCCTGGCCGCCAATACGGTGGACGGAAAGCTGGTGGCCATCCCCCAGGAGGTGGTGGCCTACGGGCTGTTCGTCAACAAGGACCTCTTCGACCGGTACGGCCTTGCCCTGCCGGAGACGCCGGAGGACTTTTTGGAGTGCTGCCGGGTGTTTCGGGAAAACGGCATTGAGACCCCCGTGGGCGCCAACCGCTGGTGGCTGGAAACCTTCGTCTTCGCCCAGGCCTATGCGGACCTCTATAACGGCGGAAACACGGAGGCGGAAATCGCCGCCCTCAACAGCGGCGAGGCCCGGTACAGCGACTATCTGCGCCCCGGCTTCGAATTTCTCCAGACCCTCATCGACGAGGGCTATATCGACGCGGAGAAAGCCGCTGTCAGCGAAGCCATTGAGGGAGAGGGCCCCGACTTCCTGGCGGGGAAAACCCCCATTGTCATGGCCTACTGGGGGGCGGCGAATACGGCCACCGCCTATGGAAATACGGACTTTGAGATGCAGGTCATCGGCTTCCCCAGCAGCCGGGGACAGATGCCGGTGATGCCCATGACGGGCATCGGCATAGGAGCGGAGGCGGAGCACCGGGAGGACGCCGCCAGGGTCCTGGAAGTGATAACCTCTGACGAGGCCCTCCAGATTTACTCGGAGACCAACCGGGTGATCTCCCCCTCCAAAAACATAAAGGTGGACTGCGTCCCCGCCCTGAAGCCCCTGAACGACCGGATTGAGGAAGGGGTTTACGTCCTGGGCTCCAACGCGGGCATGAACGTGGAGCAGTGGGGAAACACCTGCCTGATTGTGCGGGACCTGCTGAACGGCGCGTCGGTAGACGCATGCATGGCGGCCTTTGACGAGCTGCAGGCCGCGGCCATAAATCCGGCATAAAGCATCCAGCGCCCCAGCCGCTTCGTGCGGCTGGGGCGCTTTTATCCGTATGGCGGCAATCCGCCGCCTCAGCCCGCCAGAAAGGTGAGGCTGAATGCCAGAACCAAAATCAGCGCAAGCATGCAGGTCATCGGTTTTCTCCTTTAGCGCCCCAGGCGTTGTCCCTCTCCCCGTTCAAGGGCCGCCCGCACTTCCTCCATGGTCATGCCAGTGGTGTCCAGATGTCCCTGGCACCCTCCCTTATATTCCCCAATCACCTTCCCCTCGGAGTCGTACAGGGGGATGGTGTATTCGTGGGGGCACGCTTCCTCAGACAGCCCGCGCAGGGCCGCGCCGCCCTTTTGCAGCTCCTCGTCCCGAATATACCCCTCGGGACGACCCTCCGGCGGGTATTCCGCCATATGCTCCAGATCCGGCCAGTAGCCCACGTACTCCGACAGCAGGACGCTTCCATAGCTCTCCCCCTTGCTGTTCTTGGGGTAGTCCCCGTTCACCAGGGTGGCCAGCAGCGTCTCCTTCGCGGACAGGTCGCTGAGGCACTCCTCGTTTCCCACCTTCCACTCGGCCCGCCGCCCGCCGTTCTTGTCGATGAATACCTTCTCCGGGCCCTGGTAAGCCGTGGGATCGCTGTCCGGCAGCAGGGTCCCGCCCCGGCTGGCGATGAGGGCCTTGTCCCCCAGCTTGGCGTTCATGGGCACGCCGGAGGCGGGCTTTCTTTCCGGCGCGGCGGCGGGCTGTTTTCCCAGAAGGATGGTCTTGGTGCCGGAGTCATAGCCCACTTCCACACCCAACAGCTCGCTGATGGTGCGGATGGGAAGGTAATTCGTTTTGCCTCCCGCCGCGTCGGTGTAGAGGATGCTTCCAGGAATCTTCTGGCCGTTGGCGGCCACAATGTCCTGTCCCGCCGTGATCTTCCGGGTCCCCTCCACGGAGACGTTGGCGAAGTTATAGCTCACCTTTCCCGACGCCGCCAGGGCGGTGGTCAGGCAGGCGGCTAGAGCCAGAGCCGTGACGGCTCCGCTGAGGAAGGAGGCGATATGTTTGGTCTTTTTCATGATAAAAGTCCTTTCTTTTTCATTCTCTGGCAGAGTGAAGACGACGTGCTGTTTTATTACCAAGTTGGGCCCCGCATAATAACTTCCTGGGCCTCCTCCAGGGTCAGCCCTTCCGTATCATAATGCCCTTCACAACCCACTTTGTACTCGCCGATGACATTCCCCTCAGAATTGTACAGGGGGATGGAGTACCAGTGGGGACACTCCTCCTTGGAAAGGCCCCGCAAGGCCGTCCCGGCCTCATGCAGCTCGGCCTCCCGGATATAGCCCTCGGGGCGGCCCTCCGGCGGATAGGCAGCCAAATGATGCAGGTCCGGCCAGTAGCCCACATAGTCCGCCAGCTGGATATCGCCATAGCTCTCCCCCTTGCTGTTTTTGGGGTAATCCCCGTTCACCAGGGCTTTCAGCAGCGTTTTGTCGTTTTCCTGGAGAGCTTTTTCATTTCCCACCATCCACTCAGACTGTAACTCTCCGTTCTTGTCCCGAAACAGTTTTTCATTCCCCACGTAGGAATCCGGATCGCTGTCCGGCAGGAGGGTCCCGCCCCGGCTGGTAATGAGGGCCTTGTCCCCCAGCTTGGCGTTCATGGGCACGCCGGAGGAGGGGCTGGTCTCCGGCTTAGCGGCGGGCTGCTTGCCCAGCTGGATGGTCTTGGTGCCGGAGTCATAGCCCACCTCCACGCCTAAAAGCTCACTGATGGTGCGGATGGGGAGGTAGTTCGTCTTTCCCCCCGCCGCGTCGGTGTAGAGGATGCTTCCGGGAATCTTCTGGCCGTTAGCGGCCACGATGTCCTGTCCCGCCGTGATTTTCCGGGTTCCCTCCACGGAGACGTTGGCGAAGTTATAGCTTACCTTTCCCGACGCCGCCAGGGCGGTGGTCAGGCAGGCGGCCAGGGCCAGAGCCGTGACGGCTCCGCTGAGGAAGGAGGCAATGTGTCTGGTTTTCTTCATGGGAAACACTCCTGTCTATAGAATTTCGGGGCGGCTTGGCCCCCTGTATCATAAGACGTTTGACGGCGCAAACCGCAACGCCCCGCTATGGAAGAATCCGGATATTTTCCACCACCCGGTTTACCGTAGTCAGGGTGAGCCCGTCGGAGGCGATTACGTCGATGTAGAGATTGTGGGCCAGGTCTGTTGTGACCACGTGAACATAGCCGTCCTTCACCACGCAAAGCCCCTCGTTTCCATTGATGGAAACATCCTCCACATAGTCGGCCCCCTCCGTGTCGATATGGAGGGAACCGGCTCCGTCGTAGAGGTATACCCAGAGCCACCGGCCCTCCCGGTCCTGATATTTGACGTACCAGTTGTACCGGCTCTCTCGGTAGGTGAAGCCCTCCGGCAGCCAGCAGATTTCCGCGTTTTCAAAATATCCCGCCTCGTGATGCAGCCGGAGGTTTGCCAGGACTTTGGTGGCCGTGGCAGCGGAAACGCCGCCGCAGCTCCGAACTACAAAGTAGAAGCCGTCGGCGAAGTTGTTGAGGCTGAGGATCACCTCCCCGTCCTTCTCCCAGAGCATGCCGGAATTCCCGTCGATGGAGAGGCCCTCCGAGCGGTCCGGGTTTTTCAGGTAGAGGTTCACATAGGCGTCCTCCGGATAGACCTCCACCCGGATGCTTCCGCCCCGGCCGTCCTCAAACTCCACCCAGGCGTCGTACTCCCCGCCGCAGTAAGTGAAGCCCTCCGGCAGCCAGTTCACGTCCACCCGCTTGAAGTACTCCCCCAGGGTTCGGCCTCCTCCGGATTCCTCGGCCCGCCGGATGTCCAGCTGGGTATACCGCCCCGTCACCGTCCGGGCCAGCTCCAGGGCCGCCTCTCGAAACTCCTCGGAGGCGGCGAAGGCGGTGGTGAACAGCGTTCCGATGATGGCGGCGATGACAGCCGCCATCCGCAGGGCCTTCCCGGTCCGCCGGAGGGCGGACCGCCGCCGCCGCCCGGAGGCGTGGCGCTCGATAATTTTCCGGCACCGCCGGTCCAGGCCCTCCGGCACGGCAGAGTCCGGGTCCGCCAGCAGCTGCCGGTTCAGCGCCTCCAGCCGTTCTCCCTCCCGGAGCATTACATCTTCCATCAGCAGGGCGAACAGGGCGTCCTCATACTGTTCAAGCAAGCGTTCTTGCCGCGTCATGTCTGCTCCCTCCCTTCATCAGCTCCGCCACCCGCCGCCGGGCCCGGGTCAGCCGCATCCGCATGCTGTCCCGCCGGCAGTGGAAAACCTCCGCCAGTTCCCCGTTGTCCTGGCCCAGCACGTACTTGCGGTACAGCAGCTCCTGGTCCTCCTCCGGCAGCATGGGCCAGATTCTTCCAAGGCCGTCCAGCCGCTCCCGCAGCTCCGCCAGCTCCTCCAGAGAAGGAGCGGGAGACTGAAAATCCTCCAGGCAGCCGTCTCCCAGGTCTGCCGTGTGTCTGCCCACCACCGCCTGATGGCGCAGGAAATCCGTGGCCTTGTTTTTCACCGTGTAGACCACATAGGCTGGCAGGGCGGCGGCGGGAAGCTCCCGCAGCGCGTCCGCCTTCTGGCAAAGGCTCTCCATGGCGTCCTGCACGATGTCCTCGCAGTCCTGCCGGTTGGAAACCCGCCGCAGGGCCTCGGCGAACATCAGCCGGGAGTAGCGGCGGTACAGATCCTGCATAAAGGCCGTGCCGGCCGGGTCGTCCCCCGGAACGGTAAAGACGATCATTTCATATCCCACCTCCTATAGCTCTCTATATCATTAAGACGCGAATATGGGAAAAACGCAACCCAAAATTTTTCTTCCGGCGCTGAAATACTTTTCTCTCCCCTGCCGTTTACTGGTTGAATTGGCGCCAATTCAACACAAAGGAGGAACCCTTTTATGCTTGCGATATGCCTTGCCATGCTGGAAACCGAACAGGACCAGCGGCGGTTCACGCGGCTCTTCGAGGCTCATGAGAAGAAAATCTACGCGGTGGCCCTCCACATTCTGGGAAACCCCACCCAGGCGGAGGACGCCGCCCAGCAGACCTGGCTCAAGCTGGTGCAGGGCTGGGACCGGGTCTCCGCCCTGCCCTGGGAGGAGACGGAGGGCTACGCCGTCACCGCCGCCAAAAACTGCGCCCTGGACATTCTCCGCTCAGAGAAGCGCACCACCGCCTTTCCGGAGAACTGGGACCCTCCCGCCCAGGAGGAGCATCAGGCGGAGTACGCATATCTGGTCTCCCTCATCCGGGCCCTGCCGGAGAACTACCGGCGGGTTCTGGAGCTCAAACTGGTGGAGGAGCGGACCAACCGGGAGATCGCCCGGCGGCTGGGAATGAACGAATCCACCGTGGCCGTCCGGATTCTGCGGGGCAGGACCATGCTGAAGGACCGTTTGGAAAAGGAGGGGTATCTCTATGAGACCGTTTGACCAGCTTCTGCGCCGAGCTCTGATGGACGCCAATCTGGCCCAGTACGAAAACGTCCTCCGGTGCGCGGACTGCAAAGAGCCCGGCTTCTCCCCCGGATACCGCCGGGAGCGGGTGCGCCTGCTGGCGGACCCCCGGGGCTGGGCGAACAGCCGACTCCGGCCCCGGCTGCGCCGGGGGATTTTCCGGGGCATCGCCGCGGCGGCGGCCATTCTCCTGCTGATCACGGCGGCGGCCGCGGTGGCCGTTCCCCTTTGGAACGCCTTCTTCGGCGGACTGGACCAGAGCCAGCAGGAGATTGTGGACGGCATGGAAATCGGAGGGGACGAGGCGGAGAAAACCGCGGGCCTTCTGCCGCCCCCGGCGGCGCATGACGGCGTGACCATCACTCCCCTGCGCCTCCTGGGCGCGAAGAATCAGCTCTATCTGGTGCTGGAGATCCGCGCCCCGGAGGGGACGGTGTTCCGCCCGGAGGACGACCATCAGCTCTTCGGCGGGCTCTCCCTGCCCCCGGAGCGACGGACGGAAATGACCGGAATCTCCAGCCGATTCACCGTGCTGGAGGCCGGGACCAGGGAGCCCAACGTGCTGGTAGGCGTGGCGGAGGAACGGGCGTCCTTTGAGGTCGGCGGCTGTCCCTTTGTCGTCCGGGCCCTTTACCGGAGCACGCCGGAGGGAAAACAGGAAACGGTATTTGAAGCGTCGGACAATGTGACCTGGAAGACCGGGACCTGGGAAATCCTTATTCCGGAGGGCCTGAACGGGGACCGGGTGCTGGAGGTCCCCGTGGAGGGCACGTCCATGACCGACGGCGGGAACACCATGACCCTGCTGTCCATGAGCGTCTCTCCCCTGGGTATCTGGTGGAAGTATCAGCTGGAGGGCAAGGACCCGTGGCCCCGAGTACGGGTAGCTCTGCGGATGCAGGACGGCAGCGAGGTGGAAGCGGCCTCCGGACAACTGACCATGGGCGACATGGGCTCCGGCTGGACGGCGGCGGTGGACTTCGCAAAGCCCGTGGACCTCAGCCAGGCGGAGGCCGTGCTTTGGGGGGATGTGGAAATTCCCCTGGAACAGCCGGAGCAGAGCCCGGAATAACCGCCGGAAAAAATTTGGAGAATTTTTTGAAATTCTGTAATACAATGCCCTCCCCCTCCGTTTACCAGTCAGAAGGCCGCGGGGAGGGCCTCCCCTTCCCGCCGGATAAGATCAGAAAGGAAGGACTACCATGAAAAAACGAATTGCATCCCTTTTGCTGGCCGCCGTGACCGTGCTGGCGTTGTGCACCTCCGCCCTGGCGGCTCCCGCCAAGGCAGCCTGCCGCTGGCAGGTGTACCTGGACCACGGCAGTCTCCGTTGGCAAGGCTCCAAGGCCGCCGAGGCCGGCGCAAAAGCTCCGATTTATCAGCCCTCCTGGCTTCCGGAGGGGTGGACGCTTGAGTACGCCGTCACCCGGGACGGCGTGTGGCCGGAGACGGACTGGGAATACCGCTGCGGGGAGGAAACCCTGAGCGTTTCCCTCTGCGCCCCCTCCGACTTCGGCTTCTCCTGCTGGATGGATGCGGAGGCCGGTGACAAGACGCCGAAAAAGACCCTCAAAATCCAGGGATATCAGGCAGACTTCTGGAAGGTAAAACAGGAATCGGCCCTGGCCTGGGAGGACAAGCAGGGGAATTTGTTCCTGATGCTCCACAGCGGCTCCCTGACTCAGGCGGAGCTGGAAAAGGCGGCCAACAGCGTCACGGAGCTCAAGGAGCCCCTGCCGGATTACCGCCTGGGCTGGACGCCGGTTCAGGACCGGGAGATCCACCGAGGCATCACCATACCGGGCTATGCGGAGGACGGCGGCGGAGCCCCCGATTTTATCCGCTTCACCTATTCCACGCAAGCCCTGACCGCCCCCGCGAGAACGCCGGAAACCGTGACCGTGCGGGGCGTAGAGGCCCGGCTCTGGCTGGGGGACCCTTCGGCCTCCGGCACGGTAGTTACCTCCTCCCTCAGCGGCAAAACGGTGGAGATTCCCACGGAGAACACCTGGAGCACCCTCATCTGGACAGACCCTGAAACGGGTATCTGCTTCCGCATCAAGGGCGGCAAGCTGTCAAAAGAGACCATGCTCCGCATGGCGGAGAGCGTGGAACCGGGCCGGGCGGCTTCCCAGCCCGCCCAGACGGCGGCCGCCGACAAGGCTCCCTCCTCCAGCGACCCCAGCGCCAGCCGCAAAAGCTGGGTGGCCGACGGCTGGAAGGCCGTAATCACCCGGGCGGACGGCACGGTGGAGCAGGTCCCCAGCTTCTCCGAGCTGTTCCCGGGCCAGGAGCTCCCGGCGGGCTGAAGCGGGCCCGGCGGCGCGCCTCCGCCTCTTGGTGACAACATCACGGAAATCGGAGCCGAAAACCGTTATGATGAATCCACCAAGAAAAAACACAAGGAGGATTTCTCATGAACACGGTTTCCATCGACAACACCAACTTCTCCCAGGAGGTCATTCACTCCGACCGGCCCGTTCTGCTGGACTTCTGGGCCCCCTGGTGCGGCCCCTGCCGCATGATTCACCCGGTCCTGGAGGAAATTGCCCGGGAGCGGCCCGACGTCAAGGTAGGTAAGATCAACGTGGACGAACAGCCGGAGCTGGCGGGCCGGTTCGGCGTGATGGGCATTCCCATGCTGGTGGTCCTGCGGGACGGAAAGATCACCGGCCAGGCCGTGGGCGCACGGCCCAAGGGCCAGATTCTCGCCATGCTGTAAAGGAGGGGACGGATATGAAGATTGTCATTGTGGGCGGCGTGGCGGGAGGCGCCACGGCGGCGGCCCGGCTCCGCCGGCTGGACGAACAGGCGGAAATCATCGTCTTTGAGCGGTCCGGATACATTTCCTATGCCAACTGCGGTCTGCCCTATTACATCGGCGGCGTCATCACCGACCCGGAGGCCCTGACCCTCCAGACGCCGGAGAGCTTTTTCTCCCGCTTCCGGGTGGAGATGCGGGTCCGCCACGAAGTCACCGCCCTCCATCCGGAGCGCAAGACCGTCTCCGTCAAGAACCTGGAGACCGGAGTGGAATTTGAGGAGTGCTACGACAAGCTGATTCTCTCCCCCGGGGCCAAGCCCACGCAGCCCCGGCTGCCCGGAATCGGCCTGGAGAAGCTGTTCACCCTGCGGACGGTGGAGGACACCTTCCGGATGAACGCATTCATCCGGGAGCACCGTCCCCGGTCCGCCGTGCTGGCGGGCGGCGGGTTCATCGGCCTGGAGCTGGCGGAGAACCTGCGGGAGCTGGGAATGGACGTGACCATCGTGCAGCGGCCCCGGCAGCTGATGAATCCCTTTGACCCGGACATGGCGTCCTTCCTCCACAGCGAGGTCCGCCGCCATGGCGTCAAGCTGGCCCTGGGCCGCACCGTGGAGGGCTTCCGGGAGCGGGACGGCGGCGTGGACGTGCTCCTCAAGGATGAGAGCCCCCTTCACGCGGATATGGTGGTTCTGGCCATCGGCGTCACTCCGGATACCGCCCTGGCCAAGGAAGCGGGCCTGGAGCTGGGGCTCAAGGACAGCATTGTGGTGAACGACCGAATGGAGACCTCCGTCCCGGACGTCTACGCCGTGGGTGACGCGGTGCAGGTGAAGCACGCCGTCACCGGAATGGACGCACTGATCTCCCTGGCGGGCCCCGCCAACAAGCAGGGGCGCATTGCGGCGGACAATCTCTGCGGCGGAAACAGCCGCTACCGGGGGAGTCAGGGCAGCAGCGTTCTGAAGGTCTTCGACCTGACCGCCGCCTCCACAGGCGTTAACGAAGCCGCCGCCAAAAGGGCCGGGCTGGCGGTGGACAAGGTCATCCTCTCCCCCATGAGCCACGCGGGCTACTACCCCGGCGGCA
>CAJTZL010000002.1 GCA_910583695.1 uncultured Oscillibacter sp.
GCTTTGCGGCCTGCCAGAACTTTTTCCTGGCAGGCCGCTTTTCGACAAGCTGAGGACCCGCTTTCAGCGGGTCCTTTCTCATGCCCTTATCCAAAAACAGGCTTCACAGCCAGGCGGTTCCCAGGAGCTCATCCTTTCCCGGGCGGCCCATCAGCTCCGGAACCACGTCCCGGGCCTGTTTGCCCTGGTACAGCACCTCATAGGCGCACCGGCAGATGGGCATTTCCACACCCTCCCGTTCCGCCAGCTGGTGGACGCTCTCGGCGGCGTAGTAGCCCTCCACCACCGCGCCCACCTCTTCCATGGCCTCCCGGACGCTCTTGCCCCGGCCGATGAGGATGCCCGCCCGGTTGTTCCGGGAGTGCATGGAGGTGCAGGTAACAATGAGGTCCCCCATGCCCGCAAGGCCCCCAAAGGTCTGGCGGATGCCTCCCAGGTGTTCCCCCAGGCGGGTGATTTCCGCCATGGCCCGGGTCATCAGCAGGGCTTTCGTGTTGTCCTGAAAGCCCAGGCCTGCGCAGATGCCGCAGCTCAGGGCTATGACATTTTTCAGCGCCGCCGCCAGCTCCACGCCCACAATATCCGCGCTGGTGTAGACCCGGAAGCAATCGCTCATGAAGGCGTCCTGGACCAGCCGAGCCCCGTCCCGGTCCGGGCACGCCGCAACACAGGCCGTGGGCAGCCGGAGGCCCACCTCCTCCGCGTGAGAGGGGCCGGAGAGGGCCACCACCCGGCAGACATCCCCGACCGCCTCCCGCAGAACCTGACTCATCCGCAGGTTCGTGTCCCGCTCAATGCCCTTGGAAACCGTCACCAGAATTGTCTCCGGCCGCAGATAGGAGACAATCCGCTTCCCCGTCTCCCGGACGGCGAAGGAGGGACTGGCGCAGACCACCAGCTCCGCCCCCTCCAGGTACTTCAGATCCCCGGTAATGTTCAGCGCCTCCGGCAGGGGGACGCCTTTCAGCAGGGGATTCTCTCGGGTCCGGGCCATCTCCTCCGCCTTGGCGGGGGTCCGGGACCAAAGGGTTACATCGTGCCCGTTGTCGCAAAGAACCAGCGCCAGGGCCGTGCCCCAGCCGCCGCTCCCCAAAACCACCGCTTTCATGACTCGCCCTCCTTGTTCTTATGAAATGAAAGTTTCCGCTCCGTGCCATGGAGCAGCCGCGCCGCATTGCCCCGGTGCTGCCAGACCACCAGCCCCCCCAGCAGGAACGCCAGTACCACAACGCGGATATCCGGATAGCAGTACCAGCTGATGAACGGAAAGCTGACCCCGGCCCACAAGGATCCCAGAGACACGTACCGGGTCAGAATGGTCAGAATCAGAAAGCCGCCCCAGACCACCAGGGCAATGCGCCAATCGATCATGATGGCGATGGTTCCGCCGGAGAGGATGCCCTTACCTCCCTTAAAGTGGAACATGCAGGGGAACATGTGCCCCAGCAGGCAGAACAGACCCGCCCAATACTTGGCCGTTACGGCCCCGCCGAACACCGTGCTGGTCAGCAGCACGGCCAGGACCGCCTTCAGCACGTCGCAGAGGATAACCACAAAGGTCAGCCCGCCGCCGAAGGTCCGGTGAAAGTTGGTCAGCCCCGCGTTGCCGCTACCGTGCTTCCGAATATCGTCCCGGAGAATATACTTGGACACAATCACCGCACCGTTGAAGCAGCCCAGGAAATAGGATGCCATGGCCGTTCCGCCATAGACGAGGAGCATCGCCAGCCACAGGTTTTCCATATTCAAACCTCCTTGTTCTTATGAACCCCCGCCGGGAGGCAATGCCCCAGCAGGAAGCACCCCGCCGCCAGCAGGCCGCCCCAGAGCTGCCCCTTGGGAACGTATGAAATCCACCAGCCGTTCCAGCGGCCGAGGAAAACGCTCACGGCCAGCGCCGCCCCGTCCCAGACCAGGGCGGCCAGGGTCCAGCGCCAGCCGTAGAAGCGGAAGAATCGTCGATAGCCCGGCCCTCCCTGCCGGCGGCCCCCCGGCACCCACCTGGGGAGGAGAACCGGGGCATTATACCGTCCCAGCAGGAACGCCGCCGCCATTCCGGGGAGCATCCGCCCGAGAAAATACAGCCAGGCCACGGCCTTTATAAACAGGTAAACGGGATAAAACAGCCTCTCCGCCGTACTCACAGCTCCTTGTCGCCCCGCTGCCGCACGGAGATGCGGATGGGGGTTCCCTCCAGGCCGAAGGTGCTGCGGATACAGTTCTCCAGATACCGCTGGTAGGAGAAGTGGAAGAGCTTTGTGTCGTTGCAGAAGATCACGTAATGGGGCGGCTTCACTCCCACCTGGGTCATATAGTAGATCTTCAGCCGCCGCCCCTTGTCCGTGGGGGGCTGGACCCGGGTCTGGGCGTCCGCCAGCACGTCGTTCAGCATGCCCGTGGTAATCCTTGTGGACGCCTGATTGGACACGTAGTCAATGAGCTCAAAGAGCCGCTCCACCCGCTGGCCGGTCTTGGCGGAGATGAAGAGGATGGGGGCGTAGGCCATGAAGCTCAGGCCCTCCTGGACCTCCTTGCGCATGCGGTCCATGGTCTTGCCGTCCTTCTCCACCAGATCCCATTTGTTCACCACGATGATGCTGGCCTTTCCCGCCTCGTGGGCAAGGCCCGCCACCTTGGTGTCCTGCTCCGTGACGCCCTCGCAGGCGTCGATCAGAATGAGGCACACGTCCGAGCGCTCAATGGCCATGGTGGCCCGGAGGACGCTGTACCGTTCAATGGCCTCCTCCACCTTGGATTTCCGGCGAAGGCCCGCCGTGTCAATGAAGATGAACCTGCCCTTGTCGTTTTCAAACCGGGAGTCGATGGCGTCCCGGGTGGTGCCCGCCACGTTGGAGACGATCACCCGCTCCTCCCCCAGGATTTTGTTCACCAGGGAGGACTTTCCCGCGTTGGGCTTGCCGATGACCGCCACCTTGATGGCGTCGTCCTCCTCTTCCTCCCCGTCCTCCGGAGGGAAGTACCGGAGGCAGGCGTCCAGCAGGTCCCCGGTGCCGTGGCCGTGAACGGCGGAGACGGCGATGGGGTCCCCCAGCCCCAGGTTATAGAACTCGTAGAAATCCGGGTCCGGGGCCCCGGTGGAATCCATTTTGTTCACCGCCAGGACGATGGGCTTCCCGCTCCGAAGGAGCATGGCCGCCACCTCCTGGTCCGAGGCGGTGAGGCCCGTCCGAATATCGGTCAAAAAGACAATCACCGTAGCGGTCTCAATGGCGGTCTGGGCCTGGTCCCGCATGAACTCCAGAATCTGGTTGTCCGTCCGGGGCTCAATACCCCCGGTGTCCACCAGGGTGAAGGCCCGGCCGCACCAGTCGGATTCCCCGTAGATGCGGTCCCGGGTAACGCCGGGGGTGTCCTCCACGATGGACAGGCGTTTCCCGATGATCTTATTGAACAGCATGGACTTGCCCACGTTGGGGCGGCCCACGATGGCAATGATAGGCTTTGGCATAAGCATCCCTCCCGGCGGCGCATGCCGCCTTGTTTTTTTGAAACATACAAATCCAGCTTCATTATAACCGGGATGCGCCGAAGGCGCAAGGGAAATCTTTCCGGAAACGGGAAAAGGCGGAGGCCGAAGCCTCCGCCTGGAAAAACCCTCATTTCCTCCGGCAGTACCCGGCGGCGCTGAGGGCCAGGGAGAGAAGAAACATCCCCGCCAGGGCCAGCGCCCCCGTCAGCAGCGCAATCGGGAGATTCCCCGCCAGGGACACCAGGTCCGCCACGGTCCACCAGCCGTCCACAAAATTCTTGATGGCGTAAAAAAGCAGGAAGGCCAGAGGCAGGCTGGTAAACTGGGCAATCTGGGTTCCAAACCAGTAGTAAAAGGGCAGGCTGAACATCGCGAAAACCGGGGGCAGCACCACCGCAGCCAGGATGGAAAGCCTCAGCACCTCCGGCCAAAAGGTCCCGTACACGGTAAAGGCCGCCAGATTCGATGCCACGGCCCCCGCGACGCTGACCGGCACCGTCAGCAGCACGGCGGCGTACTTCCCCGCCATCACCTTCCCCACGCCCACCGGCATGGTCCGCTGATAGCTCCTCCAGGCCGTCTTCTCCTCCTTCTCCAGGGCCGTGAGGTGCAGAAGGCCCACCATCATATCCAGTGCAAAGGAGAACAGCATCCCGGCGTAAGCGCCGCTCTTGTACCAGAACAGAACCAGCAAGCCCCCCAGCACCGCCAGAACGATCTTGTCAATCCCCTTGAAAAACAGGCACAAATCCTTGTAAATGATTCCCCTCATGACGCTTCCCCCTTGATGTAAAACAGCATGATCTCCTCCAGGGACGCGGCGTCCGCCACGGCCCTGGGATACTTCCGCCCGGCGGCGGAGCGGTCCCGGACCAGGTACTCGACGCTGACCCCGGTCTCCCGGCGGACGATGTAATCCCCGGGCTCCACCGCCGTCCCCTTCCCGCAGCGGAGGATGCCATAGCCGTCCATCAGCGTGTCCTTCTCCTCCTCAAAGACAATTTTTCCCTGGTGAATCAGCACCACGTAGTCCGCAACCTTCTGGATGTCCGAGGTGATATGGGAGGAGAAGAACACGGCGTGCTCCTCGTCCTGGATGAAGTCCAGCAGAATGTCCAGAATCTCGTCCCGGATCACCGGGTCCAGGCCCGCCGTGGCCTCGTCCATAATCAGCAGCCTGGGCCGGTGGGCCAGGGCGGCGGCAATGGACAGCTTCATCTTCATGCCCTTGGAAAAGGTCTTGACCCGCTTTTTCTCCGGCAGGGCGAAGCGCTTCAAAAAGCTCCGGTACGCCTCCCCGTCCCAGACGGGATAGACCCCGGAGAGGACCTTTTCCACATTCAGAGGCGTGAAGACCTCCGGGAAATTGCAGGTGTCGAACACCACGCCCAGGTCATTTTTCACGGCAGGGCCGGCGTGGTCCCGGCTCAGGACCTCCACGGTCCCGCCGTCCTTTTTCAGCTCGTTCAAGATCAGGCGAATGGTGGTGCTCTTCCCCGCGCCGTTCTCGCCGATGAAGCCCACAATGCGCCCCTTCGGCACCTGAAAGGACACGTGGTCCAGGGTGAAGTCCGGGAAGCGCTTGCAGAGGTCCCGGACCAGAATGCTGTTTTCCATGCTCAATCTCCTTCTTCATAAAACAGGGTCAGAATGCCCGTCAGTTTCTCCAGCGGGATGCCGTTGGACCGTCCCAGCTCCGCGGCCCTTTGCAGCAGGCCCTCCGCCTCCCGGAGCCGCTCCTCCCGGATGAACTCCTGGTTCTGGGCGGCCACAAAGCTGCCCTTGCCGGAGACCGTCTCAATGAAGCCGTCCCGGGTCAGGTCCTCATAGGCCCTCTGGACCGTGATGACGCTGAGGTGCAGCTCCTTGGCCAGGGCCCGCATGGAGGGCAGGGCCTCCCCGGCGGTTAAGGTCCCGTCCATGATCTGGGTCTTGATCTGCCGGCAGATCTGCTCATAAATCGGCTTTCCGCTGCTGTTGCTGATGAGAATGTCGATAGGATCGCCCCCTTGTATTGTTCGTATTAAGCGTACCGGTTCGTTAAGTACACTATAGACGCTTGTGGGCTGTTTGTCAAGAGGGAAAACGAAAAAAAGAGGGGGAACTCTCCCCCTCTCCGTCTCTGCCGGTTCAGCCGTTCTCCTCCCAAACCTCGAAGCGGACCAGCCACGCGCCGCCGTCCCCGTCAACCATTCCCACAACCTCTGGAGTCAGCTCCACCGGCTCCATGCCGTCCACCACGTCCAGCCGCCGGTTTTCCGGCTCCAGATAAAAGAACCATTGGGGAGAAGCCGGGCCTCCGCCGGCCTCCAGCATATCCGCCTCCAGCACCGTGGCCTCGGCGCCGGGATAGACCGTGTAAACCGGGTACTCCCAGAGCTCCGGGCCTCCGTCATTGCAGAAGTCCTGCCCGACCTCCCGGACATTGGTAATTTCGATCTTCAGTCCGCCGTACTCAAACCGCCTGGTCTCCCCCCTGGCTTCCTCCGGAGAATCAAAGGCCGCCCAGAACGCAAACACCGCCAGCAGGGCGATTCCGGGAAACAGCAGGGACCTGTAACGGTGGACCGGCTTGCAGTGACGCTTCATCGAACGCATGGGACACGCTCCTTTCCTCTTGTAAAAATGTGAAAAAAGAGAGGGGAGCCCAGCTCCTCTCTCTTGATCCAACAGAATCTTACTTCGAAACGACGGACTTCACGACCTTGATCTCCCGGCCGTTGTAAGTACCGCACTCCTGGCACATTCTGTGGGGCAGGTGCATCGCACCGCATTTGGGGCACACCACCAGATTGGGGGCCGTCAGCTTCCAGGTGGAACTGCGCCGCTTGTCCCGTCTCGCTTTGGATACTTTACCCTTGGGTACTGCCATTGTGACACCTCCTTAATCCTACAAAAGGCGCGGAGCGCGCTTCTCGTTATTTGTTCTCCAAAAGGCTTGCCAGGGCCGCCAGCCGGGGGTCCGGCTCCTTTTTGCAGGAGCAGGGGCCGCAATTCAAATCAGCGCCGCACCGAGGGCACAATCCCTTGCAATCTTCCGAACACAGTGTTTTGCTGTCCATTCCGAGGATAAAGGCCGTCCGGGCCAGCTCGCCCGCGTCCACCTTTCCATCCTCCAGCAGGACAATCTCATCGCTCTCCTCGTTCTGGAGCTCCTCCGCCAGCATACAGCGGCAGGTGACTTCCTTATCCAGAGGGAACTCCTTCCCGCAGCGGTCACATACCGCGTCCAGCACGGTCTCCGCCGTCAGGTCCAGCTCCAGCAGGTCCGCCGTATTGCGGACCTCCCCCTCCACCGCCACAGGACGGCCAATGGGCTTTCGCCCATCAAATTCCAGGTCGGACAGGTCCAGCTCAAACCGGAAGTCCAAACGCCTGCCGGGGGTGTGGAGTATGGGTCTTACATCAATTACCATAAGCTACCTCACAACGATACCTTACGTATTATAAAGGATAGTCCCGCCAATGTCAAACAATTTTTTCGTTTTTTGCCCTCTTTTTTATTCCTCGTCGTCATTGCCTCCAAAGGGCAGGGCAATTCCCAGAAAGGTTGGCCGGAAACCCTTGCGGATTTTTTCCAGGGACGCGGCCCGATAGGCCTCCTTGGGCCACCGGGCCGCCCAGCCCTCCCGGAGCTTCTCCTCCAGCGGGGCGCAGACCGGGTCCTCCATCAGCACGGGGCTGAGAAAGCAGACGATCATCTGCTTGTCGTTCAGCATGGCCAAGGAGCGGTTCCAGGGCTTCTGCCGCCTCCAGCCCTCCGCCAAGCCGTCCAGCAGCACCTCCGTCAGGGCCTCAATGCCCTCCTCCCCATCCGCCAGCGCCGCCTCCCGGAAGAGCGGGGCATACTGCGCCTTGTATTCCTCATACGCCCTGTCGTACTCCTTCCGGTTAAACCGGGCCAGCCAGGGCTTTCCGTCCTGGATGGCCTCCAGCAGGGTTTCGGTCTTCACTTCGCTCATGGTGCCTCCTCCTTCTCCGGCGGGAACAGCCCCGCCGCCTCACCGTCTCCCAAACCCGAAGGCGGGTCCCGCCAGCCGTCCCGGGACCGCCCAAGAGATGGCTGAAAAATTCCAGGACCGCTTCGGGTTCCTCCTTTACATTCTCCCGCAAAACAGGTATGATGAACAAAACACACTCAGGAGGTCCGCCATGCGGGAGCTCACCATCGGAAAAAACGACGCCGGACAGCGTCTGGACCGTTTTGTCGCCAAGAACCTGCCTCTTCTCCCCCCTGCCCTGCTGCAAAAGTACATCCGCCTTAAGCGGGTGAAGGTCAACGGAAAGGGCTCCAAGCGGGACGCCCGCCTCCAGGCAGGGGATGTCCTACAATTATATATCAACGACGAGTTCTTTGACAAGCCCAAAGAGGAAAATCTCTTCCTCTCCATCTTCCAGCCCAGGCTCAGCATCGTCTATGAGGACGAAAATCTGCTCCTGGCGGACAAGCGGCCCGGGCTGGTGGTCCATGCCGACGAGACGGAAAAGGTCAACACCCTCATCAACCATATCCAGGCCTATCTCTATCAGAAGCGGGAGTGGAGCCCCCGGGATGAAAACGCCTTCGCTCCGGCCCTTTGCAACCGCATTGATCGGAACACTGGGGGCATCGTCATCGCCGCGAAAAATGCGGAGACCCTGCGGGTGCTCAACGAGAAAATCCGGGCCCACGAGCTGGAGAAATCCTATCTCTGCGTGACGGTCGGCCGCCCCCGGCCTCCGGAGGGGAAGATCGAGGGATTTTTATTAAAGGATGAGGGGAAAAAGCAGGTGGCCTTTTACCGCCATCCCGTCCCCGGCGGGAAGTCCGCCGCCACGCTGTACAAAACCCTGGAGACCCGGGGGGAGCTGTCCCTGGTGGAGTGCCGGTTATTGACGGGGCGGACCCACCAGATTCGGGTATCCATGGCGGAGATCGGGTGCCCCCTGCTGGGAGACGGGAAGTATGGGAACGGTACCGCAAACCGGAAGTATCACGAGACCCGGCAGGCGCTGTATGCCTACAAGCTGGGGTTTGTATTTCCCACTGACGCGGGGGTGCTGAACTACCTGCGGGGGCGGGAGTTTACGGTGGAGGACGTACCGTTTCGGGAGAAATACTTCTCCAGAGTCCCTCAGCCATGATGATGGCTGGGCAATGCCCCCCCCATTCTCTCTTTTTCTTTCAAAAGAAAAAGAGAGAATGCGCCGTGCACGGTGGAAGAGAGAAAAAGAAATACGTCCCCGCGGGGGGACGAGAGACGGGGGGACGCGCTGGGCGTACCCCCGTTTTTTCGCAGGTCTTCGGGCCGCGGCGTGGTGCGGGCGGGAGTTTGGGTGGTTGATGCATGGATGGTCCTTCCGTCCTCGCTGCCGCTAAGCTGGCGCTTGGGGAAGAAACTGCTCCTGTGGGGCCTGACCCCCAGGTCAGGCCATTTCCCTGGCCCGGCTTTCGCCCTCACTCAATGCCCAGCGCCGCCAGGGCGTCCCGGGTTCCCCGCCAAGTTTCCAGAAGGGCGGCGTGGCGGGCGCGGCCCGCCTCCGTCAGGCGGTAGTATTTCCGGACCGGGCCGCCGGAGGTCTCCCCCTGGTAGCGCTCCGTGATCCCCTCCCGGCAGAGCCCCCGGAGAATGGCGTAAATCGCGCTCTCCTGGGTGTCCGGAAACACCCCGTGGAGCTGGCGCAGAAGCTCGTAGCCGTACTGGTCCCCCTGGACCATCAGGTGGAGAAGGCAGAGCTCCAAGAGGTCCTTTTTCAGCATAGGGACACCGCCGTTCCGATGAGTCCCGCAAGGGTGATGAACACAAGCCGTATCCAATAGGGGCCCTGCCAGTATCCGTCGGTCAGATTCATGCTGGTAAAAATCTGCCACAAAAAGCTGTTCAGCACAGCTCCCGTCAGCCCCCATATATACATGGCCCGCCAGCGGCGGTCCTCCAGGCGGGATTTGATAAGGCCAGCCATTCCCGCCGCTCCCCCAATCAGAAGGTTCAAACAGGTAATCAGGCGCACGGTCCAGATCATATCTGGAAACAGGAAATCGACCACATCAAAGCGCTCCGTCAGAATGACCCAAAACAGAAACCACACCCAGACGAATCCCAGGAGCACAAGGGCGAAGACCGGAAGAGTCCTTTTGGACAAGGCCCGCCCTTTTCCTCCGTTCCGCTGAAACTAGACCAGCGGCAGCACAATCCCCAGAGGGAACAGCGGCATAGAGAGCCGGGCGATGGTCCCGTTGCTGTTCCAGAACATATGAGACATCCCAGACAGCCAAACCGACAGGGACAATCCCTCTAAAGTCGAGTCAACCGCTGGCAGAAGCACACAGGCCGACAAAATGAGAAATACCGCCAGCCACTTTCGGTAGGCCTTCGGCTGGGCCAGCTGCTTTATCGCCGCCCGGGGCGTTCCCAGGTCCCGCCGGAGCTCTTCCTCGCTCCGGCCCGCCACGATCTCCCGGTAGTCCTCCAAAACCTCCGCCGCCTCCGCCGGAGGCAGATACCACCTTGCCGCCCGGCTCAGCCGGGAGAGATAATCCCGCCGCATAAAACCGCCCCTTTCGGCACTACTGTAAATTTATCAGTAGCTGTTTGCATCAGTATACTTCCCCACCCCGGAAAAGTCAATAGGACTACTGTAAAAAAATCAATAGCTGCCGCCCAACAATTCCCTTGACATTTTGAAACGCTTCCGTTATCATGCAGGTATCGCTGAATTTCGACGGGAAGTCAAAACTCAACCGAGAGAAAACCAACAGAGAAAAGAGGCTGAAAAATTTCTTCTAAGGAATGGGGGAGGATACATGTCCAAAGAGTTGATTCGCCTGCGGGATCTCTGCATGGCGTACGACGACGAGCTGGTTCTCGATCACTTAAACCTGTATATCAATGACAAGGAGTTCCTCACACTGTTAGGGCCCAGCGGGTGCGGCAAAACCACCACGCTGCGGATTATCGGCGGCTTCACGACACCACTGTCGGGAGACGTCCTCTTCGACGGTGTGAGGATCAATGATGTCCCGCCCTACAAGCGGCAGATCAACACGGTGTTCCAGAAGTACGCGCTTTTCCCGCACCTGAACGTCTTTGAGAACGTCGCCTTTGGCCTGCGGATGCAGCGAAGGCCGGACCCTTCGGACCCCAAGCGCAAGAGCAGGCTCCCGGAGGAGGAAATCCGGCAGCGGGTTCTGGAGATGCTGGAGGCCGTGAGTCTCAAGGGCTTTGAAAACCGGCGGACCGACGCCCTCTCCGGCGGCCAGCAGCAGCGGGTGGCCATCGCCCGGGCGCTGGTAAACCGGCCCAAGGTACTGCTTCTGGACGAGCCGCTGGGGGCCCTGGATCTGAAGCTCCGAAAGGACATGCAGATTGAGCTCAAACGCATCCAGCAGCAGGTGGGCATCACCTTTATATATGTCACCCACGATCAGGAGGAAGCCCTGACCATGTCCGACACCATTGTGGTCATGGATAAGGGCTCCATTCAGCAGATTGGCACACCCGAGGATATTTACAACGAACCGAAGAACGCCTTTGTGGCGGACTTCATCGGCGAATCCAACATCATCGACGGCGTCATGGTCCAGGACAAACTGGTCCAGATGTACGGCCGCCAGTTCCCCTGCCTGGACGGGGGCTTTTCCGAAAACGAGCCGGTGGACGTGGTCATCCGGCCTGAGGACATCGACATCGTCCCCGTGGAGCAGGGCCAATTGACGGGCACCGTCACCAACGTCACCTTCAAGGGGATGCAGTACGATATCATTGTGGACTTCCGGGGCTTCAAGTGGTTGATTCAAACCACGGACCACTCCCCCGTGGGGGCCCGCATCGGCATCAAAATCGACCCCGACGGCATCCATGTCATGAAAAAGAGCCGGTACTCCGGCCTGTACGGCGACTACTCCTCCTTCTCCGACGAGTACGACGAACTGGACGCGGCGGAGGTGGACGGCGATGAAACCTAAGCTCTCCCGCTTCGCCATCCCCTATGTCGTCTGGATGGCCCTGTTTGTGGTGGCCCCCATCGTGCTGGTGGTGGTCTACGCCTTTTCCAACGACCTGGGCGGCTTCACCCTGGAAAATTTCTCCAAGATGGGCACCTACGCCGTGGTCTTCGGCCGGTCCTTCAAGCTGGCCCTCATCGCCACCTTCGTCTGCCTTCTCATCGGCTACCCGGTGAGCTACCTGATGAGCCGGGAGGGGGAGAAATTCCAGCGGGCAGCCATGGTGCTCATCATGCTGCCCATGTGGATCAACTTCCTGCTGCGGACCTACTCCTGGATGTCCATCCTGGAGAACAACGGGCTTTTGAATCAAATCTTTCAGAAGACCGGCTTCCTGAACCTGTACAACGGAATCTTCGGAACCAATCTGGAGTACTTCCCCATGATGAACACCCAGGGGGCGGTGGTGCTGGGCATGGTGTACAACTACCTGCCCTTCATGATTCTGCCCATCTACTCCGTCATCGTCAAGCTGGACGGCTCCCTGGTGGAGGCCGCCCGGGACCTGGGGGCGGACGGCGTGAACGTCTTCCGCCGGGTCGTCCTGCCCCTTTCCCTGCCGGGGGTCCTCTCCGGCATCACCATGGTCTTCGTCCCCTCCGTCTCCACCTTTGCCATCAGCAAGATGCTGGGGGGCGGCACGGAACTTCTTCTGGGGGACCTGATTGAACAGCAGTTCCTGGGCGGGGCCTACAATCCCCAACTGGGAGCCGCCATCTCTCTGGTGATGATGGTCATCGTCGTCGTCTGCATGGTGGTCATGAACCGCTTCGGCGAGGGCGAGGAACAGGCGGTGATCCTATGAAGAGAGGAAACCGCCTGGGCAGCCGGGCCCTGATGGCCCTGGTCTTCCTGTTTCTCTACGCACCGATTTTTCTGCTGATTGTCTTCTCCTTTAATAAAGGCAACAGCAACATCGTCTGGACGGGCTTCTCCCTGGACTGGTACAAATCCCTGTTCCAGAACCGGCTGATCATGCGCAGCGTCTACACCACGCTCCTGGTCTCCCTGCTGGCAACCGCAATCGCCACAATAGCCGGAACCTTCGCCGCCATCGGCTTTTACAGCCTCCGGCGGCGGACCCGGACGGCGCTGAGCACAATCAACAGCATCCCCATGATGAACGCCGACATTGTGACGGGCGTGGCCATGTGCCTGTTTTTCGTGGCCTTTTTCACCTTCTGGGGGGATTTCTCCGTCTGGTTCAACGGCGTCCAGAGCGTTGTGGTCCTGCCGGAGCGGCTGACCCTGGGCTTCGGAACCCTGCTCATCGCCCACGTCACCTTCAACATCCCCTATGTGATTCTCTCCGTGGGCCCCAAGCTCCGGCAGATGGACAAGAATCTGGTGGACGCGGCTCAGGACCTGGGCTGTACCTGGATGCAGGCCTTTTGGAAAGTCATCCTGCCGGAAATCAAGCCCGGCATCGCCTCCGGGGCCCTGACGGCCTTCACCATGAGCGTGGACGACTTCATCATCAGCTACTTCACCGCCGGGTCCTCCAGCTCCACCTTGGCCATGACCATTTATGGCATGACCAAAAAGCGGGTGACGCCGGAGATCAACGCCATTTCCACCCTGCTCTTTGTGACGGTGCTGGTCCTGCTGGTCGTCGTGAACCTCCGGGAGGCTCGGGCGGAACGCACCGGCCAGGAGCGCCATCCCGTCTCCCGGAAGCTGACTCAGCTGCTGGATACCCCCAAGGGCCGCCTCTTCCGCCGGGGAGCTGCCGTGGTTCTGGCGGCCTCCTTCCTCACCGCCGTGGTTCTCCTCACCGGGGCCACCAACGCCCAGCCGGTGGTGAACGTGTGCAGCTGGGGCGAGTATATTGAGGAGGACCTGATCACCCGGTTTGAAGAGGAAACAGGCATCATTGTCAACTACCAGACTGCCGAGAGCAACGAGGCCCTGTACTCCCTCCTCAAAAGCGGCGCGGGGGATTACGATGTCATTGTCCCCTCCGACTACATGATCTCCCAGCTCATTGAGGAGGATATGCTGGCGGAGCTGGACTACAGCCAGATTCCCAACTACGGCCTGATCTCAGACCGCTTCAAGGGCCTGACCTACGACCCGGAGGAGCGTTACAGCGTTCCCTACGCCTGGGGCACCGTGGGCATCATCTACAATGCGGCCATGGTGGAAGAACCCATTACCAGCTGGTCCGCCATGTTCGACACGCAGTATGCCGGAAACGTGCTGATGTTCCGCAACTCCCGGGACGCCATGGGCATCGCCCTGGCCTACCTGGGCTATTCCCTGAATACCACCGACGAGGCAGAGCTCCGGGAGGCCTTCCAGCTCCTCAAGGACGCCAAGGACCAGGGGGTATACCAATCCTTTGTCATGGACGAAATCTTCCAGAAGCTGGAGGGCGGAAACGCCGCCATCGGCGCGTATTATGCCGGGGACTACCTCACCATGCTGGAGAACAACGAGGACCTTGCCTTTGTGGTTCCGGAGGAGGGCTCCAACTGGTTCATGGACGCCATGTGCGTGCTGAAGGACGCTCCCCATTACAACGAGGCCATGGCCTGGATCAATTTCATCGCCTCCACGGAGGCGAACCTGGCCAACATGGATTATCTCTGGTACGCCTCCCCCAACCAGGAGGCTCTGGAGCAGTATCCCGCCTACTACGAGGAGCTGTACGAGGAGGAGCTGGGCCAGGAAACCTATGACATCATCGCCGCGCCCCAGGAGGTGCTGGACCGCTGTGAGGCCTATCTGGTCCTGCCCCTGGAGACCCGGAAGCTCTACAACGACCTGTGGACGGAGCTTGGAATTTGAGAGGAGCATTCTTATGATTTTGATTGGAACCAAATGCCAGCTGGAACAGGCCGTCACCCGGGAACTCACCGCAGAGGCCGCCGGCTCCGGAGCTCTGCCAGTATTCGGCACGCCCTTCATGGCCGCCATGATGGAAAACGCCGCCATGACGGCCCTCCAATCCTTCCTGGAGGAGGGCCAGGGCAGTGTGGGCACCCATCTGGACATCTCCCACGACGCCCCCACCCCGGTGGGTATGAAGGTCTATGCCGAGGCGGAAATCACCGCCGTGTCGGAAAACGGCCGGATGGTAGTCTTTCAGGTCTCAGCCTGGGACGAGAAGGGCCCCATCGGCAAGGGGAGCCACACCCGGGCCATCATCGGGAATGAGAAATTCCTGGCAAAGTGTAATTCCAAGCTGGACAAGTGAATCCATCCAAAAGAGGCCCGGAGGACATTCCTCCGGGCCTCTTTGTTTGCTTTTAACCAGACTTACAGCACCAGGGACGGCGCGCTGTAGACGCGGCCCGCCAGCTCGCTGTTGAGCATGTACAGGCTCTTGGGGTCGGAACCGAAGAGCTCCATTTTGGAGATCAGGTCGTTGGCGTTGTCCTCCTCCTCGCCCTGCTCCTTAACGAACCAGTCCAGGAACTGCATGGTGCGGAAGTCCTTCTCCTCGTAGGCGGCGGCGTAGATCGTATTGATGAGTCCGGTGACATAGAGCTCGTGCTCCAGCCCCGCCTTCAGCACAGTCATGTCGCTGTCCAGGACCTTGTCCGGCTGGGCAATGGCCCCCAGCGTAACCTTGGCATTGTTGTTGTGAAGGTACTGGTAGAAAAGCATGGCGTGGTCCCGCTCCTCCTGGGCCTGGATTTTATACCAGTTGGCGAAGCCGTCCAGTCCCCGGGCCTCAAAGTAGTTGGAGAAGTCCAGGTACAGATAGGCGGAGTAAAACTCCTTGTTGACCTGCTCGTTCAGCAGGGCGGCGACTTTCTCACTCAGCATAGTGGTTGCTCCCTTCGTTCAAGTTTCAAACAAGCTGATTGTACACCCATCCCGGCAAAAAGTCCATTGCAAAAGCACCCAAAAAAACCGAAAATTTTAGTCAAACCATCAGGCCCTCAGCACCAGCTCCCTGAACATTGCGGCATAGGTCCGCCAGTCCAGGACCAGGAACAGCCCGCCCGCCAGCGGAATCCTCTCCAGGGTGTCCGCCAATGCCGGAAGAGCATTCATCACAATCAGGAACGCCAGCGCGGCCAGAACCGCCAAAGACGCCCAGTTTTTGCTGTGCGTTTTCTTGGGGTCCTCCGGTCCGGCGGGGGGCATCAGCGCCGCCCGGAGCAGGAAGCGCCCCTCCTCGCACTGGCACCGGAAGAGGCCGCCGTACTTCTCCGCCACCTGCTTCACGCTCTGAAGCCCCAGGCCGTGGCCCTCCCGCCGGGGCACGTCCGGCAGCCCCTCCGGCCCGAAGGGCACCGGCTGGAGGCAGGGATTTTCCACCGAAATCAAGAGCCGCCGGTTCTCCGTCAGCTCCATGGACAGGTAAATCTGCCGCTGGTCCTCCGGCAGCTCCTGACAGGCGTGGATGGCGTTTTCCAAGGCATTGGCCAGGATGACGCAGAGATCGGTCTCCTCGAAGGGCATCTGCTCCGGCACCCGGAGCCTCGTCTCCACAGTGCACCCCACGTTGGCAGCCTGGACAATGCAGGCCGTCAGCACCGCGTTGACCGTGGGGTTGGCGCAGCGGGCGGGCTCGGTCAGCTCCTCCAGCCCGCCGCTGAGGGAGCGGATATACTGCAAAGCTCCGCTGTTGTCCTCCTGCCGGAGCATGCTCTCCACGGCGGCCAGATGATGGCGCATGTCGTGGCGGTAAATACGCCCCACCTCGATCTTCTGGCAGAGGGCGTCGTAATCCTGCCGCTGGACTTCCATCAGCCGGACGTTCTCATATATCCGCATCTGCCGCCAGAGGGAATGGAGAATGGAAAGGTAGGTCAGGGGCATCAGCGCCAGCACCAGCAGCAAGAGCAAAAGGCCCTTCCAGTCAGGCATCGGCATATCCACGGGGATGGACACCATGACGAGCATCAGATAATAAAGCAGCCCAATGAGAGAAAACAGCCACCAGCCCCGTTCCAGCTTCTGCTGAAGCTCCTGATAGGGACGGCGCAGGCGCTTCCAGATAAACCACTCCGCCAGGGGAAAGAGGATCAGTCGGCTGAAAAGCATCACCACATACTCGCCTCTCACCAGCCGGTCCAGCAGGTTCGTCACCTGAATCAACCAAATGCACATGGTGTCCGACAGGCAAAAGAGGAAGAAGAACCTTCCATTCTGGTACTTGGAAATCCAGAAAAACAGGGCCATGCTGGGCAGTGAACAGGTGAAAAAAATGATATCAATGGGAGACAACCCCAGGACAGCCGCCACCACAAACGTCATCACGCTCATTATAACCACACCGGACACGCAGATTGCAATCGTGGTCCGCCAGGGACGGCGCGGCTCAAACAGCAAAAGAAACACAACCAGGACATGCGCCATCACCCAGAGCTGGGAAATATCCCGCAGAGCCGTCACAGTGTCTCACCTCCCGAGGCGTTCAGCCAGAACTCGCTCCACCGCTGCTTTGCCAGGGCCGCCAGCCCCCGGGCCAGGGGAACCCGGGTCCCGCCGTCCATGCGGAGAAATCCCCGTTCCACGGCAGTGACATAAAACAGGTTCACCGCGAAGCTGGCCCCGCAGAGGAAGAATTGCGGGGCCGCCAGCAGCTGCGCCGTCTCCTTCTGGAAGGGGCTGCGCACTGTCACGCTGTCCAGGCTGGTCCCGTCCGCCAGATGGTAGCGCACCGCCCGTCCCGTCAGCTCCGCGTAGATGATCTCATCCAGCCGTATCCGTTCCAGTCCATCCTTCGTGCGGACCGTCACACAGGCAGCCCGCTGCTTTTCCAGCGCCGCCACAGCCTGGTCCAGCACCTGGAAGAGCTTGTCCGGCTCCGCCGGCTTCATGAGGTAGTAGAAAGCCCTGGCTGCATAGGAGTCCACGGCGTACTCCGGGGAGATGGTCAGATAGATGATGGCCCCGCCGCTGTACAACTCCCGCAGACGCACGCCCAAGTCTATGCCGCTGAGCTCCGGCATCACGATGTCCAGCACGTAGAGGTCAAAGCCGCCGCACTCCTCCGCCGCCGCCAGCAGATCCTGGCCAGAGGAAAAAACTGACAATTTCACCGCCAGGGCGGGCCGTGCCGCCGCATACGCCCGCAACAGGCCGCCAACCGCCGTCCTCTGCTCCGCCTCGTCGTCGCATAGCGCCAGCCTGATCATGTGCGCTCCCCTCTCTTTTTGCAAATTCCGCGCAAAATCAAACCAAATTTACGCAAAGTATCAAATCTGAGTTTTTTCCTGCTATACTGACCATAGCACGCCCTCCCCGAATTTGTCAAGCCGTTTGAGAGCGGTCCCTGCAAAAGAACCGCGCGCGTCTCTTTTTTGACGCAGGTCATTCCACAATCTGGAAATCGCCCTGCGCCGTTCGTTTCCGGAGAAAGGAAGGCCCCAGATGAAAGCAGGCGTCCCCCTCCAGCACCTGGGAGAGACGGCAAAAGCCCGGACCCTCCGCAAGCCCATGACCGGCTATAACGTCTGGCCGGCACAGCGCTGCCCCGCCTTCACCGTGCGGACGGTAGGGCTGGCCTGCAGCAGCGGCTGCTGGTTCTGCCGGTACGCCAATTTCCATCTCCGGGAGCACCGCTCTTTGGAGGTGGGAGTCTGCTGCTGGCCGAAGCTGCAGTCCGACTGACTCATTCGCTGAGCTTCAGCCTCCGCAGATTCTCTTTCAGCGTGCGGATGGTCTCCGTGATGACCTTCAGCTCCAGGTGGGAGCAGTCCGACAGGATGTGGGCCGCCTCCGTTTCAAAAACGGAACGGGAGGCGGGCAGGCTGTCGCAGAGGAGCTGGTCCACAGTCACCTCCAGGGCGTTGGCCACGCTGACCAGGGTGGGCAGGCTGAGCTTGGTCGCCCCCCGTTCAATATGGGAGATATTGGACGGCTCCTGGCCGGACATCTCCGCCAGCGTCTGCTGGGTCAGCCCCCGCTCCTTCCGCAGGCGGCGGATGCGCACGCCGATGGCCCGGTAGTCAAGCTCCATAAGCGCCCTCCTCCTTACATTGCAGCTTTCCGCAATGTTTTCCACTTTTTTCAGTAAAGTGATTGTATATCCGAATCGGATATGTTAAAATGCTCTAGATATCCGAATCGGATATATATTCAAGTTTCCGCCGTCAGGCGCAGTGCATTGAGGTATGGTCATGACCGAACACATGGAAAACAGAAGAACCCGCGGCTTCTCCCTGGTGGAGACCCTGGCGGTGGTGGCGATCCTGGCAATCCTGCTGAGCCTCTCCGCCGTGGCGGCGGCCTACTACCGGGACTATCTCAAAATCACCGAGCTGGACAACGCCGCCCGGGAAATCTACATGGCCGCAGAGAACCGGGCCGTGCTGCTGGACGGCGGCGGCCAGCTGGACAGCGCCCTGGGCGTCTCCCCTCTGGCCGGGGACGGAACTCCGGCCCAGCCCATCCACATCACCAAAGAGGCCGCCGCCGACAGGGGACTGCTGACCGCCGGGGCCATTGACCCCGCCCTGCTGGAGGGAGATTTTTATCTCTTTTACGACGCCGCCAGCGGAGCCGTCACGGACGTGTTCTACGCGGAGCAGGACATCCACTATATGGACCAGTCCAGCCCCACTGCCTTTCTGGATGCCTGGAGTCAGGCGTCCAGGGACGACCGGATGCGCCCCGGCGATGCGGGCCCCATGCTGGGGTACTACGGCGGCGAACAGGCGGAGCGGGAGGACTATACCCCCCTGCCCGCGCCGGAGGTCCTGGTGGAGGTCGAAAACGCGGACCGGCTGACGGTCAAGGTCACGTTCCTCATTCCCGAGGCCGCCCGGAAGCTGATGGGCGGTTATGACGAGTCCAAGCTGAACGCCAACACCCACCGGACCGTCACGCTGAGCTATCCCGGCCGGGACCCCGTTACGCTGTATGACAGCTCCGGCGGCAATTCCGGCCATGCCTCCTATTCTCCCATCAATACCTCTCCCTATTACAACCGCGTCATCTTCCGGGAGGAAACCATTGCCAGCGGCAGGGTCTCCTACACCTGGGTGCTGGACGAACTGGACACCAATCCGGCCCAGGACAACGGTCGCCATTTCCGGCAGCTTTTCGCCGCCGGCCTTGACGCGGCCCCTCCCTGCGGCGGGGACTTCACCGTCACCGCCGAAATCAAGCTGTCCGCCCCCGGCCGCCGGTCCGCCTCCGCCTCCGGCTCCGACACGGGCAACAGCCTGTTTGCTGAGCAAAGCGGCGGGACTGCCGCCCGGCTGGAAAACCTGCGCCATCTCCAAAATCTGGACGCAAAGACCTCCGCTGTCGGAGGCAAGACCTCCGCCATACTGCTGGCGGACATTGACTGCTGCGGCAGACAGGCCCGGGCGCCCTACGGCCTCTATGCCTTCAGGCCCATCGACAACCGGGAGCTCCGCTCCTTCGACGGCGGCTGGACCGCCGGGGACGGGGAAAACCGGCGGAACGAAATCACAGACCTTCTGGTGACGGAGGAAAGCGCCCAGGGAAAGCCCGGCGCGGGGCTCTTTGCCACCACCTATGGCTCCGCTCCGGCGGACCCCGTCAAATTCACCGGCATATACCTGACGGACGCCGTGGTAAGCGCCGCAAAGCCCGCCGGGGCTCTGGTGGGCTGCGCCGGGGCGGAAAACCGGTTCCAGGATATCCGCGTGGTCAACGGGCAGATCATCTGCACGGACAGCCGTCCCGCAAGTGCCGCCGCAGGCGGCGTCGTCGGCGGCGGCACCTACCAGTCCTCCCAGGCGACGGACGGCATCTCCTATTACAGCGCCAAAAACCAGCACTTCCAGCGGGTCTATGCCGTCAACACCTCCGCTGCCTGCGCCGCCGGAGCCGCCGGGGGCATTGCCGGCAGAATCGGCGGCGAATCCGAGTACATAAGCTGCCGGGTCTATTGGGAGCCGGAGGAGGGCCAGCAGGATCTCCGCAGTCTCCTGGGCAGCGATACCACACAATACCGCTATCAGATCACCGGCCATTACGCGGGCGGACTGGCGGGCCACTTTGACAGGACCGCATACGCCACCAGCGGAAAGGACGCTTTTACGGTTCGGAAGAGCTTTGCGTCCTCCATGGTAAACGGGACGCGCTACACCGGCGGGCTGCTGGGCGGCTCCATGTCCGTAAAGATCAGCCTTCAGGACTCTTACGCCGACTGCTACCTGACCGGCGGTCAGGCGGCGGGCCTGATCGGAAATACCACCCACGATACCCAAATCGTCAACTGCTACGCCGCCGGTTTTATCGGCATGAAGGAGACCTCCAAGGCCGCCGGACTGTGCCTGGGGCCCGTGCAGATTACCGCCGAAAACACCTACTCCGTCATGTCCTATCCCGGCGTCTCCGAGAACTCCATCATATTCCCCCTGGTGGAGACCGCCGGCACCAGCGAATTGCAGAACACCTATTATCTGAGGGAATCCATTCCTTCCGCCGATCCGGAGGATGGAACGGGAGTATCCTACGACAAGATGTCCGGCAGGGATTTCGCCGCGGTGATGGGCGGCCTCTTCGAGTTCAAAAGCGTCAGCTCCGGCACCGCCGCCCAGAGCTCCAATCCCTATAACCTCCAGGAGAAACAGAATCTGACGAAGTACAGCTTCCCCGGCTTGAAGGTCCTTCCCCACTACGGGGACTGGATCGCCTACTTCAAGGAACCCAGCCTGGTCTATTATGAGCAGGACAGCACGGGAAAAATCGGCTTCTCCGGCGGCAACGCCCGCGAACTCATCGGCAGGCTGGAGGACGACAAACAGATCGCCATCAAAACCGATGGCTACGCCGTGGCCCTGCTGAAAAAGGACCTGCCCGCCGGCGGCCGCTTCCAGGTTGCATACACCACCTTGAAAGAGGATGGAACAGGCGGAACGCCGGAAACCTATACCTACGTCACCGGCATGCCCTCCGGACCCAAGGAAATCCGGCTCCTGGAGGCCGTCTGGGAACGGCAGGAGGGCGGCGGAACGGTTCTGGACCAGTACTGGCTGGCTCCCCTGCCCACCGAGCTGGTGATCGGGGCCCTGACGGACTCCGGTAGCGGCAGGGACTTCCAGGCTCTCACCAGCAAAGACTTCTATCAGTATCTCTTCTTCACGACCGACATCCCGCTGGAAAGCGCCGGCGGCGGTTTTGCCTCCGGCGAGTACTTCTACAATCCCCATTTCGCCGAGACGGTAAAGCCCCATGTCCCGGCGGAGGACGGAACGCCCCTCATCGACTGGGATGCGGTTTCCGGGAACCCCGGAGAGATCGTCCATCAGTACATCACCCGGACGCTGATCCCCGGGACCCGCCCGGTCAGCGTCAGCGTCCGCACGCCCCGGCACTTCTTCCATCTGAGCCGGTATGAGGACTATTACAACAACCCCCGCCTCTCCTTCCAGCAGGGACTGCGCCTGGACGGCGGCGAGAACGTGTACACCGGCTACCGAAACGTCCAGGGGTACGACCTGCTCCGCCACGACGGCCGGGGCTTCCAGCTCCAATCTCCCACCGGCACCCAGGCCGACCCCTTCCTGGGGAGCTATAACGGCAACTGCCTGCCCATCCGGCGAATCGCCTTTGAGATTCCCAAGAACGACCGGAACCGGGTCTGCGCGGGCCTCTTCGGCAGCTCCGGCGGCACGCTGCAAAACATCGTCTACAGCCTGAACCCGTCGGAAGCGGAACCGCCCGGCGGCGCGGAACAGAAGAACGACCCCCGGTCCATCATCTTCTACAGCAGTGAGAAGGACACCTACCTGGGGGCCCTGGCGGGGCTCAACACCCTGACCGGCAAAATCACAAACTGCGCCGTGGAGGGCGTCAACCTCACCACCCAGATCTACAGCACCCAAATCTACATTGGCGGCCTGTGCGGAATGAACGCGGGGCTGATCCAAAACTCCGCCGCCGAGTCCGCCTATCTCCACGTGGACGCCTCCAACTACGGCAGGGCCTGCGCGGGCGGCCTGACGGGCTCCAACTCCGGCCAGATTCACACGTCCTACGCCGTGGGGCGGCTGGCCGCCAATGCGTCCCAGGACAACGCCCCCGTCCTTCTGGCGGGATTCGCGGGCGTGAACTCCGGCAGCATTTCCAGCTCCTATTCCGCCATGGACCTGAAGACCGACGGCGTAAATGCCTCGGCCTACGGCTTCTGCGGCCCCTCCAGCAGCGGGCGGCTGGCCGGAACCTTCTATCTCAACGACGGCAACTTCTCCTACCGGGGAGAGGAATTTCTGGCCAGCTTCGAGGACGGCGGAAACGCCCAGCCCGTCTCCTACATCGGCCTGACGGCGGAAACGCCGCCGGTCTCCGGCATGGACACCCTGGGCGGCAAGGACCCGGAGCGCATCTTCCCCTACCCCACCGGCGTGAAAAAGGACGGAGCCTCTCACCACTACGGCGGCTGGCCCAAGCCCTTGAATCTGGGCAACATGGGCGTGTACTACTGGGAGGAGCTCCGGCTTCCCGGGCAGGCTCCCTCCTACCACGTCAGTCTGCTGGCGGTGGACCCCGGAGAGAACGCGGCGGCCCCCAAAACCGTCTCCAAGCTCTCCACCCTCTCCACCGCCCACGACCAGAGGGGCGAGGTGGTCCGCTTCGGCTACGGCATCTACAACAGGCGCAGCTCCAATTCCGCCGTTCTCACCACGGTGACGCTGGCCGATACTCCCTATCCGCTTCTCTATGCCCACAGCGAGGAGGACAGCGGCGTCAAGTTTGACCAGGGGCTGTATGAAACTCTGGAGCTCCAGAAGCTGGAGGGCCGCAACGCGGCCGACAAGCTGGTGGACGACGAGCTGGCCCGGCTGATGACCTACGAGCTGGACAAGGAGGGCAAGACGCAGTTTGCGTTCCACTCCTTCCATACCTACGGCCAGAACGAAAACCGGGACGGCGGCCAGGGCGGCCTGTACCCCGGCAGCTCCTCCTCCGCGCCCAACGGCACCCTGACCCTGCACCAGGGCGGCAACCAGGAAGTCACCATCACCTTTGCCCTGAACCCCTTGTTTGCCGACGCCCTGGCGGTGGAGCTGCCAAAGGACGGCGGCAAATGGTCCGCCGCGTCCCAGGACGTCCCGGTCTTTGCCCGGACCGCCGATGGGAAGCTCTCCGGCAAAACCCCCGGCAGCGGCGAGGACGTTCCCTACGGCGTCCGGTCCATCGACCAGCTCCAGTTCATCGACTGGAACCTCGTGGACCGGGGCGTCGATACCGTGCTGGAATTGAAGGGAGCGGAGGCGCGCGGCATTGCCAGCTTCCCCTACCTGTCCTCCAGCGATCATACCGGAAAGTACCATTGGAAGCAGAGCTACGACATCAAGGGGGAAACGCGGGCGGACGGGACCTACAAAACCTACTCCCCCATTGCCGAGTACTACGACACCACCAATACCAACGAAAACCGCGGATACCTGGACGGATGGTTCGGCGGGGTCTACGACGGCAGCAGCTATGTCATCGAAAACGTCAATATCCAGGGAAGCACAGCCTCCTGCGCGGGCCTCTTCGGCGTGGTGTACAACGGGACGCTGAAAAACATTGTTCTCTACTCCTCCAGCGGAGAGAGCTATGTAAAAAGCGTCTACGACGAAAAAACGTCCAGCCAGTGGTACGCCATCGGAGCCCTGGCGGGTGTGGCGGCCTCCCACAATGCGGACGGAACGCCCGGTGAAACCGCCGTGGAAAACTGCGCCGTTTCCGGTTATCAAATTGAGGTGAAGAGCTACACGGCAAAGTCCTCGCAAACCTGGGGCGGCGTCGGTGTCGGCGGTCTGCTGGGCCTGTCCAACATGTCCCTGTCCGGCTGTACCGCCAATACCGGAATCCTCCTGGCAAACGGAACCGTAGCCAACGACAACATCCGCACCGGCGGACTGGTGGGCTCCTGCCAGGGCAGCATCAAAAACTGTTACGCCGGCGGTTCCATCTCCCTGGGTGAAAACAGTGACATCAGCATGGGCCAAAAAGGCATCTATATCGGCGGCATTGTGGGAGGCAGTTACATGAAGCCCCTCCAGATCGGGTCAAACACAAACCGGACCATCGGTTTCGTGGACGATCCCGGAACAGCCTTCGACCCCACAAAGGGCTGGACCAACAACGAACTGATCAGCTGTTACAGCTACGTCCGCCTCCCCAGCCTGGAAGACCATGCGGCAATCAAGAGCCTCTATGTCATTGGCGGCACGGGAGAGATCAACCCCCCAAAAACCTCCGACGGCATCAAAAACCATGGCACAACCACGTACAAAAACTGTTACTTCCTGACCAGCACAGTCCTGGAAGCGTACGAGGGAAATGAAGATTCCTATTTGAAGGCCATTCAGGAGCGGGGCGCTAAAACCGACCTGGGCGCCAAAGAGCCTGACAAGACGGATAGCCTTCTGGTAGAGCCGATCAAGGAAACATACCGTTTCAGGAAGAATCAAGCCCAATCACCCTTCGTCGATACCACCCCCATTGTCCTCGGCGGTACCAGCTATTATTACGAATCCTCTGCTCATGCAGGTAAAAACGGTTCTCCGCTCTTTGTCTATAGCTTGGAGACAGGGACTCAACCCTATGTTTACACCCACAAGGGCTGGCTGGTGGGCTATCCCGATGTTCCGGATGTGACCGCCGACCGCAGTGATTCCCGCCTGACCGTCACCATCCCCGGAGCGGGAACCTCCAATTCCAATGTCACCGGCCTGACCTACGAGCAGCTGGCGGGCATGCAGAAGGACATCCCCGGAAAGGACCCCGGCCTGGATATTTACGACCTGCTGCCGGACACTTTCAGCCCCGTCACCACCGAGACGGAGGACGGCGTCCATGTTCCCGGCAAGTACAGCTATCCCCCCGCCACCTCCCCGCACCTCCGGGACCGGGACTATCCCTTCCCCACCATCCTGACCAAGGAGACCTTCCACGTCCACTACGGCGACTGGCCCCTGAAAGGCTTCCGTCGGCAGACCCTGTTTGACGGGGAGGGCCGGTTCTCCCTCCTGGGCGGAAGCCCCATCGAAATAGACCTGTTCGTCAACGGCAGCGCCCCTTACTACCAGGAGCATCTGGTGCTGACAGACGGAGTCGGCCGGAAGGGCAGCTGGTCCTTCGACTGGGAGAGCGTCAAGCAGGCGGAAGAGGCCGGACAGGACGCCTCCGCCGTCAAGCTGATCGCCCGGACAGAACCCCCCAAACTCCTGACCGGTGATCAGATTCCCAACGAGCAGGAGCGCCAAAAGCCCTACTACCTCTTTACCCTCACCCCCCTGCGGGACGGGACGGACGTTTTGTACATCTCCTATACGGACGCGACGGGCGTCGTCTATACCCTCCCCGTCACCGTCCACGTCACCGCCGCCGTGGAGCTGCGGCCCTCAAGGCTGTTCATGTTCCCCAGCGACACGGTGGAAATTGCCGTCAAGGCCACCGACAAAACGGGCCATCCCATGGCCGAGCGGCTGGAACACGGCAAGCTGACCCTCAAGGGCGACCCCAACTGCGGAAGCAGCGGCTACCTCTCGGCCAGGACCCTGCGGCCGGAGGAAGCGGGAAGCAGTCCCCCCGGCATTTTGTTCACCACCGCCGTTCCTCCGGAGGCCCTGGCGGAAAGTCTGACGCTGGGAGCCAACGCCAACTTCACCTATACCGTCACCACCCCCAACCCCGACGACCCTGACCACCCCAAGGTGCAGGACTACGGCGGAGGCTCCGGCGGAGACATCCGCATTGATGTTATCCGGCCCTGGACGGTGGAATTTCCCGAACCCGAGAACCCCGGAGATCCCCTTACCTGCGTCGTCACCTTCCCTGGCAGCCTCCCCATTTCGGACGAGGCACAGAATGAAACCGATGTTCTCCTGTTCGACATTCTGGAGGCCAAGGTGCAGGACATGGCCGGAAAGCCCGCCCTGACAACGCAGACAGGCGAGCCGGGAACCGTTTACACCCTGACCTACGGTCCGGAGGTGAAGGCCGTTCCCCCCACCCGGCTGTCCATCACCCTGACCATGACCAGCCGGGACCACATCCTCATCCCGGAAAACGAGCCCCAGACCCACGCACTGACACTGGAGATCCTGCCGAAGGAATCCCCGGACGCTCCGGACCAGCCGGCGGCCCGGAGCCTGGAAGCCCTTCCTCCCGCCGCGGACGGGCAGGATCAGCCCGCCCGGCGGCGCCGCTGGAAGCAGCGATACCAACGGAGGCGCTGCACGCTGGAAGGCAAATCTTAAACGAGAGAAGGACGCCCCGTGAAAAAGCTGAACGGAAAACTGCACAGTCAGAGCGGGGCGTCCATTCTTCTGGCGCTGCTGTTTCTCCTGGTCTGCATGATGACGGCCGCCTCCATCCTGATGGCGGCGGTCTCCAACGCGGGCAAGATTCGGAGCAATTACGAGGAGCAGCAGCGGTATCTGGCCCTGTCCTCCGCCCTCCGGCTGGCCGTTGACGAGCTGGAGCAGGCCCGATATCAGGGGCGGTACACCGTTACCGAGTGGAACGAGACCATCACGGAACCGGGAGACGACAACCTCCCCGTTGAAGTCTCCAACATCGACTACTACCATATCACCCAGGAGCCGGGGACCTTTACCTGCGGCGATCTGGCGGAGGCGGGAATCCCGGAGGAGAACGCCGTACTGACCTTCCGCAAAGAGCTGGACCGGGTGTTCTCCGGGCAGTTCAGGGGCAGCGGCTTCCAGGGCCTGGAGGACGGCGACACCGCCCCCCTCCCCACAAACCCGCCCGACGGCCAGCCGGGCGCTCCCGCCCCCTCCACCCGGACTCTGACCGTGGAGGTGAAAAACGGCGGGGAGGTTCTGGACCAGTTCGGCTCCGTCACCCTGAAAATCGACATGAGCCAGAGCCGCCGCATCCACCTGACGGCCATCCTGCCCGCTGAGAACATGGCCGACGGCCAGCCGGACATGAACGGCATCCTCTACACTATGGAAGCGGAACTGGCCTCCACCCTGCTCCAGACGAATCCGGACGGCAGTATGGAAGAGATTGCCGGCGGCGTGCCTTCCATCCACTATTCCCCAGGGACGCGGCTCCCCAAGAGCGCCCCCCCGCTCTCCGGCTCCCTGCCGAGGCTGGTGGTTTCAACGCCGCAGTCCCACTCAGAAGCAACCCGGGAAGTCATCGCCTGGAAGCTGGACTGGATCAGCAAAGGAGGGACCATGGAATGAGAGAGAAGCTGAACAGCTCCCGAGGGGAAACCCTGGTGGAGGTGCTGGCCTCCGTGCTGATCTGCGCGCTGTCCGTCACCCTGCTCTTCGGAGCCGTCATGGCCTCCGGCCGCATCGACCTCCAGGCCCAGGCGGCGGACGCGGAATACTACGAGGCCCTGTCCAAGGCTGAGCGGCAGGACGCAGCGGACAAAGCGCCCGCTGAACCGGCGCTTTCCGTCGAGGTCGCAAACGCCGGTGCCTCCGGCGCGAATCCCCCCGTTCAAACGGTCAGCTGCGGCTTCTACGGCACGGAGCGGCTGCTTTCCTACGCCTTGACCCCGCCCTCCGGCGGCGGGACGGGAGGCGGCCCATGAGAGAGAAGCTGAACAGCTGCGCCGGGTTCTCCCTGGTGGAGATGCTCTGTGCCGTGGCCGTGCTGATGCTGCTGTGCGTCATGCTCAATTCCGGCCTCAGCGCAGCCATGAAGACCTATTTCGGCCTCACAGCGGAGGCAGAAACCCAGCTGCTGCTGAACTCCCTGACCAACGCCATTGCCGGGGAGCTCCGCTACGCCTATGACGTAGAGGGGACGGATAACCCATCCTACAACCCATACGCCTCCCTTGACAACCCGGCGGATGTCCGCCGTCTCCGCCTTGAAGTCCGGGAGGGACAGGTCTTCGTCACCGGTGGGCCCGACGGCGACAAGGAGCTGCTGCCCACTGAAAAGGACGGCAGGGGCGGCGCTTATAAAAACGGAAACTATCAGGTCGGCCAAATGGAGATCACCTACGACCCGGACACGGCCTGTTTTACATTGGATTTAAAGGTTGACTGCAAGCAAAGCGGCATCAGCGCAGAGGCGAAAAACGTCGTCATCCGCTGCCTGAACCCGCCGGAGGAACCGTAAGGAAAAGGGGGAACCGCATGAAATACGTCAAACTCGGAGACCTGCTGGTCAAAAGCGGCGACATCACCCAGGCACAGCTGGACGAGGCGCTGAGACTCCAGGAGGGCACCGGCGAACGGCTGGGCTCCGTACTGCAGACCCACGGCTTCATCACGGAAAAGCAGCTCATCGACACGCTGATGAGCCAGCTGGGTGTGGAGTTCATCGACCTGAACACCTACGCCATCCCGCCGGAAATGGCCCAGCTTTTGCCCAAGAATCTGGCGAAAAAGCACATGGCGGTCCCCGTCAAGGCCACCCGGTCCGAGGTCTGGCTTGCCATGTCGGACCCCCTGAACTTCATGGCCGTGGAAGAGGTGGGAGCAGTCACCCGCCGCCGGGTGGTGCCCGTCATCGCCGCCTCCGCCGCCGTGGAGCGGGCGGTCCAGAACCTCTACAGCAACCAGGGGGCCATGCAGGCCATTGAGGACATGCAGCGGGACCTCCTGGGCAGCCAGTACGGCGCCGCCGCCCTGGCCCAGCCCCAGAGCATGACCGTGGACGAGGACGAGGCGGACGCCGCCCCGGCCATCCGTCTGGTGAACTCCATCATCGACCGGGCCTGTACGGAAGGCGCCAGCGACATCCACATGGAGCCCGGGGAAGACAGCATGACCATCCGCATGCGCATCGACGGGGCCCTGCGGGCCATCATTCCCGTGCCCCGGGAGCTTCAGAGCTCCGTCATCTCCCGTTTGAAGATCATGGCCCGCATGGACATCGCCCAGAAGCAGATTCCCCAGGACGGCCGGGCCAACGTCACCGTCCGCCAGGAAACCCTGGACCTGCGCATCTCCACCCTGCCCACCATCCACGGCGAAAAGGTGGTCATCCGCCTCCTGCGGAAGACCCCGGAGCTGGCCACCCTGGAGGGCATCGGCCTGGAGGGCGGGAACCGGGAGCGGTTCTGCCGTCTGGTGGACAGCGCCACCGAGGGCGTCATCCTCATGGTGGGCCCCACGGGCTCCGGCAAAACCTCCACCCTCTATGCCATGATCGACCGCCTGAAAAGCGAGGAGGTCAATCTGGTCTCCCTGGAGGACCCGGTGGAGTACCACATCGACGGCGTCTGCCAGGTCCAGATCAACGACAAGACGGGCCTGACCTTTGCCAATGTCCTTCGCTCCGTCCTCCGCCAGGACCCGGACATCATCGCCGTGGGCGAGATTCGGGACGGCGAGACCGCCGAAATCGCCATGCGGGCCGCCATGACTGGCCATCTGGTCCTCTCTACCATCCACACCAACAACGCCGTCAGCTCCATTGACCGCCTCCTGGACATCGGCGTGGAACCCTACCTCATTGCCGGGGCGGTGAAGGGCATCGTCTCCCAGCGGCTGCTCCGCAAAATCTGCCCCCACTGCAAACGGCCCTACGCCCCCTCTCCGGAGGAACAGGCCGCCCTGGGCCTGCCGCCCGGGAACCGCACCTTCTACAAGGGCGCTGGATGCGGCGAGTGCTTCGGAACGGGCTTCCGGGGCCGGACCGGCGTCTTTGAAATCCTGCCCGTCACCCCCGCCATCCGGCGGGCCGTCCACTCCCGTTCTCTCAAGGATCTGGAGACGGCCATGGAGCAGACGGACTTTCACCCCATCATGGAAAACTGCCAAAGGCTGGTCCTGGACGGCGTGACCTCCGCGGAGGAGGTCCACCGGGTTCTGGGCGGCGGATAAGGAGTGCTTATGACTGTAAAACACTATGTAGAAAAGGCCCGGGAGGCCGGGGCCTCCGACGTTCATCTGGTCCGGGGCCTGACCCCCCGCTGCCGCATCGACGGCTCTATCCGGGAGCTGGACGGCCCGCCGCTGACGGTGGACGACTGCCTGGAGGCCGCCCGGGAGCTGGCCGGGTCCGAAATCCGTCAGGCGGAGGCCGTGGGGGAGCTGGATCTGGCCCTGTCCGTCGCCGGGGTCCGCTGCCGGGTGAACCTCTTCCGCCAGCAGGAGGCCTGGTCCGCCGCCATCCGGCTTTTAAACGACCACATTCCCGACCTCTCCGAGCTGGGACTTCCCAAGGTGGTATCCGAGTTCCCCGCCTACAGCCAGGGGCTGGTGCTCATCACCGGCGAGACCGGCTCCGGCAAGTCCACCACCCTGGCTGCGGTGCTGAACCAGATCAACCGGAATGAGGCCAAGCACATTCTCACCCTGGAGGACCCCATCGAGTACGTCTACACTCCGGAAAAATGCGTCATCAACCAGCGGGAGATCGGCCGGGACACCGGGAGCTTCGCCACGGGCCTCCGGGCCGCACTGCGGGAGGACCCGGACGTGATTCTCGTGGGCGAGATGCGGGACCTGGAGACCATCGAGACGGCCCTCACCGCCGCCGAGACGGGGCATCTGGTCTTCGGCACCGTCCACACCAACTCCGCCGCGGACTCCATTGACCGCATCGTGGACGTGTTCCCCGCGGAGCGGCAGCAGCAGATTCGCCTCCAGCTCTCCATGTCCCTGAAAGCCGTGCTCAGCCAGCAGCTCCTGCCCAAGGTGGGCGGGGGCCGGGTGCTGGCCTGTGAGGTGATGAAAACCGACGGGGCCATCCGCAACCTCATCCGGGAGGGCAAAACCCCCCAGATTGCCAACTCCATCCAGACCACCGGGGCCCTGGGAAACATCCTGATGGACAAGGCCCTGAACGCCCTGTACGCCGCCGGGACCATCAGCAAGGAGACCTTTGAGGGGGCCCTCCGGGACCCCGGCGTTAAAAACTCCGCTCCATTGCGTCCGGCTTCGCCGAACATCCATTCCGCTCCGTTTCCTCCGCCTCCTTCAAGGGGGAGCAGGCTCCCCCTTGAGTAACCCCCACCCCCCGCAGGGGGACGAGAGACGCGGGACGAAGGGAGATAATGTATGCCTACCTATAAGTACGAGGGCGCTTACGCCGGCGGCGAAAAAGTCTCCGGCGTGGTGGAGGCCGTCAGCCGCACCGACGCCGTGAACCAGATTCGCCAGAGCTGCGAAATCGTCCTCTCCATCAAGGAGGTCCCCAAGTCCGCCGCCCGGGACCCCCTGTCCAGGCTCCAGAAAATCAGCGCCAAGAGCCTGTCCCTCACCTGCCAGCAGTTCGCCATCATTCTAAAGGCGGGCCTGCCCCTGGTGCAGACGGTGGATTTGGTTGCCGGGCAGTGCCCGGACAAGAACCTCTCCGCCCTCCTCCGGCAGGTGTCCGAGGACGTGTCCAACGGCTGGGCCCTGAGCTACAGCCTGGAACAGCGGGGGGCCAAGTCCCTGCCCGTCACCTTCCGGGAGACCGTCCGGGCCGGGGAGGAATCCGGCGATTTACAGGCGGCCTTCCAGCGCATGGCGGACTATTTCGAGCGGATGAACAAGACCCACGAGAGCGTGGTGTCCGCCCTGACCTATCCCATGTTTGTCATTCTGGTGGCGGTGGTGGTGGTGGCCATTATCATGCTCTATGCCGTGCCCACCTTTGTGGGGGTGTTTGAGGGCATGAGCATCGACCTGCCCTGGCCCACCAGGGTTCTCATCGCCATGAGTGATTTCTTCCAGAGTTACACCCTGGTCCTGGTGGCCCTCACCGCCTTGGTGATCTTCGCCGTGCGGCTGTACGGGACCACGGCGAAGGGCGGGGCCGCCCTGGCGAAAATGCAGCTGGGCATCCCCGTCATCGGCAGTGTGGTCCGCATGTCCAACGCCAGCCAGTTTGCCCACACCATGAGCATGCTGTTAACCGCCGGAATGCCCATTCTGCAAGCCATTGAGGTCTCCGGCAAAACCATGTCCAACCAGTGCATGTCCCAGGAGGTGCTGGGCACCCTCCCCGGCGTGGAGGGCGGGCGGCCTTTTGGGGAGTGCCTGGGATACACCAGGGAAATTCCGCCCATGCTGGTGCAGATGACCTCCGTGGGCGAGGCCACCGGCTCCATGGAATCCACGCTGAAGGTGCTGGCAACCTACTACGACAACGAGACGGACCTGAAAACCAAGCGGGCCATCGCCCTGCTGGAGCCGTCCATTATTGTGGTCATGGCCGTGCTGGTGGTGCTGATTCTGTTTGCGGTTTATCTGCCCATGTTCAGCATGTACGGCAGTATGTAAACGGTATTCTGAGCCCACGCCAACCCGGGCTCTGGGTATAGAAACTTCTATGAATTTGAAAGAGAGGTACTTACTTATGGAAAACCTGAAAGCCAAGCTGAAAAAGCAGGGCGGCTTCACCATGGTGGAGCTTCTGATCGTGGTGGCCATCATCGCCATCCTGGTGGCGGTGTCTATCCCCATGATGAACAGTGCTTTGGAGAAATCCCGCGAGGCCGTTGACCAGGCCAATTACCGTGACGCCATCGCCTTGGCTTCTGTCAAGTATATGACTGACCCGGATGCAGCAAAAGCAAACGAGTGGCTTTATTGTGTAGATGGTAAACATCAGGGCAGTTTACGTGAGACAGCAGAGGATGGCTATACAGCTGTCACTCCTGCATGCACGTGTACGCCGGCTATGAAGGATGTAGACCTTAAAATTAAAATTGAAGACCCAGATCCTGATGATGAGACTCCTAAAATTACACTTTCTTGGGCAATACAAGATGGGAAAACTATAGAAGGCGAGATTAAAAAGTCGTAGGTCCCTAACCCCCCTAATATCGTTCCCACACACCCCCGCCCCCTTCCGGGTTGGCGCAGGGCGGGGGAGGAATCGGACGCCCGCAGACGCGGGCGCCCTCCAGAGCCTCCGGGGTTCCCGGGGGTTGTGGAGGGCGGATAAAATCCGCTCCCGCAAGGAGGACCCCTATGGAACAACAAATTCTGACGGCCTACCTCTGCTTCTGGCTGGCCGTCTTCGGCGCGGTGCTGGGCAGCTTCCTGGACTGCGCCGCCTCCCGCTGGGCGGCGGGGGACCCCCGCCCCTTCCGGGGCCGGTCCCGCTGCGGCTCCTGCGGGCAGACCCTGGGCCCCCGGGATCTGGTCCCGGTGTTCAGCTTCCTGCTGCGCCGGGGGCGGTGTCGGTACTGCGGGGCGCGCATCCCCGCCGAGTGTCTGGTTTCCGAGCTTGCGGGGGCGGCGGCCTTTGTCTGTCTGGGACTGCGCTTCGGCTGGAGTCTGGAGCTGGGGCAGTGGCTGCCCTTCGCCGCGCTGCTGCTGGCCCTGAGCCTGACGGACCGGGCAAAGCGAGTCCTGCCGGACAAGCTGCTTCTCCTGCTGGCGGCCAACCGGGCGGTCTGGTTTGTCCTCCTGGGCCACGGCGTCCGGGAGCTTCTGGAGGCGGGGAAGGCCTGCGCCGTCCCGGCGGCGCTGCTGGCCCTGGTGCTGGCGATGGAGCGGCTTCTGGGCCGGGAGGCCATGGGCGGCGGGGACATCAAGCTGCTGTTCGTCCTGGCGCTGTACCTGGGCTGGGCGGAGCTGTTTTTAACGCTGCTGGCGGGGTGCCTTTTGGGCCTTCTCTGGGCGGCGCTGACCGGCGGGAACGGGAAAACCGCCATGCCCTTCGGGCCCTTTCTGGCCCTGGGGGCGATGCTTACGGTGTGTTGCGGCGGGCCGGTGCTGGAGTGGTACTTCGGCCTGTTTTGAGAGGAGAGGAATGTATGGGAAACACGCGGCTGGGCTTTGACATCGGCAGCAGCAGCCTGAAAATCGCGGTGCTCCGGGGCGCGGAGACCCGCATCGAGGAGGTCCGCCTCCCGGAGAACATGGTGGACGGAACGGGGGCCATTCTTTTACCCCACGCCTTTGCGCAGTTTTTGAAGCAGACGAAAAAGGACCTGTCCCTCCCCCGGGGCCCGGCGGCCCTGGCACTGCCCCCCAGTCAGGTGATCTGCCGGCTGGTGACGATGCCCCGGATGACCACGGAGCAGCTTCTTTTGAACCTGCCCTATGAGTTTTCGGACTTCATCCAGGGCGTGGCGGACCAATACCACTGCGATTACGCCGTCTGCGTCTCCTCCGAGGAGGACGACGAGGCCCAGGGCGTGCCCATGATGGCCGCCGTGGCGGCCAAGCAGACGCTGGCGGAGTACGCCCGGATGTTTTCCCAGGCGGGCCTCCGGCTGAAAACCGTCCTCCCCCAGGAGATGGCCCTGATTCAGCTCTGTCAGGCCCGGGGCGCGGGAGCGGAGGAGTTCTGCTTCGTGGACCTGGGGCACCAGTTCACCCGGATTACGGTGGTCTGGCGGGACCGGGTCCAGGCCACCCGGCAGATCGCCCTGGGCGGGCGGAACCTGGACATGATCGTGGCGGGCGAGCTGGGGGTGGACCCCTTCCTGTCCAACACCTACAAGGCCGCCAATTTCCAGAACGTCCTCACCCTCCCCGCCGTGGCGGAGGTCTGCGAGCGCATCGCCGTGGAAATTTTGAAGGTCATCAACTTCTACCAGTTCACTTACCGCTCCAGCAGTCTGGCGGGCGTGTACCTGGTGGGCGGCGGCGCGTCCCTGCCCCTGCTGCGGCAGAGCATCGAAAGCGCGGTGGACCTTCCCCTGCTGGACCCGGCGGACCTGCTGCCGGAGGCCGGGGAAGCGGCCGCCTCCGCGGGCGTTTTTGCCGCCGGCGCGGCCATGGGAGGGAAATGAGATGAGCAGACGAAACGCGTCTTACCCCGCCAAGCGGTCCATGAACCTTTTCTACAAGCCCGACCGCACCACAAAGTCCGCCACCATTGCGCTGTACGTGCTCTTCGCACTGGTGTGCCTCCTGGGGCTGAGCAAGTTCCTGGTTTACGACGTCTGGGTGGAAACCGCCCAGGCCCGGCAGTCCCTGGCCGCGGCGGAGCAGCAGCGGGACAGCCTCCTGCTGGAACTGACGGACTACAGTGAAGTCTGGGAGCGCTACAGCCGCTACTCCGCCACCGAGGAGGAGCGGACCCTCATCGACCGCATGGAGGTCCTGGCCCTGCTGGACGAGGCCGTGGGAACCACGGCGGTGATGGATACCGTCTCCATCGGCGGCAGTACGGTCCAGCTCCAGTTCTCCGGCGTGACCCTGGCCCAGACGGCCCAGATCGTCAAGGCCTTGGAGGCGTCCCCCATCGTGGCCTATACCATGGTGAACACCGCCTCCACCACCCAGTCGGAGGGCGCTCCGGCGGACGCCAGCGCCCCGGTCCAGGCCAGCGTGCTGATTCAGCTGCAAAAGGAGGCCCAGGGATGAGAAGACAACTGACCACCCGGGAGTGGATGCTTCTGGCCTTGCTTGGCGTGCTCCTCCTGGTCAGCGGCTACATGCTGCTGTTCTACATGCCCCAGACCGCCGAGCGGGACCGCTGTCTTGGCGAAGCGGCGTCCTGCCGGACGGAGATCGAGGCCGCCCAGCTCCGCCTGGAGGAAAAGCGCCGGATGGAGCGGGAGCTGGAGGCCCTCTTCTCCTCCGAGACCCCGCCTTTGAGCATCGCCGACTACGACAACCTCCAGCCCGTCATGTTCGAGCTGAACTCCATCCTGGCCTCTACGGAGGACTACAGCCTCTCCTTCAGCACCGTGGACGCCTCCCAGACCATCGTCCGCCGACAGCTCTCCATATCCTTCACCATCGGCACCTACGAGTCCGCCAAGGCGGTGCTCCAGCAGCTTCACGACAGCGCCTTCCGCTGTATGCTGGACAGCGTCGGCATCACCATCAACCAGGGGGAGCGGGACGCCGTGGCCGTCAGCGGAACCATTGTGTTCTTCGAGTATCAGGCGAACCCCCAGGCATAAACAGACAGCCGGGACGCGCCGCAAGGCGCGTCCCGGTTTTTCGTTTCAGCCCCGGAGCATCACCAGCGTCCCGCCGGTGAGCAGGGCCAGCCCCAGCGCCGCCTTCCGGCTCAGCCTCTCGTGGAAGACGAGGCCGGAGAATGCCACAGTCACCAGGATGCTCAGCTTGTCTATGGGTGTCACCAGACTGGCGGGCCCGTCCTGCAAAGCCCGGTAATAGCACAGCCAGGAGGCCCCCGTGGCCAGGCCCGACAGGCAGATCATGCCCAGCTCCTCCCTGGGCACCGCCCGGAGGGCGGCCCCCTTCCCGGTGATAAAAACCATGGCCCAGGCCATGACCAGCACCACGCCGGTGCGGATGGCCGTGCCCAGGTTGGAGTCCACGCCGCGGATGCCCAGCTTGCCCAGGATGGCGGTCAGGCTGGCGAACACAGCGGAGCCCAGGGCATAGGGCAGCCAGAGGCCGGAGTCCTTCCCCGGCTCCTTCCCCGGCTTTTTCTCAATCATCAAACAGGTCCCCGCCCCAACACCGGCCATACCCAGAGCCTTGTACACGCTGACGGGCTCCCGCAGGAGGACGAAGGCCAGGAGAATGGTCAGCACCGTGCTGCTCTTGTCCACCGGTGTGACCTTGTTCACGTCCCCCAGCTGCAACGCCCGGAAGTAGCACAGCCAGGAGGCCCCCGTGGCCAGGCCGGAGAGGACCAGGAACAGCAGTGTCCTCCCCCCGACGGCCCCCAGACCGGACTGGGCCCCGGTGAGGAACACCATTCCCCAGGAAAAGGCCAGCACAATAACGGTGCGGATGGCCGTGGCCACGGTGGAGTCCGTCCGGCGGACGCCGCACTTGGCCAGAATCGCCGTGAGCCCCGCAAAGAACGCGGAGGCAAAGGCAAACAGGAGCCACATGAAATCATCTTCTTTTCCAGAAAATTGGAAGCCGGTCCCGACGCGTTCGGCCGTCCCTTCTTCCAAAATCATTATAGCACAGGCCTGGAAATTTTTACAGCCTGTGCGAAAATTTTTTCCACTTGCGTTTTACGCCTTGACTTTGGCAAATAAATTAGTAAAATGGAAGATGATCCAAAAGGCGGCTCCCCGGGCCCGGCGGAGCGCCGGGCGGTGACGGCAGGCCGCAGATATCCGGGATTAGCGCAGTTGGTAGCGCGGGTGGTTTGGGACCATCAGGCCGGGAGTTCGAGTCTCCCATCTCGGACCAGCTCAGAAATTCCCACCGCCGTTCCGTTTCCGGCTCTGCCGAAAACTGCACTATGGTGGGAATTTCTTCGCTTTCCGCCGCAACTCGCTCCGCTGGACTCGCAGCGGAGCGGGGACGGGAATGCGGGTTGGGCCTGCATCTCTTTTGTCAAAAAGGACCTGTTTCGCCGACCAATGAGATATCCGCAGAACTCCCGCACTTCGGCGCGGGTTTTTTGTGCCAAAAAATGGTTCCCCCTCCCCCGGTGCAATGGGGGAGCGATGGGAAAAGCCTGAGGAGGTGCGGCTTAGGACAACGCGTTCCAGAGAGCCCCGTCTTCCGCCTGTGCAAAGAAGGCGCAGGGCACGGGACGCATGTTCCAGTTTTGAAGAACCGGCAACTCATTTGAATCTGTAAGGAGTCTGCTAACATTGAAACGTCAAATCATTTCCATTGCTCTGGCCCTATGCTTGTGCATCTCCGTCATACCGGCGGCTTACGCGGAGGAGGGCGTCCCCACGCCGCAGGAGGTCTATGAAACGCTCATCGCGTTGAAGGACCAGGACGGCTACCGCGAGGGAACCCCGTGGGATAACTCCAGTCATTCCTATGACTGGAACGGCGGCCCCGTCGCGGGGAACATCACCGGCGGCTACGGCTGTGCGGCCTTTGCCTTTGAGCTCAGCGACATCGCCTTTGGCTCCCTGCGCGCAAGGACCCTCACCACCGGAGCCTTTCAGCTTTCCGACGTGCGGGCCGGGGATATCCTGCGAATCAACAATAACAGCCACAGTGTCATCGTACTCCAGGTGACGGAGGGCGGCGCGGTGATTGCCGAGGCAAACTACAGCATAAACGGCGGCCCCGGCGCCGTGCACTGGAACCGCTCGCTGTCAAAGGTGGAGGTGGAAGCCGCCGACTACTTCATCACCCGCTATCCGGAGGGGTACGATCCTCCGGACGATCCCTCCGCCGGCGGGGAGCTTGGCAGCGGGAGCCTTGGGAGCCTCTCCTGGAAGCTGACGAAGGCGGGGACCCTCACCATCTCCGGCAGCGGCGCGATGCCGGACTTTGCCGGGGCGCCGGACGCGCCCTGGAGCGGCTGGATGGACAAAATCCTGACCCTTGTGGTGGAAAACGGCGTGTCCCACCTGGGCGGCCATTCCTTCGACGGGGCCGCACTGGTGTCCGTCACTCTTCCCGGCAGTCTGCGTTCCATCGGGGATTCCCCGTTCTACGGCTGCGCGAATCTGGTCTCCGTGAGCATTCCGGAGGGCGTGGAGACCATCGGGGCATCGGCTTTCCAGGCCTGCTCCAAGCTCTCTTCGATCACCCTGCCTGCCGGCATCCGCTCCCTGGGGGACGCGACGTTTTCTCAATGCTGGGAGCTGACCGAAGCGGTCTTCAAGAAAAGCGCCGGGAATGCGCCGGTGGCAATGGGCAGCAGCCTCTTTGCGCAATGCCGGAAGCTCAGCCGCGTAACGCTGCCGCAAGCAGCGGACTGCATTGCGGACAACATGTTCACCGACTGCCTGCTTCTCACCAGCGTGGACATTCCCCAGGGCGTAACCCGCATCGGAGAGCAGGCCTTCGCCTCCTGTCCTCTGCGCTCCGTCTACATTCCCTCCAGCGTGGAGGAAATCGCCCTTGCCGCCTTCCCCCTTCCGGCCACGCTGAAGGATGTATACTTTGGCGGCGATGCGGCGGCCTGGGACAGCATCCCCAAGCTGCCCACCACCACTGCAGCCCTGGCGGGTGCAACGATTCACTACGGCAAAGAGCCGCCGGAGGAAACGCCTCCCCCGCCCGAGGGACATAAGCACAGCTGGTCTCCCGACTGGAGCAGCGACGGCTCCCATCACTGGCATGAGTGCCTGGCCGAGGACTGCGGCGTCACCGAAAACAGCGGCAAAAGCGGCTACGGGGCGCACGGCTACGGCGACTGGGTGACAGACCAGCCCGCAACCTCCAGCCAGAGCGGCAGCCGGCATCGAACCTGCACCGCCTGCGGCTACACTCAGACGGAGCGCATTCCCGCCACGGGCGGCGGCTCCTCCGGCGGAAGCGGGAGCGGGAGCGGCGGTTCCTCTGGCGGAAGCGGCTCTTCGGGCGGAAGCTCCGGCGGCTCCACCCCGCCCAGCTCCATCACGACCACACGGAATCCGGACGGCTCCACCACCACAACCAAGACCGACAACCGCACCGGAACCGTCACCAAAACCACCCAGTATCCGGATGGCTCCAAAACCGTAATCGAAACCCAGAAGAACGGCACAGTGACCACCTGGGAAACCGACCGCATTGGAAACAAAACCAAGACCGTGGCCAAGCCGGACGGCTCCTCCACCGTCACGGCAGAGCGGAAGGACGGCGTCACGGCTGTCATCGCCACCAGTGCCGCGGGCAGAACGGAGGCGGAGGTCCGCCTGTCCGCTCCGGTGGTCAGCGCCGCCCGGGAGCGCGGCGAGGCCGTCTCCCTGCCCATTCCGGAAGTCCGGGCGGTTCGCGGCTCCGAGGATGCGCCGTCCGTTACCGTGCACACCGGCAGCGCGGCGGCGGTCAAAGTGGAGATACCCGTCTCCGCTCCCACTCCCGGCACCGTAGCCGTGCTCGTCCGCGGGGACGGTTCCCTGGAGATCCTTCGGAACTCCGTTCCCACGGCGGACGGCGTGACGGTCTCCCTGCCCGACGGAGCCACGGTGAAGATCGTGGACAACCGCAAGGATTTCCAGGACGTTCCCTCTTCGTATTGGGGAGCGGCCGCCATCGACTTCGTCTGCGCCCGGGAGCTGTTTTCCGGAACCTCCGAAACCACCTTTGTGCCGGATGCTCCCATGACCCGCGCCATGCTGATGATGGTCCTGGCCCGCCTTGACGGCGCGGACACCGACGGCGGCGCCGTCTGGTACGAAAAGGGCATGGAGTGGGCGGTGTCCAAGGGCATCAGCGACGGCAGCAGACCGGACCAAAGCATCTCCCGTGAGCAGCTGATCACCATGCTCTGGCGCTATGCGGGCTCCCCCGCCGCCTCCGGCGGCCTGCCCGGCTTCGCCGATGCGGACCAGATCAGCGGCTACGCCCGAGCGGCCATGGCCTGGGCCCTGGAACGGGGCGTCGTCAGCGGCTTTGGCGACGGCCGGCTGGGCCCCCAGGGTCAGGCTGTCCGGTCCCAGGTTGCGCAGATGCTGAAGAATTTTATGGAGAAACAGCCCTGACGCCTTTTGGAGCCTGAATCTCCGACCGCCTTCCTTTCATCGGGAGGGCGGTCTTTTCTTCCGGTGGAAACGATCCGGGTCCCGCAGGCGGGAGCCTCTGCGAAGTCCACCGCACACGCGGGAGGAACCCGGGGACCGCCGGAGAAACCGAAGGATCCGCACGGCCGCCTCCCTGCCCCGCCTTAAGAAAATCTTCATAATTTCTTAGGAAAAGGGCAACAAACCCGGAAGGCCATTCTGCTATAGTCAAGCAGGAACCGCAGACACAAGCCCCGCTTTTTCAACCGGATTTCATCTCCCATGGAGCGGAGCCGAAAAGGAGGACACGCATGCCCCACAAGATTCTGGTCGTTGACGACGAAGTGGAAATCGCAGACCTGATTGAAACCTATCTGGCGGACGAGAATTACACAATTTTCAAATTCTACTCCGCCCGGGCCGCCCTTGCCTGCATCGAAACCACGGACCTGGACCTGGCGATTCTGGATGTGATGCTGCCGGACATCGACGGCTTTGCCCTGTGCAAGAAAATCCGGGAATCCCACACCTGGCCCATCATCATGCTCACTGCCAAGGATGCGGAAACCGACAAGATCACCGGCCTGACCCTGGGCGCCGACGACTATGTTACCAAGCCCTTCCGCCCCCTGGAGCTGGCGGCGCGGGTCAAATCCCAGCTCCGCCGCTACAAACGGTACAATCCCGCCCACGCGGAGGGAGTGGGCCCCTCCGGGGATGTGCTGGTTCATGGCGAGCTGGTTCTGAACCGAAAGGCCCACTCTTGTACTCTGGGGGACCGCCCTCTGGAGCTGACTCCCACCGAGTTCTCCATCCTCCGCATCCTCCTGGAAAATCGGGGAACCGCCGTCAGCTCCGAGGAGCTCTTCCACCGGATCTGGCAGGACGAGTATTACAGCAAATCCAGCAATACCATCACCGTCCACATCCGGCATCTGCGGGAGAAGCTGGGGGACGGCACGGACAAGCCGAAGTACATCAAAACCGTATGGGGAGTGGGGTACATCCTTGAAGATGAACCGTAAGGACGAGTATTCGGTCTTTCACACCAAGCTCCTGCAGCGGGTCTGCGGCAGCGTCGTCCTGTCCGTTTTCCTGGTGGCGGCCCTGTACCAGCTGCTCTGGAAACGCCGCATGGGGGATTTGATCGTCTGGTTCCTGGTCAACGTCATACAGATGGGCCGCCAGGAGGCCTTCTATTTCTACAGCGACCACTTCCGCCTCAACAAGGACCTCTTTTTCTGCGCGGCGGTGTTCCTGGTCTTCTCCGCCATGCTGTGGCGGGTCTTCCGGGGCATGTCCCGTTATTTCCGGGAGATCAGCCAGGGCATCGAATCCCTGCTGGCGGACGACGGGGAACAGATTCGTCTCTCTCCGGAGATGCTGCCCTTTGAGCGCAAGCTCAACGCGGCAAAGCGGACTCTGGAGGAACGAAAGGAGGCCACGGCCCAGGCGGAGCGGAGGAAGGACGAGCTGGTTATGTATCTGGCCCACGACATCCGGACGCCCCTCACGTCGGTGATCGGCTATCTGAATCTGCTGGAGGAGGAACCGGACGGCTCTCCGGGGCAGCGGGCCAAGCGGGTCCATATCGCCCTGGAAAAGGCCTACCGGCTGGAGGCCATGATCAACGAGTTCTTTGAAATCACCCGGTACAATTCCCAGCAGATTTCCCTGTCCAGGACCGAGGTGGACCTGTACTACCTCCTGGTGCAGCTCACGGACGAGCTGACGCCGGTCCTGGCGGCCCGGGGCAATTCCGTAACCCTGCGCATGGATGAAAACCTGACCATCCGGGGCGACGCCGAGAAGCTGGCCCGGGTGTTCGGCAACATCCTGAAAAACGCGGCGGCCTACAGCGCCCCCCACACGGAGATTACCGTCTCCGCCGAAACCGCAGGGCAGGATGTCACCATCCGGTTCCAGAACCAGGGCGCGGACATCCCGCCGGAGAAGCTGGAGGCCCTGTTCGACAAGTTCTACCGTCTGGACCAGTCCCGCTCCACCGGCACCGGGGGCACCGGCCTGGGGCTGGCCATTGCAAAGGAAATCGTCCTCCTGCACGGCGGGACCATCTGCGCCTCCAGCGCATGCCATACCGTCACCTTCACCATCCGACTGCCTGGGGCGGCGTCATAGAGGCTTCGCCTGTCGTTAGGAAACTCTTAAGGATTTGACAATTTCATCTTAAAGCATGAAACGCTCCTGTTTGGTAAAATCCAAATCAACAGGAGCGTTTCTCATTCACAAGACGAAGAAAGGAATTGTCATGATGGAAGAACGAGTCATTTCGCGTCCCCGCCCCCGGCATCGCCGCAGGAGCTTTCCCTATCATCTGCCGGATTTGCTGACGGCCGTCTTTTTCACCGTGGTCCTCCCCCTGGCAGGAGCGGCCTGGCTGATGCGGGGGGCGGAGCCCTCTCTCCCGGAGCCGCCCGGAATATTTGCGGAGGCTGCCGCCCTGGAGCAGAACGGAGCCCTGATTCCCCCGGAGGATGCGGCGGAGGGCACTCCCTGGAATCTGCGGCTTGTCAACTATGAACATCCAATCCCGGAAGACCTGAGCATCCCTCTGGCAGAGGTCCCCGGCGGCGAGAAGGTGGACGAGCGGATTTACCAGCCCTTGATGGAGCTGCTGGAGGCGGCGCGGGAGGGAAACTGGGACCAGCAGCCCCTGGTGGTCTCCGGCTACCGCACCCAGGACAAGCAGCAAAGCCTCTACGACGATAAAGTTGCCAAGTACCGGGGGCAGGGCTATTCCGAGGACGAGGCAAAAGCCCTGGCGGAGGAATGGGTGGCGATTCCCGGCTGCAGCGAACATCAGGCGGGACTGGCGGTGGACCTCAACGGGGCCACATACGACGTCTATTTCTGGCTCCAGGAAAACAGCTGGAAATACGGCTTCATCTTCCGCTATCCGGGGAACAAAACGGAGCGGACCGGCGTGGCGGAGGAGGTCTGGCATTACCGCTACGTCGGCGAGGAAGCGGCGGCGGAAATATACCGGCGGGGACTTTGTCTGGAGGAGTACCTGGAGGAACAGGAGGCGGAGGTATGAGTCGAAAATTGAAGATCGCCGTTTTGTTCGGCGGCCGCTCCCCGGAGTACGGGGTATCCCTCCAGTCTGCCGCCGCGGTTCTGCGGCATATGGACCGGCGCGCCTACGAGCCGGTGATGGTGGGCATCTCCCGGGAGGGAAGCTGGTTTCACTATACCGGGCCGGTGAGCCGCGTGGAGGACGGCAGCTGGCTCAGCGGGGAAACCTCCCGGGCGGCGCTGGTCCCCGGCTGTCCCGCATTGCTGGTATGGGCGGAAGGAACCCTCCGGCCGATTCCCCTGGACGCCGTCTTCCCCGTTCTCCACGGGCAAAACGGAGAGGATGGCACGGTCCAGGGACTGGTGGAGCTGTCGGGCATCCCGCTGGTGGGCTGCGGCGTGCTGGCCTCGGCTCTGTGCATGGACAAGGACCGGGCTCACAAGCTGGTCCATGCCGCCGGGATTGCCGTCCCGGAGTCCTTTGTGGTCCGGCAGACCGAGGGGGCCGCTGCGGAGCAGGCGGAGGCCCTGGGCTATCCTCTGTTTGTCAAGCCCCTTCGGGCCGGCTCCTCCTTTGGAATCACAAGGGCCGCAAAGCCGGAGGACCTCCCCGCCGCTCTGGAGGCCGCCTTTTCCTACAGCGAACAGGCCATTGTAGAGACCTGCGTCCCCGGCTTTGAGGTGGGCTGCGCCGTGCTGGGCAGCGAGGTCCTGACGGTGGGCGAGCCGGACGAGATTGCGCTGTCCGGGGACTTCTTCAGCTATGGGGAAAAGTACAGCCTGAAAACCTCCACCATTCATGTACCCGCCCGGGTGACGGCAGACCGGCGGCGGCAGATTCAGGAGAACGCGAAGATCATTTACCGGGTGCTGGACTGCCGGGGCTTTGCCCGGGTGGACCAGTTCCTCACGCCGGAAGGCCGCCTGGTATTCAACGAGGTCAATACCATCCCCGGCTTCACCGCTCACAGCCGCTATCCCAACATGATGAAGGCCGCGGGCCTGTCCTTTGAGCGAGTAATTTCTTCCCTGATCGAACTGGCGGTGGGACATGAGAACGGGTAAGGCACGCCTGGTCCCTCCGCCGAAAACCTTCCCGGCGCTGGATGATTTCCGCCTCCTTGCCGTGGTCCTGGTGGTGGCAAACCACACCCGCTCCGACGAGGGCCAGCTTCTTTGGCTCTTGACGGTCCTCCGCCGGGCGGCGGTTCCCTATTTTCTCATGTCCAGCGGCTATTTTCTGGGCCGGGACCAGTGGCGCTCCCTGGGGCGGTTTTTGAAAAAGACGGCTCTGCTCTATGGAGCCGGGGTCCTGCTGTACCTGCCCCTGAACGGATACGCGGGTCGGCTTGGCCCGGATTTCCTCCGGCAGGCGCTGTTCGACGGCAGCTTTTATCACCTCTGGTATCTCCCGGCCCTGCTGCTGGGCGCACCTGCCGCTTGGCTGCTCAGCCGCCTGGGGCAGAAGCCCGCCCTTTGCATCGCCGGGGTGCTGTACCTGATCGGGCTGGGGGGAGACAGCTATTACGGCCTTCTGCCCCAGGGCCTGACGTGCTTTTATGACGGCGTTTTCCGGGTGTTCACCTATACCCGGAACGGTCTCTTTTACGTTCCGCTGTTCCTTCTGCTGGGGGCGGCGGGAATCACCCTGAGCCGCCGGGTCTCTCTGGCGGGCGTCCTGATCTCTCTGCCGCTGCTGGTTTCGGAGGCCCTGCTTCTCCATGGGGCGGGCGTCCAGCGACATGACAGCATGTACCTCTGCTTTCCCCCTCTGATGACGTTCCTCTTTTCCCTGCTGCTGAACGTCAACCAGGGACAGCGGCAGAAGCTCCGGCGTCTGGCGGCGCCGGTGTACCTGCTGCATCCCTGGTGCATCGTGCTGGTGCGGCGGGGTGCGGAGGCCCTGGGGCTGACGGCCCTGCTGGTGGAAAACACCTTTGTCCACTTTCTGGCGGTGCTGGCCCTCAGCCTTCTGCTGTCCCGGCTGCTGCTCCAGGCCCCGCCGCCCCGCCCCTGCCCGACGGGCCGGGCCTGGGTCGAACTGGACCGGGCCGCCCTGCGGCAGAATGTGGAGCAGCTGAGCTCCCTGCTTCCGGAGGGCTGCGCCCTGATGCCCGCCATGAAGGCCAACGCATACGGCCACGGGGCGGTACTGGCGGCGCGGGAGCTGAACCGTCTGGGCGTCCGGGCCTTCTGCGTGGCGGCGGCGTCGGAGGGCGCGGAGCTCCGGCGGCACGGCGTCCGGGGAGAAATCCTGGTGCTGGGATACACCCACCCGGAAGAGGTTCCCCTGCTGCGGAGATACCGGCTGACCCAGACGGCCGTCGGCGCAGACCACGCCCGGCAGCTGAACGCCTGTGGAAAGAAGCTGCGGGTCCATTTGAAAATCGACACCGGAATGCACCGGCTGGGCATCCCCGCGGAGCAGAAGGCGGAAATCGCCCGCATGTTCCGGCTGAAGAACCTGGAAATCCGGGGCATATTCACCCACCTGTCCGCCTGCGAAACCCGGGGCGGAGCGGAGGAGGCCTTCACCAGGGCCCAGGCGGCGGCTTTCCGCGAGGTCCTCTGCGATCTGCACAAGCAGGGATATCCCTGCGGCCGTACGCATCTTTTGTCCAGCTACGGCCTTCTGAACTACCCGGAGCTCGGGGGCGCTTACGCCAGGGTGGGAATCGCCCTCTACGGCGTGCTGAGCCGCCGCCCCGAGTCGGACCTGGGCCTGCGGCCCGTTCTGTCCGTCAAGGCGCGGGTGGCACTGGTCAGGGAGCTCCGTCCCGGCGAAGCCGCAGGCTACGGCCTGGAGAACACGGCGGAGCAAAGCCGGAACATTGCCGTTTTGACCATCGGGTATGCCGACGGCCTGCCCCGCTCCCTGTCCTGCGGCCGCGGAAGGGTTCTGCTTCGGGGCAAAGAGGCCCCTGTTGTGGGCCGCATCTGCATGGACCAGACCCTGGTGGACGTGACGGAGATCCCGGGCGTTCGGAGCGGCGACGCCGCGGTTATCATCGGCCGGTCCGGACAGCGGGAGATTTCCGTCTACGACTGGGCGGAGGCCAGTAAAACGATTACAAATGAAGTGCTGAGCCGCCTGGGCCCGCGGCTGGTCCGGGTGATGGTCTGAATCTTCCCCGCCCGGTTCGCGCTCAGGCGGCTTTCCCGCTCGTCCGGCGCAGAATCAGCCCAAGGACAAAACCGCACACGGCCGGCACGGTCCAGCCCAATCCATAGCGGTACAGCGGCAGCCAGGTTCCAATCCATTCCGCCAGGGGCCGGCAGGGCCCGCCGGTTACGCGGACCAGCTCCAGCACCGCCGCCGCCAGCCCGGCCCCCATGGTGCATTGATACACGATCCGCGCGTGGCCGAACCAGTTCCCGAAGAGGCCCAGCAGAATCAGCACAATTGCCAGGGGGCACAAAAAGTACAGCACCGGCACGGCCAGCGCGATGATGAGCGAAAGCCCGACGTTTGAAATCAGCAGGGAGACTCCGGTGAATACCAGCGCCCACCCCGTATAGCTCAGCCGCCCGGGGAACAGCTCCTGAAAGGTTTCACTGCAGGCCGTCACCAATCCAATGGCCGTCTTCATGCAGCAAAGGGTGACGGTCACTGCCAGAATCAGGTTTCCGCCCCGGCCAAAGTAATGCCGGGCGATGATGGCAAAGGCATCGCCTCCGTTGAAATCCGGGTTGGTCAGCTCGGCGGCATAGAGCCCATAGCTCTGCGCGCCCACCAGAGCGGTGACGCCATAGATCAGGGCCATCAGAGCCGTGCTGATCACGCCCGCCCGGACGGCACTGCCCGCCACGGCCTCCGGCTCCGTCACGCCCAAGGTCCGTATGGTGCGGATCACAATGATGCCAAAGGCCAGGCTGGCGAGGGCGTCTAGGGTGTCGTAGCCCTGGAGGAAACCGGTGAAAAAGGAGCTGTCCGCGTAATTTCCCATGGAGGGCACCTCCGCTACGGCGTTCACCGGCTTCATCAGGGCCGTGATCAGCAGGATTCCCAAAAAGATCAGGAATGCGGGATTCAGGAACTTCCCAACGGAGTCCAGAATCTTCGAGGGCCGCAGTGCGAAAAACAGGACCGCTCCAAAAAACAGCGCCGTGAATGCCAGCTGGGGCAGCAGCACGCTTTCTCCAAGAAACGGGCTGACGCCGATGGTAAAGCTGGTGGCTCCGCACCGCGGGATGGCGAACAGCGGCCCGATGGTGAGATAGAGGGCACAGGTAAACAGGCGGCAGAAGCGTTTGGAGACCCGCCCGGACAGGTCGATCAGGCCCTCACTGCGGGAGACGCCGATGGAGACGATGCCCAGCAGCGGGATGCCCACCGCCGTGACCAGCAGTCCCGCCAGTGCCGCCGGAAGGCCGCCTCCGGCCTTGCCGCCCAGAATCAGGGGGAAGATCAGATTGCCCGCCCCGAAAAAGAGCCCGAAGAGCATGGAGCCCACCAGACTCAGCTGGCGGATGTTCAACTTCTGTTTCATACGCAGTCCTCCTGGCGCGGCGTTTCTTCCCCGGCAAGAGCCGGAGAGGCGCCGCGCGGTCTTTTGTTTTTTGTCCGGGCCCCGGAAACCGCTTCCGCCGAAACGCCGAAACGGGCCCGCAGAGCACCGGCGGGCTTGGCGGGGCGCCGTGCCCTTAAAAGTACTATCGACAGCGGAGCGCAAAAAATTCCCTCCGCTGTAAAATTTAACGCGCGCTTTTTCTTTGGTGATTCGAACGCCAGCCAGCTTTGCGGATGCCCTTTGACGGGAATGCAATAAAGTGCTATAATAAGTCAAAATGCCGCTTCAAGGGGAAACCTCTGCAGAGATTGTCAAACGCCTGCCGCTCCATGCCGCCCTCCGGTGCCGCTTTCACTCCGGCGGCAACGCTGTGCCGCTAGCTTTAAGTAGATGTTTGCAATCCATAGCCCCCAAGACGGTGAGGAAGGTGTTGTAATGATAGACTGGGCATTGGTGTTGAGTATAATTGGCGCGGCAGCATGGGTACCGATTATTGCTACTCCCGTTATAAATTTGTTTAGAAATGTTAGCGCAATCTTGATTGATTCTAGGATTTTAACGAATGGAACAGGTGTATCTGCGGGAAAAAAGGAAAAAAAGAATGGGACAATTCTTATATTGTTCATAAATGTGCACATCAAAAATGTGGATTTCTTCCCAACAGATATTTCCGCAAAAATTAAATTGATGAGTGGCGCAATATCCAATGCTGTATTATTAGACTGTTCAACAGTTGTTTCAAATAATGAAAAAGGGAGAAGAATCATATTTACATTTCCTCATGACATGGAGTGGAATGTTTATAGGACAATCCATGGAAATGCTGATAATATCAAGGCAGTAGCATTTCTGGCAGAAAATGCAGCTTTCCAACAGCTTCAAGATATTGATGAGATTGAGATCATTTTACATAAAGATAAGCTGCTCCGGAAAACCATTAAAATACGCCATTCACAGTTCCCCAAATTTAATGCACCGCAAATGATTGATAAATATGAGGTAGCGTTGGAATGAAATTCAAATTTACCATCCAGCCATACCAGACCGAGGCGGTAGACAGTGTGACCGGCGTTTTCGCGGGCCAGCCCTTCAACGACCACTTCACCTACCGCCGAGACGCCGCGCCCCAACGCACCGCCGAAAGCTGGCTGCAAACGGAAGAGGAGCAGTACCTGGGCTTTGCCAACGCCAGGGTGGAGCTGTCCGCCGGCCAGCTTTTGGAGAATATCCGCATGACCCAGGCCCGGAACAACATCAAGCTGTCGGAAACGCTGGAGCACGGCCTGGGGGCCTGTTCCCTGGACATTGAGATGGAAACCGGGACAGGCAAAACCTACGTTTACATCAAAACCATGTTTGAGCTGAACAAACGCTACGGCTGGAGCAAGTTCATCGTGGTGGTGCCCAGCGTTGCCATCCGTGAGGGCGTCCGCAAGAGCTTCGACGCCATGCAGGAGCACTTTATGGAGCACTACGGCAAAAAGGCCCGCTTCTTTGTCTACGACTCCAAAAATCTGGCGGAGATTGACCATTTCAGCCAGAGCGCGGAAATCCATGTCATGATCATCAACACCCAGGCCTTCAACGCCCGGGGCAGGGACGCCCGGCGCATCCGCACGGAGATGGACGACTTCGGCTCCCGGCGGCCCATTGACGTGCTCAAGGCCACCAGGCCCATCGTGATTCTGGACGAGCCCCAGAAAATGGGCGGCGCGGCCACGCAGGAGAGCCTGCGGGAATTTCAGCCCCTGTTCTGCCTGAACTACTCCGCCACCCACAAGCAGCGTCACAATCTGGTGTATGTGCTGGACGCACTGGACGCCTATCACAAGCGGCTGGTCAAGCACATCGAGGTCAAGGGCTTTACACTCAAGAACCTGCGGGGAACCGACGGGTATCTCTTTCTGGAGGACATTGTCATCTCTCCGAAAAAGCCTCCCCGGGCCCGGCTGGAATTTGAGATCGGCTACAGCAGATCCATCAACCGCGAAAGCCGCATGGTAGGCGTCGGCGACGACCTCTACGCGCTCTCAAAGCACATGGAGCAGTATCGGGGCTTTCGCGTCAGCGACGTGGATCCGGTTCGGGGAACCCTTTCCTTCACCAACGGCACGGTGGTCCGCACCGGCGAAGTGACCGGGGACGTGTCGGAGGCGGACCTGCGCCGGGTGCAGATTCGGGAGACGATTCGCTCCCACTTCGAGAAGGAACAGGAGCTCTTCGGCAGGGGCATCAAAACCCTCTCTTTGTTTTTCATTGACGAGGTGGCAAAGTACCGCCGGTACGATGCCGACGGTGAGGAGGTCAACGCCGAATACGGCGAGATCTTCGAGCGGGAATACGCCGACATTCTGGACGAGTACCTGTCCCTTGGCAGTACGCCTTATGCGCAGTACCTCCAAAGCATTGAGGCTCACCGGACCCACGCCGGGTATTTCAGCATTGACAAAAAAGGCCGGAAGGTGGACAGCTCCCTCAAACGCGGCAGTGATGAAAGCGACGACATCTCCGCCTACGACCTGATTTTGAAGGACAAGGAGCGGCTGCTGTCCTTTCAAAATCCGGTGCGCTTCATCTTCTCTCATTCGGCCCTGCGGGAGGGCTGGGACAATCCCAATGTATTTCAAATCTGCACCCTGAAGCACGGCGGAAATTCCCCGACGCAGAAGCGGCAGGAGGTGGGCCGCGGCCTCCGCCTGTGCGTGGACCAGCGCGGCGTCCGTATGGACGCGGATACGCTGGGAATCCAGGTGCAGCAGGTAAACCGGCTGACGGTGATTGCCTCCGACGGCTACCAGGAGTTTGTGGCAGACTTGCAGCGGGGCATCCGGGAGGATCTTTACGAGCGCCCGGTCAAGGCCGTCCCGGAGTATTTCATCGGAAAGACCCTTGTGGTAAACGGCAGCGAGTGGACCGTTTCGGAAAAGCAGGGACGGGATATTTACCGCTACCTGATCAGAAACTACTATATTGACGACGATGACCACGTAAGCGAGACATACCGCGCGGCTCTGGCCGAAGGCGCACTGGCACCGCTGCCGGAGAGCTGTTCGGAAATCTCGGCGGGCGTCCACGCGCTGGTACAGAACATCTTTGACGAACGGGTCCTGGACGATATGATTCGAAACGGCCTCGAATCCAAGGTTCAGGAAAACCCGCTGAACGACCGCTTCTACAGCGAGGAGTTCCAAGCCCTCTGGAACTGCATCCGTCACAAGTACGCCTACACCGTGGACTTTGACAGCGAGGCTCTGATTCAAAAGGCCATTGCCCATTTGGACAGCACCATGTTTACTGCAAAGCTCCAGTACACGGTGACAACCGGGCGGCAGGGACCGGCCTGGACTTCGGAACAGCTGAAAAGCGGCGGCGGTTTTGTGATGGAGCACAGTCAGACGCACACTCTGGAGCGGACCGGGAGCCGTTTTGTCAAATACGATCTGGTTGGAAAGGTCGCGGAAGGAACCCGGCTGACCCGGAGGTCCGCCGCCCGGATTCTCTCCGGGATTGAACCCCGCACCTTTGACATGTTCAAGCACAATCCGGAGGAATTTATTGCCAAGGCGGTCCGGCTCATCAATGAGCAGAAAGCAATGCTGCTTGTGGAGAACATCGCCTACTACCCGGCGGAGGGCGCCTATGACAGCACCGTCTTTACAGCGAAGAAGAACACCGACCTTTCCCAGGCCTACCGCGCAAAACGGAACGTGCAGGACTATGTGATCACGGATGGCTACGCCAAAGACGGGCGGAGCATTGAGCGCAGGTTTGCCGAGGATTTGGACGCGGCAAACGAGGTGCTTGTGTACGCCAAGCTGCCCAAGGACTTTTCCATTCCGACGCCAATGGGCGGCTACTCTCCCGACTGGGCCATCGTCTTCCGCCGGGGAATGACCCGGCACGCCTTCGTCCTTGCGGAAACAAAGGGTTCCACGGATGCGTGGAACCTGAGGCCGGTGGAACAGGCGAAGATCGCCTGTGTGAAGAAGCTCTTTGCCGCGCTCTCCCCGGCGGATGTGGCGTATTATGCGGTGGACAGCTATCAGCATTTGCTGGACGTCATGGAGGCGCTGTAAGAAACGCCGGAGGGGCGTTCCCGCCGATGCGGACAAAGGAAAAGGTCTGGGACTGGTTCAGCCGAACAAGTCCCAGACCCTTTTCTTATGGTCCGGAGCCCTTGTTGACATTCATAAATTCACAAAACCCGTTCCGTTTTCTGCAAATCGCCTTTTTTCGACCCGGCAGAAGCCCCAAAACAGTTTCCTGAATTTTCCTTTCGTCAAAACGGATAAATTCTCTCCGGCCAATTGACAATCTTTTGGTCAGACCTTATACTTCAAATGGTTTTATCATTAAACTGTTTTATCACTAAACAAGGAGGAGAACCGATGGCCTACGATTTCGACAAGCCGATTGACCGGCATGGCACAAACAGCGCCAAATGGGAATTTATGCCGGTGCAGAACCGCCATGCGGAGACCAGCACCCTTCCCTTCTGGGTGGCGGACATGGACTTCCCCTGCCCCGACGGCGTAGTGGAAGCCCTCCACAAGCGGGTGGACCGGAAGATCTTCGGCTACAGCGCCAACTTCACCGGGGAGTTCTTCCGCAGCGTCTGCGGCTGGTACTGGCATCGCTTCGGCTGGTACGTCAATTCCAGGGACGTGTTCTACTGCGGCGGCATCGTCCCCGCCCTGCGCTTCCTCATCCAGCTCATGACCCACGAGGGGGACCAGGTGCTGCTCCAGCCCCCGGTCTACCGTCCCTTCTACAACAAGGTTCGCTGCACCCACCGCATCCCGGTGGAAAACCGTCTGGTGGAAGGCCCCGACGGCTATGAAATTGACTTTGCCGACTTCGAGAAGAAGGTAAAGGACCCCAGGACCACCCTCTTCCTCCTGTGCTCCCCCCACAACCCCAGCGGCCGGGTGTGGACGGAGGAGGAGCTCCGCCGGATGGGGGAGCTGTGCCTGGAAAACGGCGTCCGCATTGTGGCCGACGAGATTCATCACGACATCGTGGCCCCCGGCTTCCGGCATATCCCCTTGGAGACGCTGTTCCCGGAGCGGAAAAACGACATCGTCACCTGCGCCTCCGTGTCCAAGACCTTCAATCTGGCGGGGCTGTCCTATTCCAACATCGTCATCCACGATCCCCACCTCCAGGCCCTCTGGACCCGCTATGTACAGGACGAGTGCGGCATCAGGCTGCCCAACCCCCTGTCCATCACCGCCATAGAGGCCGCCTACGCCACCGGGGAAGAGTGGCTGGACCAGCTCAACGGCTACCTCCATGACAACCTGGTCTTCGTCAGGGACTACCTGGCCCGGCATCTCCCGAAAGCCCGGATGTACCTTCCCCAGGGCACCTATTTCGCCTGGGTGGACGCGGCCCCCTACCTGAAGGGCAGCGCCCGGGAGGACCTGGACAGCTATCTGGTGAAAACCGCCAACATCCTCATCGAGAGCGGTCCGGAGGGCGAGCCCATCTTCGGCCCCGGCGGAGAAACCCGCCTGCGGATCAACGCCGCCTGCCCCCGGTCCATGCTGGAGGAGGGCCTGCGCCGGATGTGCGAGGCCCTGAACCGAGTCTTTCCCGGCGACCGAGTGGAGGACTTTGCCTACCAAACTCCCTGGGGTGAGGGCCGGCTGTCCGATAACGGCGGGAAATCCACAATCCTTTTGTTCCTGCGCTACTACGGCTGCACCATCTGCCAGCTGGATATGCTCCGGCTGAAAGAGGCGTATCCGAAGATCGAGGCGGCGGGCGGACGGGTCCTGGTGGTGCTGCAAAGCGATCCAGCCGTCCTTCGGGAGCAGACCGGCCCAGACCACTATCCCTTTGCGATTATCTGCGACCCGGAGCAGGCGCTGTACCGCCGCTATCACGTGTGCCCCGCCCTGTCCATGGAGCGGATGGCGGACATCCGCGTTCTGGAGAAGATCGGACAGGCCCGGGCCGCCGGACTGGTTCACGGCAGGTACGAGGGAAACGAGCTCCAGCTTCCCGCCGTGTTTTTGCTGGACAAAAACAACACCGTGCTGAAAGCTCACTATGCCGCCAAGGCGGCGGACCTGCCGGACATGGAGCAGCTGGCCGGCTGGCTGAGCGGAAAGGAGTAACGCAGGATGAATCGAACTCGCGTGGTAACGCTGACCTTCAGTCCCAACGGGACCACCCGGCAGGTGTCGGACGCCATCGCGCAGGGCATCGGCGCCCCGGAGCGGCTGGAGCTGGACCGCACCGCCTTCGACAGCCGCTGGACGGGGGAAACCCTCCGCCCCGGGGATGTGGCGGTCATCGCCCTGCCGGTGTACTACGGGCGGCTGCCCAAGCTGATGGTGGAGTTCTTCCGCTATATCCGGGCGGAGGGCATCCCCGCCGTGCTGGCGGTGACTTATGGCAACCGGGACTACGAGGACGCCCTGCTGGAGCTGAAAAACGAGAGCCGGGCCCACGGCTTTGTACCTGTGGCGGCGGGGGCCTTCGTCACCCATCACTGCATGGCGGGAAAGCTGGCGGAGGGCCGTCCCAACGGGGACGATCTGGCCCAGGCCCGGGAACTGGGGGAACAAGCCGCGGCCCTGCTGGCCGGACTGAACAGCCTGGAGGGCCTGGAGCTGCATGTCAAGGGGAGCTTCCCCTATACGCCCGGCTCCGACCTGCCCGTGGGCCCGGGGACTGACCCGGACAAGTGCACCGGCTGCGGCCTTTGTCAGAGAAACTGCCCGGTGCAGGCCATCAATCCCCTGGACCCTGCGGAAATCGACGGCTGGCGCTGTCTGTTCTGCACCCGCTGCATCCACAGCTGCCCCGCCGGGGCCAAGTTCATTTCCCTGCCCGCCATGCGGGAGAAGCTGGTCCTCCTGGAGAACATGATGGCCCAGCCCAAGGAAAACGAACGGTTCCTGATCTGACCGCCGCAAATTTGGGAGAAACGCAAATCCAGCCAGTTCATATGACGATTACATAGGGAGGAAACACTATGCATACGGAGCAGAGCGCCCCCAGCACGGAGCTGAAACGGAACCTGAGCCGGATGGACCTGGTTTCCATGGCAGTGGGCCAGATCATCGGCGCGGGCATCATGGCCATGACGGGCACCGCCATCGGAATGACGGGGCGGAGCGTCAATCTGGCCTTTGTCATCGCGGGCATCCTGTGCATCATGACGGCCATCCCCCAGATCATGGTGGGCGGAACCGCCCGTTTCAAGGGCGGGCAGTACACCCAGGTGGCGGCCTTCGGCGGCCAGCGCCTGGCGGGCATTTTCACCATCATCAACGTCTTTACAGTCCTGGGCATCGCCATGTACGTCATCTCCTTTACGGAGTACCTGCTGGCCCTGGTGCCCCATGCGCCGTCCAAGCTGATCTCCGTGGCGGTGCTCACCGTGCTGATTGCCATGAACATGCTGGGGGCCAAGCAAGCCGCCGTGCTCCAGACGGCCATGTGCTTCATCATGGCCGCCGCCATCGCCCTGTTCATCGCCTTCGGCATCACCAAGGTGCAGCCGGGTTATTTCGCCCCGCCCGATTTCATGACCAAGGGCTTCACCGGCATCCTGATGGCCTCGGCCTACCTGTCCTTTGCCGCCGGAGGCGCGCAGGTGGTCATCAACTTCTCCGGCGAAGCGAAAAAGCCCACCGTGGACATCCCCTTCGCCATCATCGTGCCCACCGTGGGAATCTCGGTGGTATACGCCCTCATAGGCACCATCGCCGCCGGCGTACTGCCCGTGGCGGACGTGGCCAACAAGAGTCTGGCCCTTGTGGCCGAGACCATTATGCCCAAGCCCATTTACGTGTTCTTCATCGTGGGTGGGGCCATGTTCGCCCTGCTCACCACCCTGAACGCCTCCATCGGCTGGATGTGCCGCCCCATTCTCCAGGCAGCCCGGGACGGCTGGCTCCCCGGTGTGTTCGGCAGGCTCCATCCCAAATTCGCCACACCGGTCAACCTGCTGCTTCTCTTCTACTTCATCGGCATTGTGCCCATTCTGGCGGGACTGGACATCAGCATCGTCTCCAACTCCACCGTGATTTTGTCCAGCGCCACAAAGGCCATCACCTGCTTTACCGCCATCTTCCTGCCCAAGGTCATGCCGGAGCTTTGGAACAAGTCCAAATTCCACGTGCGCAAGGGCCTCCTCAGCTTCCTCAGCATCCTGGGCGGCAGCGTCGCCACCTTCCAGGTGGTGTTGCTGGTGGTCACTTCCTCCCCGGCGGAGATTATCGGAAATCTGGTGATCCTGGGCATCTCCGTGGTTTACGCCTTGGTCCGCAGCAAAAAGGTCGTCATGGAAATCAGCTACGAGGACTGCTGAACGCCATTCCACCCCCCGCGGCCCCGGAGCGGCTTTGCTCCGGGGCCGCGCTTGCCAAACGACGGCATATGTGATAGGATGTTCCCATCAAAATCCCGGGAGGAGGCCGCCATGTCCCTGCCAGATTGCTTTACCGCCCTGCTTGACCAGTTCTACAACATGGAGCGGATCATCACAGCCATCGAAAAGCAGCCCAAAACCTACGAGGGCGTGTCCCTCCACGCCAACGAGTCCCATACCCTCAAGCTCATCGCCCAAAGCGAGGGAATCAGTCAGGCCGACCTGTCCGAGCGCATGTACCGCACCAAGGGAGCAACCTCCATCGCCGTGGACAAGCTGGTGAAAAAGGGCCTGATCCGCCGGGAGCGGGAAGAGGGAAACCAGCGCCGCTACCTCCTCACCCTCACCGGCCTGGGCTGGCGGGTGCATGAGGCCCACCTGCGCTACGACGCCGCCAACGCGGAATGGGCCGCCGGGCTTCTGGACCTGACGGAGCAGGACCTGGAAACCACCATCCGGACGCTGGACCGCGTCATTACCCTCTATTCCAGGCGCTACCTGAAAAACGGCGTGTATGTGAGCCGGGGCGGGGCGGAGCATGGGCCGGTGCCGGAGGAGGCGGACGGCTCCCTGCCGGAAGCAGACACGCCTCCGGCAGGTGAAGCGCAAGCGTGAGCCGCATCCTATAATGGAGCAGGCGGCCGGGCCGCTTAATTTTCCCGCTTCCCCCTATGGATTTTCGCGAAAATCTATGATACAATAGCTCCGCGCCGCGGGGCGGGGATTCAACAGACTAGGGTTCGGGCGCGCTGCCGGACCTGGAAGGAGCTCCTATGATCAAGATTACCACCGACAGCACCTGCGACCTGCCGGCCCGGCTGCTGAAGCAATACGATATCACCGTCTTCCCCCTGGGCATTGTCAAGGCCGGAAAGCTCTACCGCGACGGCGTGGACATCCGCACGGCGGACATCGCCGCCCACGTAGAAGCCGGAGGGGAAATCACCACCACCAACGCCGTCAATGCGGCGGACTACGAGGACGCCTTCCGGGCGCTGGCGGAACGGTACGACGCCGTCATCCACCTCAACATCGGCAGCGGCTTTTCCTGCTGCCATCAAAACGCCAAGCTGGCGGCGGAAGAAGTGCCGGAGGTCTACGTGGTGGACTCCGGAAACCTGACCGTGGGGCACGGCATGATGGTGCTGGCCGCCGCAGAGGCCGCCCAGGCGGGAAAGTCCGTCACGGAGATTCTGGAGCTTTTGGAGGCCATGGTTCCCCGTCTGGAGACCAGCTTCGTCCTGGACCGGCTGGACTACATGAAAAAGGGCGGGCGCTGTTCCGCCGTCACCGCCCTGGGGGCGAACCTCCTGAAGCTCCACCCCTGCGTGGAGGTCATCGACGGCAAGATGTCCGTGACCAAAAAGTTCCGGGGAGCCATCGCCAAGGTGGTGGCGGACTACGTGCGGGAGCGTCTCCGGGATCGGACGGACCTGGATTTCAGCCGCATCTTCCTGGTGGATACCTGCCCGGGGGACGAGCTGGCAGGCATCGCCCGGGAGATCATCCGGGAGGACGGCCGCTTCGGCGAAATTCTGGAGGCCAAGGCGGGCTGCACCATCTTCTGTCACTGCGGGCCCAACACCCTGGGGCTGATTCTTCTGCGGAAATAAAGGAACAGCGGCGGGCCTTACGGCCCGCCGCCAACGCTTTCAGGGAGCTTCAATTATCCCAGTCCACATATTCAAATCCCGTGGCCTGGACGATGCCGTGCTCCGGGAACTCCGCACCCTCCAGCACGAAGGTATAGCGGATGTGGTCCCGCACGTTCAGAAGCACCGCCAGGGGCACCTCCGCCGTGTTGAAGTCCAGATAGCCCAGGCTGTCCTCCATGCGGACATAATAGTGAGTGTCGCCGCTGATGACCGCACTGCGAATTTCGGCCACGACGCCCTCCTGCTCCTGGGACTCTCCGGCGGGCTTCTGCTCTCCGGCGGCGATGAGGCCCGCGTGGGCCAGGGCCTGCCGGTAATTGTTCTCGCACTCCGCCAGCGTCTGCCCCGTCTCCACCAGCTGGTACTGCTGGACATTGACCATGGCGTACATTTTCACCAGCCCGTCGTTACCCTTCAGGGACATGAAATAGGTGGGCTGGCCCGCGATGTTCAGCAGCAGGGGGAAGGTGGCCTCATAGCTCATCTGCTGGACCCGGCTCTCAGCAGATGCCTTGGCGGAGTTCTCCGTGGCCCCGGCGCAGGGATAGAACTTGGTCTCCTTGGTCCGCTGGTTGGAGAGGATGAAGCCGATGTTGGACTGGTCCGAGGTGACGGAGGTGACTCCGGTGTACATATACACGTCGTCGTCTATGGCGATATAGTTCCATCCTTCGGTTGTAACCGTCACGTCCCGCTGGCCGAACATGGAGTTCAGGAAACCGTTGTGGTACATGCCGTAGAAGTCGTACTGCTGCATGATGATGTCATAGGAGTACACCCGGTCCACCCAGTTGGGAACCTGCTCGTGGTATTCGCTCTCACCGGTGACGGCGTTGACCAGCACCGCGCCCTTCACGTCCGTACCCCCGAAGAGGCCGATGGTCCGTACAATTCGGGAGCAGACCCAGAAGGGCGTTCCCTCCTCGTTGATCTCGAAAACCGGCTCGTCAAACATCATGGTGGGATAGTGGAACCGGAGATGGCGGTACAGGTTCCGGCTGAAGTGCTCCGCCACGGTGTACTTCATGCCCTCTTCCAGGCGGACCACCTCCGCCTCCTGGCTCACCATATCGATGATGAGGTAAGCCGGGAGTCCGTCTCCCCGGTTGGTGAACCACTTGATGAGATCCCCGTAGCGCAGGGAGGTCACTCGGACCGGGCGGCCCTGGTAATTGATCTGGGTATAGGCGGGCAGAATCTCGAACTGGGACACCATGTCCGCCAGCTCGCCCAGCTTCCGGGTGCCCAGCTGGGCGGCGGAGTCTTTGTCCAGCATGGGAATCTGGTCATAAGAAATCTCCTCCACCTCGGCGGTGAAGTCCCCTGCCTTGAGCGTCAGGAGCTTGGAATAGCTTCCCGCTCGGAACACCACCCAGCTGGACAGGGCCCCCAAAGCCAGGGTGACAACCAGAAGCACCACCGCCAGGAAGGGGACGGCGCACTGCTTGCGGACGAAGTGGAAATAGCCCTTGACGCTGCCGTCGCCCTGAAAGCCGGAGGTAAAGATGGCGCAGACGCAGTAGACGGCGCAGAGGAGGAAGACGAAGACGTAAAACTCCTCGGCGTGGAGATTCAGGGCGGGAAGCTCCAGGTAGAAATAGACCAGGCCGAACACCAGCGTCACCACCAGGTTGGTGAGAGTGCGGCTCAAGGGACTGCCCATGGCGCGGCGGGCTTTCCGGGGCTTTCGAGGCCGGGGATTGGGTCCGCCGCCCTGGAAGCTCTCGGGATTAAACCCGCCTCCAAAGGCGCTGGATCCGCCGAATTGAAATGTAAAGGGCATGAAAAAGCCCTCCTTTCTCTTTTTTCCATATTTTACAGGAAAAGTGTGAACAAATCAAGTTTGCCCCGTCCGGCGAAAAGTATTTTCGCCGGACGGGGCATGTTCTTCTCTCTGGAGCTTTTATAAAATGGATGTACGCGCTCAGTCCTCCGGCTTCTCGTCTTTCTTCTCGGGTTTTGACGGGGACAGGCCCTCTACGCGGGGAGTGGACGCCTGTTCCGGGACCATGGTAGTTCGCCCGTTGAGGCGGCCGCCGTTTTCGATGACAAAGGAGACCGTAGTCACGTCGCCGTTGATGGTGCCGGTCCGTTCCAGCTGTACGTGGTCGTGGGAAACCAGATTCCCCTCCACCTGTCCGGCAATGCGGATTACATCAGCCTCCACGGGGCCCTTCACCCTGCCGGTGGCGGTCACAATGACATAGCCCTTCAGGCTCACCTCGCCTTCCACGGTGCCTTCGATCTGCACCACGCCCTCGCCGCTGAGTTTTCCGGTGACAAGCAGGTCCTTGGCAATGACGGTACTGCTCCGCGGCTCGGGAAGCTCGGGGATATCGGCGCCTTCCCTCCGCTCATCGTCGGTCTGGGACTCCACCGGAGGAGTATTCTTGGGTTGCCCTCCAAAAAAAGCCATTTCATTCACCTCGTTTGCGAAATTGAGGTTAGTATACCATAATGCGGCGGAGATTACAAGTCTGGGAAAGGACAATCTCTCCGGAAGACTGCCAAAAAAAGGGGGTAGATTTTGGCAGGGCTGGAAAGAAGCGGAACGAAACGTGTCGAAGGAGCCAGGAGTTCAGGTCCCGGCGCGCCGGAGCATGCGGACGCCCGCCGTCAGCATGGGCAGGGCGAAGAGAACCAGTGCGCCGTAGCAGATGGCCCCATAGCCCTTGTCGATGAGCTCCGTCAGGCCAAAGGTGGAAACGCAGATTCCCAGGGATGTCACCGCTCCCGTCATCAGGGGCCGGCCCAGCCAGGGCCAGGAGGAGCCGGCAGACCCGGCGGGCGTAAGCCCTGCCCGCGGGCAGAGGACCCGCTCCATGCGGTCCTCCAGGGCTTTGATGAACCCGGCGGCGGTCTCCACCAGCGTTCCAAAGAGGACAATTTCAAAAAGGACATAGAGCCACGGCATATGCAGCCGCCCAAAAATGGCCATCACCGGCGTTTCGGAGGCCAGGACCGCCGGGAGGTCACAGCCCATGGCCAGCAGCAGCGGCAGGGCGGGGGCCGCTCCCAGGATTCCCGCCAAAACTCCGCAGGTCACGGCCTCCCGGCGGCTCCGAAGGTCCCGGAGGGTGTAGAGAATCATAGAGACGCAGATCAGATTATAGGAGGCGTAGCGCAGGCCCCCGAAGAGCCAGCCGGGGGCGGCCTCCCCTTTTTGGAGCTCAGAGATGACGGCGTCCCCAAAGTGCAGAAAGACGGCGGCGAGAAACAGGAGGTAGACCGCGTAGAGCACATAGGCCCAGAGGGACAGGGCCTTCTCGATAGCCTCCGTGCCCCGCAGCACCAGGAACATCACGCCGGACGACAGCAGCGCCACACCCACCCATGAGGGCAGTCCCGTCAGGGCGCGGACCATGGCGGCGGCGGTGGCGTTGACCACTCCCAGAACCAGGAGGAGCATGGCGTAAAAGCAGAGGTCATAGAGGAATCCGGCCCGGCCCAGAAGGCGGCGCATCATGGAGCCGTAGTCATAGGTCCGGAAGACCCGGACGAACTCAAAGGTGACGGCGCAGAGCAGGGACCACCCCGCCGCCGCCGCCGCCAGGGCCAGCAGCCCTCCCAGCAGTCCGTATCTCCCGAAGTACCGGGCGATCTCCGCCCCGGTGCCGTAGCCGCCGCCGATCAGCACGGATTGAAAGACCAGGCCGGGGGTCAGGTATCGGGTCCACCGTCTCTTCATCTGCACAGCCTCCTTGTCCCTTTGCCCCATACATATGGCGGGGAGGCCCGGGGTATGCGGGAAAGTTCGCATAGGGGACAAAGGCCCGGACATAGGGTTTTGCGAAAGAGGTGATGGTTTATGACGATCCATGTAGTGAGTCCCGGAGAGACCGTGGACTCCATTGCCGCCGGATACGGCGTAGCCCCGAAGCAGCTGGCGGCGGACAACGAGCTGCCGCCGGACTATGCCCTGGCGGTTGGCCAGACGCTGGTGGTGCGGTTTCCCCGGGCGGTCCACGTCGCGGCGGCGGGAGAGACCCTGACCTCCATCGCGGCCCGGTACGGCACCACGGTCCGCCAGCTTTGGCGGAACAACTGGACCCTGGGCGGGCAGGAAGCCCTGGCGGCGGGCCAGCTCCTGGTCATCTCATATTTTGGGGAGAAGCTCGGGGAGGGCGTGTTCAACGGCTACGCCTATCCCTTTATCTCTCCGGAGCTGCTGGCGGAGCAGCTGCCCTACCTCTCCGCCATGGCCCCCTTTACCTACGGCATCACGGCGGAGGGAGGCCTCCTCCCCCTGGACGACGAGGCCATGCTGGAGGCGGCTCGGGAACGGGGTACCAAGCCGGTGATGCACCTGTCCACCCTGACGGAGGCGGGGCAGTTCGACACAGGCCGGGCGGCCTTCATTCTGACGGACTACGAGGCCCAGGGACGGCTGGCGGCGGAGGTGCTGCAAACGGTGCTGCGGAAGGACTTCGCGGGGCTGGACGTGGATTTTGAATACCTGCCGGGGCAACTGGCGGGGGCCTATGCGGCCTTTTTGGGGCGGCTTCGGCAGCTGCTGGCGGCCCAGGGGCGCTTCCTCTGGGCCGCGCTGGCGCCCAAAACGAACACCCGGCAGCGGGGGCTTTTGTACGAGGGCCATGACTACGCCGCCGTCTCCGCGGCGGTGGACGGTGTGCTGCTGATGACCTATGGATGCCGTCTCTTCGCACACCGGCGGAACGCCTTGCAAATCAAGGCTTCCACAGAGCGGCCCCTGCGGCGCCCCCCCCTTATGCGCCGCTCTCCTCTCTCCATGGACAAGCCCTGCCGCGCAAAAGGGCGCGCGATTTTAATCGCGCGCCCCTTCAAGTAGACATCCCGTTCCTGCTCTGGGACATATAGACCCGCAGCTCCCGCTGAGCCCGGTGATACTGCCCGGCGCTGAAGGAGGCCTTGCCCCGCTGAATGGAAAGCACTCCGTCCTTGACAAACTGGGTCAGCGTGCGGTTGATGGTCTTCTCCGTCAGCCCCACCTCCTCGCTGATCTGCCGGCGGGTCTTGTTCAGGACCACCAGCCCGGCGGTTCGGACGCCCTGTTCCTCCGCCTGACGGACCAGATACTTTAAAAGCACATACTTGGCGGAGTAAAACAGCCGCTCTCCCCGGCTGTAGCTGGAGCAGTAGAGCTTAGCCGCCACATGGCGGCTGACGGCCCGGAGAAGCCCAATGTCCTGCCGGAGCCACGCGTCAAAATCCTCCACCGGCAGGGAAGCCACCAGACACTCCGTCACCGTCTCAATGGTTACGGAGGTCGTGGCCGCTCCCGCCAGCAGGGTCACTTCCCCGATAAAGGATACCGCCTCGTTCACCTCAATCATGAACACGCTGCCGTTTTCAAATTCGTTCACCACCCGGAAGGTCCCCCGGAGCAAGATGCCGATTCGTTCCAAGGGACTGTCCTTCTGATGGATCAGGGTATGGGCGGGGTAGGTCCTGAGCTGAAACCGCCCGTCCAGCTCCTCCGGAATCCGACCGGTAAACTCCCGCAGTCCCGGAGACAGCTCCAGCAGCTCGGCATAGCGCATCGGTATCTCTCCCTTTCCGGCATTGAAAATTGCCCCATGAAATCATGATACCATGGTTTCATGGGGCGCACAAGCTCTTTTCTTTACTTCCAGCTCCGGAGCCAGGGCTGTTTTTCAAACAGCCGCTCCGCCTCCCGCCGGACCTGCTCCCGGTCAATGGTCAGCAGCTCCCGGTCCCGCATCAGCAGCTTTCCGTTGACAATGGAATGCCGCACGTCGGCGCCGCTGGCACTCTCCACCAGAGTGTGGACCAGATTCTGGGTGGGCCAGAGATGGGGCGCGTCCACGTCCACGGCGATGAGGTCCGCCGGCGCGCCGGCCGCAAGGACGCCCAGTCCCGGCTCCATCAGGGCTGCCGCACCCCCCCGGGTGGCCATGGTCAGAAGGGTCTCGGCGGGCATGACGGTGGAATCCGCCGCGGCGACGCCCCGGGTGACGTTCATCACCCCCCGGAACAGCCGCATCTCCCGGAAAAGATCCAGCCCGCCGTGGGCGGAGCCGTCGGTGCCCAGGCCCACGGGAACCCCGGCGGCCAGAAGCTGAGGCGTGGGCGGCACGCCCTTGCCGCAGTTGGAGAAGGGGCAGTGGGCTACCCGCACCTGCCGCCGGGCCAGAATGGCAATCTCCTCCTGGCTGAGGAAAATGCAGTGGGGGGCCGTCATGGGCGCGGCCAGCAGGCCCTCCTCCTCCAGCCAGACAAAGGGGCGCTTCCCGTACCGCTCGATGAAGTCCGTCACCTCGCTGGCGTACTCGTTCATGTGGGTCTCCACCGGCACGCCGTCTGCCGCCGCCGCTTCCAGCACCGCCCGGAGCAGCTCCTCGCTGACGGCGGTGGGAGTGGTAACGGAGTAAATGGGCTTCAGCAGACCGGTGAGGGCCCCTTTCATGGCCCGCAAACGGTCCACCGCCGCCGGGACGGAGGGGGCCCGGAGGCTCTCCGGGCAGAAGGGATTGTCGTTGGTCATGACGCTGAGGCGGCCCCGGAGGCCCGCGGCCTGATAGACCTCGGCAAAGATCTCCGGGTACTTTCCCCCCGCGTCCACAAAGCCGGTGGTACCGCAGGAGATCATCTCCATGGCCGCCAAAAGGGCGCTGAGGTGGGAACTCTCCTCGTCCAGGCGGCTCTCAAAGGGGACGTTGACCCGCTTCCAGATCACGGGCTTTTCGTCCAGCAGACGCCCCCGGAGGAGCTGCTGGCTGGTGTGGAGGTGCCCGTCCACCAGACCGGGCATCCAAAGGAGCCGGGAGCCGGAGAGGACCGTGTCCGCCTGATAGGCGCAGCCCTCCTGGTCCGTAATGTCCAGAATCCGGCCGTCCTTGACGGCGATGGCCTTCCCGGAGACCACGGTCATGTCCGGGGCAAGATAGCGGGCGTTGGTCAAAAGCAGATCACAGTGGAGATGGTCCGGCATGGATAAAAACCTCCCATTCTATTTCAACAGCATCAACAGGGAAAAGCAGATGGAAAACACAGCCACGCCCCGCTTCAGCAAGGACTGGGGCACGCGGGCAGCGGTGACGCTGCCCGCGAAGACCCCGGCGGCATGGCCCAGAACCGCCGCCAGCAGAACCGGCAGCAGCGCAGCCAGGGACTCACACCGGCTTCCGTACACGGCGACGGCGGGCAGGGCGATGAACACGGAGTCCAGCAGGGCCACGCCCACCGCCGTCTTGGCTGGAATGCCCATGGCCACCAACAGGGGCATCACCAGCACCGGCCCCCCCGCGCCGGAGAGGGCGCAGAGCAGGGCTGTGGCAAAGCCCAGAATCAGCAGCGGCAGGGTCCCGGGGAAGGACTCCCCGCCCTGGTGGCCCTTCTGGGGCCGGAGCTCCCGGATGGCGATGGCCAGCCCGGAGAGGAAGACCACGATGTAGAGAACCACCTTCACGGTCTCCGCCGCCAGCAGTCCCCCCAGGGCCGCCCCCAGCAGTCCTCCCGCCAGACTTCCGGCGGAGAGGACCAGGGCGGGTCGAAGGGGCAGCTCCCCCCGGCGGTGGTAGTTCCAGGAGCCGATGGCCCCGGAGACGGCAAAGCACAAAAAGCTCAGCAGAAGGCTCTCCGTCACCGGGAGGCCGCAGGCGCTGGTGAAGAGGATGGGCAGCAGGAAGCCCGCCACACCGCACCAGCCGATGAAGAGTCCCACGGCGCAGCTTCCCAGGGCCGCCAGAATCAGCTCAAATGGCATGGGTCAGCTGGAGCACCACCTGGGCTACTGCCAGGGAGCCGAAGAAGGTGCCGGTCATCACCAGGATGGTGATGATGATGAGCTTCCAGCCCTGCTTGAAGAACATCTTCAGCTGGTTGCTGATGGACATGCCGGCGAAGGCTCCCACCATGGTCAGGGGCGCGGTGAAATTGATCTTCCCGGCGGACTCAATGACAAACTGGGACACGGGAGACAGGGGGCAGGCGCACAGCAGCCCCAGGATGGAGCAGTATGCCACCGTGGGCAGCTTGAGGGGAATCACATGGGCCAGCCCCGCGGCGCACAGCGCGATGAGCAGCAGCACCAGTACGCCGGGCAGAGATTCGGTAAAGGCCACGTGGAAGCCAATGAAGTTGGCGGTCATCATGCCCAGGCCGGAAATGGCCAGGACGAAAATCCAATCCTTGATGGTCATAGCGCGTCCTCCTCAGTTCTTCCCGGCCAGTTCCCGGCCGGATTTGGTCAGGCGGCCCAGGGTGGGCTCCAGCTTGCGGTACAGGAAATTGCACAGGGGCACACCGATGAAGATTGCCATGTAGATGCCGTCGATGCCGGAGATGGTTTCACTGGCGGAGGCCATGGCGGCAATCTGGTCCGCATAGGCGGGCATGACCTCGGAAAGGGCCGCCACGGCGGAGCTCATGAGGATGCCCGCACCCACGCCGGAGGCCATGCCCAGGGCGTAGGGGTGGAAGGCGCCGGTAGCCGCGGCCATGGAGGCCATGAAGCCGAAGTAGATGGTGCCCACCATGCCGCCGACGATGTACACGGAGAGGCTTCCCTGGGCCTCCGGGGAGTCCGCGCCGAACATGTCCTGCATCAGGGCCAGATTCGTCTCCCGGTTGATGGAATGGGCAGCGCCGATGGCCTCCCGCTTGAGTCCCAGCATCAGGGCGATGGGCATGGCCAGGAAGATGGTGCACAGGTTCCCGAACTCCTGGAGCAGCAGGGCTGGACCGGCGGAGATGACAATGGAGATGTTGGCCCCGGCGTTGATGCCCAGCTTGGCCACAAAGGGGAGAATCGCCACGCCCACCAGGCCGGAGGCCGCCTTCACCTTCTTGTCGTCCAGGATTTTCAGCACGTTGGGGCCGGTGAGGACGCCCAGGAACAGCGCGTAGAAAATGGGGAAGATGATGAAGGTCCCCTTCCAGACGGGAATCTTGATCTGTCCGATGGAGTCCGCGATGAGGATGAAGACGAAGGCCAGCAGATACAGGAGCCACTCCGTCCTGACCCGCTCCCTCAGGGAGGCATATGCGCGTTCGGCTTTTTTCATGGGGCCCACTCCTTTATCGTTGATAGCACTATCATACCGGATTCGGGCCTGTCGGAAAAGGACATATGGGCAGTTTTGCAAAAAAGAAACGGACCGGACGGCAGCGGTCCGGTCCATTTTCCCAAAATAATCCGCGGTCATCCAGCCGCGCAGCCCTCCCGGTCAAAGACATAGGTCCTGCCGTCTATGCGGAGCTCCGTGTCCCGGACAAAGCTCCCGTCGGCTCTCCGGTAGCGCCAGCCGCCGTCGTCCTGGGTCCAGCCCTCCGGACTGACGCCCTGTTCCAGGGATGCGTTCAGGCCGATGGCACTCCGGGTATCGTCGTCCTGGAAGTGCCACCACTCGGAGTTCAGGCCCTTCATTCCCACGGCCTTCATGTAGCCCTCCAGCAGCTTGGCGTTCAGGTTGTTCAAATAGGTCTCGGAATGCCAGCTCAAATCGTGCATACCACTCTGCATCTCCAGTTCCACGCCGCCGTCAATCTTCTCCAGGGTCAGGTCCAGGGCGATGCCCCGGTTGTGGGAGGAGATGGTCCTGGCCAGGAAGCTGCCCAGGTGGAAGCGGCCGTTGTCCGTCATGAGCCTGGAGAGGGTCATCCCCACCTGCCCTCCGGACTCCGTCAACGCCGGGCTGTTCAGCTGCTCTTCCGTGACGTCGTAGGAAAAGCGGGTAGCCCGCTGGGGGCGGAATGCCTCGTAGATTTTCAGCCGGAGGCCGTCGGCCTCCGCCGCCCGGGCAGCGGTGAGCAGCTTCTGCGCACAGGGGTAGAGGTAGGGGGTCAGATAGGTCCCGTCCTCCAGCCGCACATCCTCATAGCCTGGGAGCGTCTGGTGCGTAACCTCCCGGATGGGCGAACCGTGGACGGCAAAGAGGGAGTCGTAGCTGTTGGTGATATCGTAGGAGCAGTGGTCCCCCACGTACTCCGGCAGGTTGATCATGCAGAAGCGGCTGTCCACCCAGCCGTATTCCTCCCCATGCCGGACCCGGAACCAGTCCCCCTCCTCCGCCAGAACGCAGAGTGTGGTCCCGCCGGGGATGGAGGCCAGACGGTCCCCCTTTCCGGGGTTTTCGTAAAGGGTCAGATTTTGAATGGGCCAGACGGTGCTGTACAGGGACGAGACGGAGGCCCAGAAGGAGACCTCCTCCGCCTGTTCCTCCCCGCCCCCTTCGTTCACGGCGGCGACCCGGAAGCGGTTCCAGGACCCGGAGCCCAGCCGCCCCGTGTCATAGCGCATGCGCTCCTCCGGAGTCAGGCGGGCGGCGGTCTCCCAGCCCTCCCCCGTCCAGCGCCGGACCTCAAAGTGGTGGCACCGGATTCCCTCCCACTCCAGGACACAGAGTCGGGGGGCGGTCTCCCGGTATGTAAGGGACAGTTTTCCACCGCTGGGCAGGTCCTGTCCCCCGGCCTCCGCCGGTGCGGCGGCCGGGCCGCAGAGCACAAATCCCCGCTTCTTCCAGCCCGCCCGGACGGCGAACCGGTGCGGGCCCATATCCCCTTCTTCCAGGGGAACCGTCATTTCCCGCTCCCCGGCGGTACCCACAAAGACGCTGAACGCCTCCCAGCTTCTGAAAACCGCGTAGACGTCCCCCTCTCCCGTCCAGCGGAGGGAAACGGCGCCGTCCTCCGGAGCGCCGGAGACCTCCGGGGCCTCCAGGCCCTCGGGCAGGGTCAGCTTCGCATGGAACGATTTCCAGCTTTTCACCTCCTTGGGCTTGCCGAAGAGGCCCTTTCCGTCCGCCACAGCCCAGACCCGGATTTCCAGCTTCTCTCCCGCCGGGAGGCCGGAGACGGTGAAGGAGGGCTGGGAGGTATAACGCGATTCCCGGGTCTCGCCGCAGGAGAAATCCGCCCGGTACAAGGCCGAAGGCGCGGTGGTCCCGGGCCAGTAGAACTCCACGGACCCGTCCCCATTGGCGCAGACCAGCAGATCCCCCTTCTCAAACTCGGGCCGCCCGCCGCCCCGGGAAAGCAGAAACACCGCCGCCAGCAGCAGCGCCAGCCCGGCGGCGATTCCAGCCGTCCAGGCTCGGACCAGCCGCCGGGTCTGGACCCGCGTCCTCCGGCTTCTATACCACCTTTGATAACGATGCCGTCTCGTGATTCACACCCCGCTCCGTACAAATAGCATATATCCAAATGATACACCCAATTATGGGAAAGTCAAGGGCCATTCCCATGGAACGGCCCCTGACTGTATTATTTCCTGGAAGCGCTCTCCCGCCTCAGGAGCTCCCGCGTCACCTCATATACCCGCAGGGTGGAGGCCACGCTCAGCCGCTCCTTGACGGAGTGGACATCGTGGAGCTCCGGGCCGAAGGACACCGCATCCAGTCCCGGCAGCTTCTCAATGAACAAGCCGCACTCCAGGCCGCCGTGGGTGGCTTCAATGGTCCCCTGTTTGCCGCAGACCGCCTTGTAGGCATCCAGGACCTCCTCCCGCAGGGCGGAATTTCGGTCGTACTGCCAGCCGGGGTAGTTTCCCCGCAGGACGAAGGAACCCCCGCCCAACTCCAGAATGGCTTTCAGCCGCTGGATCATCATGTCCTTCTGGGTGGCGATGCAGGAGCGGATGGAAACGCCGAAATGCACGCCGTCCTCCCGCAGCTCCATGACTCCCATGTTCAGAGAGGTCTGCACCAGTCCAGGGAAATCCACGTTCATGGCCTGGACCCCCTGGGGCACCGCCAGCAGCGTCCGGAGAATGTTTTCCGTGGCCTCCGGGGACAGCGCTCCGTCCAGGGAGGTCTTCTGGCAGGTCAGCACAATGCCGCCGTCACAGCCGGCGTACTCGTTTTTCAGCGCCGCGTCAAACTCCCGGATAAAGTCCTCGAAGTCCCCCGTCCGGTCCGCCGGAACGGCGGCCTTGGCGTGATTCCGGGAGCAGATCACATTGTCAAACCGTCCGCCCCGGATGTCCGCCAGCCGCAGACCGGGGACGCGCTCCAGGGCGCCGTACAGCACTCGGCCCATGACTTGGTTGGCAGAGGCCCGGCCCTTGTGAATCTCCCCACCGGAGTGGCCCCCCAGGAGGCCCTCCAGGGAAATTTCATAGCCCTCCTCTCCGCTCAGCGGCGCTTTCACACCGGGCAGGAAGCCGTCCAGCCGCACGCCTCCGGCGCAGGAGACGGTAAAGACCCCCTCCTCCTCCGAGTCCAGGTTCACCAGCTTCCGGCCCTTCAGGTCGGAGCAGTCCAGGGCGAAGGCCCCCTCCAGGCCCACCTCCTCGTCCACAGTGAATACTGCCTCCAGAGGCGGGTGGGGCAGGCTGTCGTCCGCCAGAATCGCCAGAATCATAGCTACGGCAATGCCGTTGTCCCCGCCCAGAGAGGTTTTGTCCGCCCAGACCCACTCCCCGTCGGTGCGGAGATCCAGGCCCTCCTTCGCCATGTCCTTGGCACAGTCCTCCGTCTTGACGCAGACCATGTCGATGTGTCCTTGGAGGATGACCGGGGCGGCTTCCTCGCAGCCGGGGCTGGCATCCTTCCAGATGATGACGTTGTTCAGCCCATCCTGCCGCCAGCGCAGGCCCAGTTCCTTGGCGAAGCCGACGCAAAGATCGCTGATCTGCCTAGTGTTTCCGCTTCCGTGAGGCACGGCGCAGAGCTTCTCAAAATATTCAAATACCGCCTTCGGCTCCAGGCCGGATAATACTGCCATGGGAAGTTCCTCCTTTTCAATCCTTCAAATGAACGACCACCCCGCCCAGAGGCGGGGCGGTCTTATGGTTTCCCAATGCCGCAGGGCTTAAACGCCGCCCAGGCCGTCCTCCAGGCCCAGCTCACCTTCCAGGCCCATATCGCCGCCAAGGCCGAAGTCGTCGCCCTCGCCGGGCACTCCCTCGTCAAGGGGCTCTTCCGTCACGGCGGGGACAAATTCGGAGTACCATGCCTCCTCGGGCAGACCCGCCAGCAGGGCGGGCAGGTTGATGACGATGCCATCCACGCTGTAGGGCAGCTTCAGGTCGATCTCGTGAATCTCGGACGCTCCGCCCTTCTCCCGGGTGATCTCCAGAATCATCTTGAAGTTCTGGCCGATCCAGGTGGACATGCCCCGGTCCCGCTTGGACAGCTTGGCCACGTCCTCACCCTTGACCGTGACCACGACCTTTTCAAAGGCCTTATAGGTCTGGCCCTGGTAATCCTCCAGGGTCTTGTTGTCGAAATAGACCGTGTGCCCCCGGCCAATGACCATCATGGCCGCGGCGACGCCCACCAGAAACAGCACCAGCAGAAGGGAAAAGAGGATTCTTCTTTTTGCTTTCATGTCGCATCCTCCTTTTTCATCTGGGCTTCAGCCAGCTCCTGGCCCACCTTGCTCCTCACCATGCGCTTCTTGGCCTCATACATAATCAGGGCCAGGGTGATGACGCCGTAGGACAGGAACACGCGGAAGTACTCTCCCACCATGGAGTCACCGGTAATGAACGCGCCCGCGCCGGGGGCCACAATGAACATCAGGTGGAAGAGAATCACGCCCAGGAAAGCGTTGCCGATACCGGCCTTTTCCACCGACGCGCCGCCCACCAGCAGGGCCGCGATGCAGAACATGCCGATCTGGGCGTGTCCAGTGTAAGTGGGCAGGTTGCCGATATTCTGGAGATAAATCACCATACCGAAGCCGGCGCAGACGGTGGACATCACTACGGAGATGATGCGGGTCCGGTCCACATTGATGCCCGCGGCCTTGGCCACCTCCATATCCTGGCCCACGGCCCGCATGTCCTGGCCCAGCTTCGTCCGGCGGAACCAGACAATGAACAGGCACAGCAGCGCCACCAGAAGGAAGGTAAACACAGGGATCTTTACGCCCGCAACCCGGATTGCCAGCAGGTCGTCCAGGCATTGGCGCATGTTCAGCAGGCTCACGGTGTTCCGGATGCCGTAGCCACGGGGCAGCATGATGCTGGAATGCATGATGGGGACAATGGCTCCCATGATATACAGCACGATGAGCTGATACCAGCCGTTGATAAAGAAGTTGATGATATAGCTGGTGATCATCTCCCGGCCCTTGGCCATGTTTTGCAGCGTGCCGCAGATGAAGCCCAGCAGGGCGGAGAAGGGAATGGACAGGATCATCGCCAGCACCACGCCGGGAATCCCCCAGATTTGCCAGTCCGCCACCAGAATGACGGCAATCTCCGCACCCATGGCTCCCAGGGTCATGGCGAAGTTCAGTCCCATGCCCGCCATAATGGGGAACAGCAGGCACAGCACCAAAAACAGGTTCCGGCCCATGCGGGTGACGATCTCATTCAGCAGATAGCTGGGAGAGAAGCCCGCCATGGGGATGAAGACGGCGCAGATGATGATGAACATGATGGGCACGGCGTTGTTCTGCACCAGATCCAAGGCCCGCTTTCCCGCGGAGAGGTTCGTTTTCCTGCTCATTTCGCACCCTCCATCTTTCTGGTCAGCGCGTACAGGATCATGCCCTGAGAGACAATAATCCGAATGACCTCGCTCATGTCCATATGGATCAGGGAGTTCATCACCGTGGGGGTCATGGTCACAATGCCCTGGAAGAGAATCGTCCCGATGATGACGTTGGGGATTGTGGCTTTGTTCACCGAGGCGCCGCCGATCAGGATGGCCGCCACGGTGGGCATGGTCAGGTTGTTGGGGGCGTTGTACAGCTGGATGAAGCCGAAGCCCTGCTGATACATCAGAATGCCCATGGCCCCCAGCCAGGTGGACATGATGACGGAGAGCATCCGGGTCCGGTCCACGTTGATGCCCGCCGCCCGGGCAAAGGCAGCATTGGAGCCCACCGCCGTCATGGCCGTGCCGGTCTTGGTATGGAGGAAAGCCCACATCAGGAAGGCCAGCAGCGCAAAGGCGATCAGGGACCCGGTGGGAATCTTGAGTCGCTCCAGCGGGCCCAGGCTGATATGCAGGGCGGCGGCTATTTTGGCAAAATCAATCTCCAGGAGCTTGGCCAGCGCCTGATTATAGAAGCCATCCAGAGAGATGGTGGGCCGCAGGCCGTTGCCGGAGAGGCCGTAAACCATGGTGGGACTGCTATAGGGCAGCAGAAGCCACATCATGCAGAAAAAGGACATGACGGAAAAGCCCACATAGGTGGCAATCATCATCTCGCCGCCCTTGATGCGGTTCAGCAGCAGGCCGTAGCCCCCGCCCAGGAGCACCGCAAAGGGGGTGGCGATCAGCACCGCCATTACAAAGCTCATGGGGCCGGTAAAGCCCAGCTGGATGGACAGCGTGCCGCCCAGGAGGCCGCAGATAATCGCCAGAGGCAGTCCGAAGTTCAATCCGCACCCCGCGTGGATCATGGGCACCATGGCCAGGACCAGCACCGCGTTCCAGCTGAAGCGGTTGATGATGTTGGTAATCTGGGTGGGCAGATCGACCCCGACGAAGGGGGTCAGGATGAAGAGGACCAGCAAAAACCCGGTAATAATCAGCCGGGGAAACCCCATCTTTTTCAGCACCGGCGGTAATACATATCCCGTTATCATTTCATTTCCCTCCTTACTTGACCTTGCTGACCATCAGCAGGCCGAACTCCTCGGAGGACGCCGCCGCCGGCAGGATGCCCGCCACCTGTCCGCCGGAAACGATGGCAATGCGATCGCAGGTCTGCCGCAGCTCCTCCAACTCGGAGGAGATCATCACAACCGTGACACCGCTCTCCCGGTTGAACTTTTTCAGCGCCTCCAGCACCAGGGCTTTGGCGCCCACGTCGATGCCCCGGGTGGGCTCGGACACAAAGAGGAACTTGGGCTCCAGGGCAAAGGCCTTGGCAAGGCACACCTTCTGCTGGTTGCCGCCGGAGAGCTCCCTGGCCCTCTGCTTGGAGCTGATGCATTTGATTTGCAGCTCGTCAATATACTTCTGGGTCACTTGATGAATGCCCTTTTCGTCCCGCCATTTGACAAAGCCGCCCAGCAGCCTTTTCAGGAACTTCTCCTGGATCTGCATGGCGGGAAAGGCTACGTTCCACTCCAGGCTCTCGTCCAGCAGGAGGCCCACCTCCCGCCGGTCCTCCGACACGAAAGCCAGGGAGGAATCCAGGCACTTCCGGGGGTTGTTCAGGGGAATTTCCCGGCCGTTGAACTCCACCCTGCCGCCAGCCTCGTAAAGGCCCATGACGCCGTTGGGGATGCCCAGCTTGCCCTGGCCCGCCAGACCGCCGATGCCTAAAATTTCGCCCTCCCGGATATCCAGGCTGACGTCCCGCACCGTCTCGCCGGGCATGTCCACCCAGAGATTCTTGATGGACAGAATGGTCCGGCCCCCGTCGTTGGTCCGGGCCTCGCTCACGGCGGCGCTCTGCACGTCCCGGCCCACCATCCATTTGGTGATGTCCTCCACGCTGGTCTCCCGGGTGGGAACGTCCCGAACCACGTAGCCGTCCCGCATGACCACCACCTTGTCGCACACCGCCAGAATCTCGTGGAGGCGGTGGGTAATAAAGATGACGGAAATGCCCTGGGCGGCCATACCCCGGATGGATTCCAGCAGGGCCTCCGCCTCCTTCTCCGTCAGCACGGCGGTGGGCTCGTCCAGAATGAGGAGCTTCAGCTGGTCCTTGCTCAGCTCCCGGGCGATTTCCGTGAACTGCTTGTGGCCCACGGGCATGTCGCTGATGACCATTTTGGCGTCGATGGAGACACCCATCTTTTCAATGGAGGCGGCGGAGCGCCGGTCCATCTCCTTATAATCCAGCGTGTTCAGGCGGTCGCCGAACACCTCTGAAACAATATTCTTTTTGCAGGGCTCCCGATTCAGGAGGATATTTTCCGTGGCGGTGAAACCGGGGATCAGGGAAAACTCCTGATGCACCATGCCGATGCCCGCCTCCAGCGCGTCGAAAGGAGTATTAAATTCCACTTTTTTGCCGTCAATCAGGATATCGCCGCTGTAGCCGCCGGTCTCCCGGATGACGTCCATGCCGAACAGGATTTTCATCAAGGTGCTCTTGCCTGCGCCGTTCTCGCCGCACAGGCCCAAGACTTCGCCCTCACCCAAAGTAAAATTGATGTCGGTCAGAACCTGGTTGCCGAAGAAGTCCTTTTTGATATTCTGCATTTGCAGAAGGGGGTTCACGTTGTTTGTCATACATCCACCCTATCTCATTTGTTCAATGCGCCCTGCCCAAAGGGACCGGGCGCTCAGGCGGGGACCTTTGCCGCCTTCCGTGGGATCAAAGCCAGCGCGGGGAGGAGGACAGGTCCTCCTCCCCGTGCGGCAGACAATTCTAAACTTCGATCAGCTGACGGTGAAATACTTCTCGGGAATCTCCACGTCGGCGTTGCCCATGAAGCGGCCGGGGTCGCCCATGATATAGGTGTCCTGATAGATGAGGAACACATTGTCGCTCTTGACTCCGGTGGTGGCGTTGGTGTATCCCGCGCCGTTCCACTGGGCCTTGGGAGAATAGACGTTCAGGGCCGCGGCCACAGCGTCCATGTCGGTGATTTCGCTGACTCCGTTGATGACGTTTTTGGCGTGCTCGGCCAGACCCGCAGACAGGGTGTAGCCATAGGAGTAAGCCCAGGTGCCGAACTTATCGGCAGCGCCCTTCTCCACCAGGGCGGATTCCACCTTGGCCAGAATCTTCTCAAAGTCGCCGGCCTCCTCGGTGAGGTCCAGGCCCAGAGCGCCGGGATAGCCCATCAGAGGAGAGGGCAGGTCGGCCTCAATGAAGTAGCCGCCGTATTCCACCAACTGCTTCAGCAGGGGCTCGGTGTGCGCGTCGTTGGTGCAGAAGTAGGCGGCATTTTCGCCGTATTTCTGAACCCAGGCGGGGACGTTCTCCAGGATATAAGCCTGAGCGCCGGGGATGCCCACGTCGGAGGTCGGGTCGGGAGCGGTCTCCAGAACGAACTCCATGTCGAACTCCTTGCAGGCCTCTTCCATGACGGCCACACGGCGGCTCATGGTCTCATAAGCCATGTGGCGGGGGAAGGAGATGTGGACAAAGGTATCCGCGCCCAGCTCATGAGCGGTGCGGATGATCAGGTAGCCGCGGGAAACGAAGTCGTTGTTGCACACCAGATCGGCGGCAGAGCCGATCTCGGGCAGATCCTCGTGAGCCTCACCGGCGATGCAGAGGATGTCGGGGCGGCGCTCCTTGATCTGGCGGAAGGCCTCGGTGGTGCCGGGAACGGACTGGTTGACGATGACGGCCTTCATCTGGGGGTCGTCGGACAGGTTGACGATGGTCTGGATCGTGGTTTCCAGCTCCTCGGTGAAGTTGTCGGGATAGATGGCCAGTGTGACCTTATCCTCGCCGTACTTGGCCTGGAAGGCCTCGGCGCCCCGGCGGTCGTCCTCGGACTGAGAGACGGAGCCGGTGACAATGCCGATGTGGTAGTCGCCGATGCCGTCTTCGAGGCTGGCGGCCGCTTCGCCGGAATTGTCTTCCTGCTGGGTCTGGCCGGCATCAGAGGAGCCACCCTGATCCTGCGCAGGGGTGTTGTCGTTGCCGCCGCAGCCCGCGAGAGCCAAAAGCATCACGAGCGCCAGCAGCATGCTGAAAAACTTCTTCATTGCAAACCTCCAAAAATTTTTGTGTCTTCCGGGCGTATTCAATCCATCCTCATGGTTTGGTTCCAAACCATGAAAAAAAGGCGTACGCCTTTTGAACGCTATCTATTGTAGCAAAAATCCTGATTTTGTCAACCTCAATTTCTTTATTTGACATATTTTCGGGAAGGCTCCACAAAAAAGCCCCTGCGGATAACTCCGCAGGGGCCTCGTTTGGCCGGTTCTGCCGTCCGGGACCGCTTAATCCCTGGCAAGCGTAAACTGGTCCACCAGCTGTTTCAGGCTGGCCGCCTCAGCGGAGAGCTCCTCGCTGGCGGCGGCGCTCTCCTGGGCTGTGGCGCTGTTGGTCTGGACCACGGAGGAAATCTGATCAATGCCCTCCGTGACCTGGGTGATGGAGGCGGTCTGGTTTGCCACAGCCTCTACCACAATGTCCATCTGAGCGGTGACATGACCGGCGGAGACGCTGGTCTGCTCCAGGGACTCGGTGACTTTCCCCACCGCTTCGCTGCCCTCGACAACGGCGGCGATGGAGCCCTCGATCAGCTCCTTGGTGGCCTTGGCGGCCTGATCAGACCGGGTGGCCAGATTCCGGACCTCGTCCGCCACAACGGCGAAGCCCTTGCCGGCAGAGCCCGCCCGAGCGGCCTCCACAGCGGCGTTCAGAGCCAGGATGTTGGTCTGGAAGGCGATGTTTTCAATGGTGGCAATGATCTTGGAAATCTCCTCGGAGGACTTGGAGATTTTCTCCATGGCGGCATTCAGTTCCTTGACGTGCTCCACACTGACTCCCAGGTGCCCGCCGGCCTCGTTCACGAAGCGGCCCGCCTCCTCGGCGGCGGCGGAGGTCTTCTGGGCGCTGTTGGAGATGTCCGTAATCGTGGCCGCCAGTTCCTCCACGGAGCTGGCCTGGGTCATGGAGCCCTGGCTCAGAGTCTGAGCACCCATGGACACCTGATTGCTGGCAGAGGAAACCTGGGCCGCGGAGGCGTTAATCTGCCGCATGGTGCCGCTGAGCTCCTGCTTCAGCGTCCGCATGGACAGGAGGATGTTCTGGAAGTCCCCCACATAGGCCTCCCGGTGGGCGGAGCGGATGTCCAGATTCTGCCTGGACATTTCCGTGAGAAGGTAGCTGATGTCGTTGATGATGGTGTTCAGGCCCGTTACCATCTCCGCTGTGGAGCGGGTCAGCTCCGCCGTCTCGTCCTGCCCCTTCGTCTTGGGAACCGGGGCCGAGAGATCACCCTCCACCAGCAGCTTCATCCGCGCGGCGCAGGCCCGCATGGGATCGCCGATGTTGCTGGACAGCTTCAGGGCCACCACGATGGAGGCCAGAATGGAGGCGATGATCACCAGCACATTGATGGCCATGCCGAAGTATGTATCCGCCAGATAGTCCTTTTTCATGGCGGTGACGGCCACGCTCCAGCCGTCGGTGCCTCCCACCGGGGCGTAGGCCGCGAAGCGGGGCCCGTCGGAGTCATGGAAGCTGCCGAAGCCCACCTTCCCCTGGCGCATCTCCGCGTGGATGGCCGCCAGCTGCTTCAAGGAGGAATCGCTCTGGGCCTCCCGCTCAATATTCTGTGTGGTGATGGTTTCCAGTGTAACGTCGGCTATGGTATCTCCGTCCTTGTTGATCATATAGGCCCGGCTGTTTTCGCTGACCTGGATGGAGGAGACAATATCGTTCAGGAAGGTCTCCGGCGGGACGAAGTACACCACGCCCGCAATGATCCCCCGGTTGGAGTAGACGGGCGCGGCCACCATGATGGACAGCTCCCCGGTAATCTTGCTGACCAGGGGCTGGGAGACGTAGACGTTCCCCTTCATGGCCTGCTGGACATACTCCCGGTCGGAATAGTCCTTCCCGTCAAACACGCTGATGCCGTCCAGGCCGATGAGATTGCCCCGCTGAAAGCCATGGAGGCTGACCCGCTCATCCACAATGGCCTTCTTCTCCTCCACCGAGGTGAAGGAATTGGCCAGCTGAGTGATGCGCCCCGTGTCCATGGCCACATTCTTATAAGCAATCAGTTCCTCTTCAATGCGCTCGGAGGCCAGGACGGCGGTCTCGCTCATCATCTGCTCCACCGTGGCAATGGTGCTTCTGTAATTCAGCCCGATGCTGGCGCTCCCCACCACGAACAGCGCAATCAGGACTGTCGCCATCAGGCATACCGTAATCTTTTTTCGGATACTATTCATCTCTCCACCCCTGTTATTTTGTCCGGGCTTCGCCGGCTCCCAATTTACATGGCTTCATTATAGGGGCCCGGAAGCCCTTTTGTCAATGCCTTCCTCTGATTTTCAGACCCTTAAAAAAGCGGCCGGAGCGGGACCGCCGGGGCATGGGGCGCGCCGGAACGGCCCCCTCGTTGACAGGGCGGGGAAAAACCGCTATAATCAGGCCAAAAGTCCCCGAAAGCGGGAGCTATCGCAAACTCAGCTTCCCTGGAAAGGAGATCCTCTCATGAAACGACAGCTCCCCGCCCTCCTGCTCTGCCTCGCGCTGCTCCTGAGCGCCTGCGGCAGCCTTTCCGCCGGAGCCGCATCCCCCGTCCCCGTCCCGGCGGAACCCCCGGTCCCCGCCCCCGCGGCATTTGAAGCGCCCCCAATCCCGGAGGAGCCCCCGCCGCCGGAGCCCACAGTGGCCACCCTGGCGGTCTGCGGCGACGCCATGAGCCACATGCCCATCACCGACGACGCCTGGAACGGGGAACGGTATGACTACGCTCGGATTATGGCCGCCGCCAAGCCCTATGTGGAGGCGGCGGACTACGCCGTGGTCAACCTGGAGACCACCCTCTCCGGCGGCCCCCCCTACTCCGGCTACCCCTCCTTCAACTCCCCCGACGATCTGGCGCACGACCTCAAGGCCCTGGGCTTTGACCTGTGCCTCACCGCCAACAACCACAGCCTGGACCGGGGCTTCTCCGGCCTCAGCCGGACGCTGGACGTGCTGGACGAGGCAGGGCTGGCCCATGTGGGCTCCAGCCGCACCCGGGAGGAGCAGGACCGCGGCATCGACGTGGCCGACGTGGGGGGAATTTCCGTGGCCTTCCTGGGCTATACTTACGGCACCAACGGCATTCCCCTGCCCAAAAAGCACCCCTACGCCCTCAATGTCTTTCACACCGACTACCTGACCACCCTCTCCAAGCCGGACTGGGACCGTCTGGCCGCGGACCTGGAGACGGCGCAGGCCATGGAAACGGATCTCATCACGGTGATGATCCACTGGGGCCTGGAATACCAGCTGACGCAGAACCGGCATCAGGAGGAGCTGGCGGATTTCCTCTTTGCGCACGGCGCGGACCTCATTCTGGGGGGACACTCCCATGTGCCCCAGCCTATGGAGCTCCGGACCCTCCCCGACGGGCGGCAGGGCTTTGTCTGCTATTCCCTGGGGAACTTCATCTCCTCCCAGACCAAGCCCAACACGGACACAACGGCGGTATTGACCCTGACCCTCACCCGGGACAACGAGACCGGAGAAACCCAGGTCACGGACTACGCCTATGCCCCCCTGTACATGCTCCGCCGGGCGGCGGGGGCCTCCCCCCGCTTCGAGCTGGTGGATATCCACGCGGCCCTGGATTCCGATGAAACCGGGGAAGCCCTCCGGCAGAAGCTGAGCAAGGCTCTGGAAACCTGCCATGCCGTCTTTGGCCCGGAGCGGACCTGTAAAAAGTGAGCGCAAAAGCGCCGTCCCGGCGGGACGGCGTTCACATTTTGCCCTTATGCTCAAAGCCCCTGGAGAAACGCCTCCACCTGGGTCAGTGCCGCACCCACGGCGGCGGCCTCCTGAGAGCAGCGGCTGTATTTCAGATAGGAGGAATCCGGCTCAAAGGGATTCCGCTCCGCCAGCAGCGCCCGCAGCAGCTCCCCGAACTCCTCCAGGCAGGCCCCTACGCGGCCCCCCACCACCACGTCGCAGTCAAAGCTGACGTGAAGGTTGTTCACCGCCGCCGCCAGGCACTCCAGGTACTCCCGCCAGATCGCCCGCTTCTCGGAATCCCCGGAACGGAGCTCCTCGAAAAAGGCGGAGAGACTGCCCCCGGCGCGGCCCGCCAGGACCTTGGCGGAGCAGTAGGCGTCCAGACAGCCCGCCTTCCCGCACCAGCAAGGGCGTCCGCCGGGAACCAGGGTTGTGTGGCCGAACTCCCCGGCCCGGAGGCGGTCTCCCCGGTAAAGCGCCCCGTCCCGAAGAATGGCCCCGCCCACGGTATCGTCCAGGGAGAGGTAAACCATGTCCCCCTCCGTGTCCCGGAGCTCCGCCAAGCCAGCGGCGTGGGCGGCGCTGAGACAGCGGCAGGGCCAGGGAATCTGCCGGGTGAAGCGGCTGAGGGGCACGTTCCGCAGCTCCAGGGCATGGGAGTCCCGCAGAAGCCCCCGCTCCTCGTCCACGATGCCGGGGAGGGCGACGCCCACCCCCAGAATCCGGTCCGCCGCGCCGCCGGCCTCCACAAACCGCTGGAGCAGGCCCCCCAGGTACTGGAAGTATATGTCCTCCATGGAAAAGCGCAGGGCCCCCCTGGCCTGACGCAGCAGGGTGCCCCCCAAGTCCGTCAGCGCCACGCTCACATGGTCCGCCGTCAGGTTCACACCCACCGCCATCCGGGCATCCCGCACGGGAGCGTAGGCCTTGGCCTTCCGGCCGCCGGTGGAGGCGTATACGCCGTCCTCCCGGACCAGTCCCATGTCCGTCAGCTCCTTCACGTTCTGCAAAATCGTGGGCCAGCTCAGGGCCAGCTTCCGGGTCAGCTCCATCTGGGAAATCCGGCCGCTGGCCAGGATGCAGCGCAGGGTGTTCACCCGGTTGCGCCGCTTGACGTCCATATTGTTGGCGGGAGATGTGGTCATAGCTCCTCATTCCTTATTCATTTTATAAAGACCTTATGGACAGCATAGCGGATTTCCTCCCAAATGGCAAGTCCTTTCCGGGAAAAAATCTTCCGGGCCCGTCTGCCGCCGGTTGACAGGGGCGGCGGCACACGGTATACTTTTCTTGATTCCTTTATTTTCCGGCGATACAAACGACAGGGCGCTTCCTGCGCCCGGAACAGGAGGAGCAGCGATGTTACACGAGATCAGCTTCCAGTCCTTCAACCAGCGGGATCAGGTCCAGGGGTGGATCTACGTCCCTGCCGCCAGGCCCGTGGGCATTCTCCAGCTGGTTCACGGCTTCGGGGAGCACTCCCGGCGGTATCTCCACATGATTTCCAAATTCCTGGACGCCGGCTTCATCGTGGCCGCGGACGACCATGTGGGCCATGGCAGGACCGCCGTGGTCAACGACTCCTGGGGCGACTGGGGCGGCAAGGGGCCCCACACCATGATGGAGGACGAGCACACCCTGACAACGCTGGTCAAGGAGAAGTATCCCGGCCTCCCCTATTTCCTCTTCGGCCACAGCATGGGCTCCTTCATCGCCCGGGACTATATCACAGCCTATGGCGAAGAGCTCTCCGCCGTCACCCTCTGCGGCACCAGCGGTGTCTTCCCCGGCCTGGAGCAGGGCATGGCCATGCTGCAAGCCGCCGTGGACGCCGGGCAGGGGGACGCCTCCGACCCCAATGCCGCCGGGGCCCTGCTCGGCTGGATGTGTGAGCGGTGCACGGAGGAAATCCGCTTCGGCAACGAGTGGATCTGCTCCGACCCCTTCGTTCAGGCGGATCACGCCATGGACCCCCTGGACGCCTTCTCCCATCCCACCAGCAACCGCTCCTTCCTCTATTTCTGCCAGATGATCGACTGCATCACCGGCCCCGCCTGGGCGGAGAAGGTGCCCAAGGACCTGCCCATTTACAACATCGCCGGCGGTGAGGACCCGGTGGGCCAGTACGGCGCGGGGGTGAAGCAGGTCTCCGCCTGGCTGGAGGACTCCGGCCACAAGGTGATCACCAGAATCTACGACGGCTATCGCCACGAAATTCACAACTACAACGACCTCAAGGACCAGGTGGAGCAGGGCATCGTGGACTTCTTCAAGGGAACGCTGTAACCCCTGCGCCATCAGGAGGAGCAGACGTGAAAAACTATGTGATCGCCATGGACCAGGGCACCACCAGCTCCCGGTGCATACTCTTCGACCGGCAGGGAGAGGTCCGGGCCGTGGTTCAGAAGGAATTTCCCCAGATTTACCCCCGGCCCGGCTGGGTGGAGCACGACCCCATGGACATCTGGTCCACTCAGATGGGCGTCACCATGGAGGCCATGCAGAAGGCCGATGCCCGGCCCGACGAAATCGCCGCCATCGGCATCACCAACCAGCGGGAAACCACCTTGGTCTGGGACGCCGCCACTGGAAAGCCTGTCTGCAACGCTATCGTCTGGCAGTGTCGCCGGACGGCGGCCCGCATCGAACAACTCCGGCAGGACGGGCTGGAGGAGACCGTCCGGCAAAAGACCGGGCTGATTCCCGACGCCTACTTTTCCGCCAGCAAGCTGGAGTGGATTCTGAACAATGTCCCCGGCGCCCGGGAGCGGGCGGAGCGGGGAGAGCTGCGGTTCGGCACCGTGGATACCTGGCTCATCTGGAACCTCACCGGCGGGCGGGTCCACGCCACAGACTACACCAACGCCTCTCGGACCATGCTCTTTGACATCCACAAGCTCCAGTGGGACCAGGAGCTGCTGGACTGCTTCCGCATCCCCGCCTCCCTGCTGCCCCAGGTCCTGCCCAGCAGCCATCTGTTCGGTGAGACGGACAAATTCGGCGGCTCCATCCCCATTGCCGCCGCCGCGGGAGACCAGCAGGCCGCCCTCTTCGGCCAGTGCGGCTTTGAACCGGGAGACGTAAAGAGCACCTACGGCACCGGCGGCTTCCTGCTGATGAACACCGGCGCGGAGGCGGTCCCTTCCAGGCGGGGGCTTCTCACCACCATTGCCGCCGGGGCGGGCGGGCAGGTCCACTACGCCCTGGAGGGCAGCGTCTTCATCGCCGGGGCCGCCATCCAGTGGCTCCGGGACGAAATGCGGCTGCTGGACAGCGCCGCTCAGACGGAGCAAATCTGCGCTCAGCTGGAGGACGCCGGGGGCGTCTATGTGGTTCCCGCCTTTGTGGGCCTGGGGGCCCCCTACTGGGAGCCCTACGCCCGGGGCACCGTGGTGGGGCTGACCCGGGGCGTCACTCGGGAGCACTTCATCCGGGCGGTGACGGAATCCCTGGCCTACCAGACCAACGACCTACTCTTGGCCATGAAGGAGGAGTCCGGCCTGACCCTGGGCTCCCTCAAGGTGGACGGCGGAGCCAGCGCCAACAGCTTCCTCATGCAGTTCCAGGCGGACCTGTCGGACATCCAAATCCAGCGGCCCCGGTGCATCGAAACCACCGCCCTGGGGGCGGCATATCTGGCGGGACTGGCCTCCGGCTTCTGGCGGGACCAGGAGGAAATCAAGGGCAACTGGGCCTGCCAGCGGACCTTCTCCCCCGCTGTCTCCCAGGCGCGGCGGCAGGAGCTGCAAAAGGGCTGGAGGCGGGCCGTGCGCTGCGCCATGGCCTGGGCAAAGGACGAGGCATGACAAATCTGCAAAGAAGTCCCCCAGAGGAAATTCCTCCGGGGAACTTCTTTCGATATTCCGTCATTCTGCGCGGGCGGAAACCGGCTCCATCTCTATGGAAACCGCCTCCACGGAAGCCGCCTCCGGGGAAGCGGGCTCACCCTCCGAGGCGGGAAGGGCCTCGGTCTCCGCCGGGGGGAGCGTCTCCTTCTCCGGGCCGGGAAGAACCGGCGCAGGGTCCGGCGTCTTCCAGTGATAGCTGGTCCTTTGGAACAGCGGCTCGCAGACACAGAGGATGGCGGGCATCAGGAAAATGCTCACCAGCGCCGAGATCAGCGCTCCCCGGGCCAGCATGACGCAGATGGCCCCGATGAGGTCGATGGAGGAGACGAAGGATACCCCCAGGGTGGCGCAGAACAGCACCAGGGCACTGGTGACGATGGATGCGTCGGAGGAAGCGGCGGCAATGCGGATGGCCTCCTCCCGGCCAAGGCCCTTTTTCAGCTCCTCCTGGAACCGGGAGGTCATGAGGATGGCGTAATCCACTGTGGCTCCCAGCTGGACGCAGCTGATGATGGTGGGGGCGATGAAGGGAATTTCCGCGCCCAGGAAGTAGCAGCAGCCCTGGTTGATGAAAATGGCCAGCTCAATGGTGGCAACCAGCACCAGGGGGACGGAGACGGACTTGAAGACAAAGGCGATGATGAGGAAGATCGCCGCAATAGAAATATAATTCGTCACCTGGAAGTCCACGGCCGACGTGTCGATCAGGTCCCGGTACATGGCCCCCTCCCCGGTGATCATGGCGGAGGGGTCGTAGCTGTGGAGAATTTCATTCATGGCGTCCAGCTGAATCGCCACATCGTCCGTGGCGGGGGCGCAGCTGGAGTTGATCATCATCAGCTGCCAGCCCTCCTGGCGGAGCATATTCTTGAGGTCCTCCGGGATGAAGAAGTCCGGCACGCCCACGCCCAGCATCTTGTGGAAGGACACCACGGAGGTGACGCCGGGGACCTCCTCCATCCGCCGCTCGATCTCCCCCATGTCGGCGGCGCTCAGGTCGTCCCGGAGGACCACGAAATGGCTGGTGGCCATGTCAAAGTCGTCCTTCAGCTTTTCGTTGCTGACAATGGAGGGCAGGTCCCGGGGCAGGGATTCGTCCAGCTTGTAGTAGATGTCCGCGTGACGCTGGGCGTAGACCGCCGGGAAGAACAGCAGAACCGTCAGCACCACCAGGGGGATCTTGTATCGGAGAATGAAGCCGTTTACCCGGTCGAAGGAGGGAATCAGGGTCTTGTGCTTGTGCTTTCCAATCGGCTTGTCGAAGATCAGCACCAGGGAGGGCAGAACCAGAATGACCGTGGCCACACCCAGGACCACGCCCTTGGCCATGACGATGCCGATATCCCGGCCCAGAGTCAGCCGCATGAAGCACAGGGCCAGGAAGCCCGCAATGGTGGTCATGCTACTGCCGGAGAGGGAGCGGAAGGCGGCAATGATGGCCTGGGTCATGGCATCCCGCTTGTCGTCACAGCGCTCCCGCTCCTCCTCGTAGCGGTGGTAAAGGAAGATGGAGTAGTCCATGGTCACGCCTAATTGCAGCACGGCGGCGATAGCCTTTGTGATGTAGGAAATCTGGCCTAAGAAGATATTGCTTCCGAAGTTGTAGACCACGGCCATGCCGATGCTGGCCAGGTACACGAAGGGCAGGACGGTGGATTCCAGCGTCACGCTCATGGCGGCCAGGGCCAGCAGCACCGCAAGCCCCACAAAGATCGGCAGCTCCCCGTCCATCACGTCCCGGGTATCCTTGATGACCACGGAGAAGCCCGCCAGGAAGCAGCGCTCGTTGCAGACGCTGCGCACCTGCCGGATGGCCTCCATGGTCTCGTCGGAGGCCCCGGGGTGATCGTACTGAATCAGCATCATGGTGGCCTGACCGGAGAAGAACATCTCCCGGAGGTCCGCCGGAATCATCTCCACGGGAACCTGAATGCCCACCAGATTGCTCAGCCACACGGCGCTGGACACGCCGGGGATATCCTGGATGTCCTGAATCAGCTTATTGGTGTAGCCCGCAGGCATCCCCTCCACGATCAGCATGCTGGTAGCCGCCATCTGGAAGGGGTCCTCCAGCAGCTGCTCTCCCTGGGAGGAGGGCAGGTCCTGGGGCAGGTAGGAAAGGATGTCGTAGTTAATCTGGGTGGCGGCGTAGCCGATGAGGGAGGGAATCAGCATCAGCACGGCAATCAGGGCCACAAGCCTGGGCTTTCGGGTCAGCTTATGGGCAATCTTTTCAATCATGGCGGTTTCCTCCCGTCAGTGGAAGACGCCGGTGACGGCGTTCCAGAAGTCCCGGAACATCTGCGTCACCCGGCCCCAGAAGGTGGACTCTTCCTTGACGGCGGCGGACGCCTCGTCCTCCTCCGCCTTCTCCGTCTTGATCTCCTGGGTGCGGATGAGAACCTGAATGCTGTCCGGGGACGGGTTCCGCTTATCCGTCAGGGACACCGCCTCCGCCGTGGCGTCCATCAGCAGGATATTGTTCACATCTCCGGTGTACTCGTTCCAGGTATCTTCTATGATTTGGGTGACGGTATTCTTGGCCTCCTTCACCTGTTTGGTGGTGGCCAGGGCCTTGGCGGTCTGCCGCAGGGCAGCGGAGAGGCCCCGGAGGGACTGCTTCGTTCCCGCATCCAGGTCCCTTCCCGTGGACCGGGCCAGATTCTCCGCATCGCTAAGCAGGGTCTCCGTGTCCCGGATGGTGGTCACGGCGGAGGCGCTGAGGGTCCCGGCGCTGGTCAGGGCCTCCTGAAGTGTGGGCTCATAATCGTTCAGTACAATCCGCAGCGCGTCCACGTCCTCCAGAATCTCCCGCAGGGTTCCGGCGGACTGCCCCAGAGCCGCCGTCAGGTCCTCCGCGTCGTCCAGGTCCCGCAGCAGGTAGTTCAGCTCTCCGCAGAGGTTCGCCAGGTCGCCCGCCACGGCGGCGGTGGGGCGCTTGATCTGGTTGAGGGAGGCGTTGAGCTGGCTCTGGATTGCGTCGATCCGGGCGGTGGCGCTGTCCAGGCCGCTGGTGATGAGGTCCACCACCGCGCCGCCTACCGTGTCGTTTTCCGGGGGCTTTCCGGGGTTGGAGGGGGCGTCGGGACCGGAGGGCGCGCCGTCTCCCTCGCCGGGAGTCTCAGGTTTGCTGGAACCGCCGTCTCCACTGGAGCCGTTGTCTCCACTGGGACTATCGTTTCCGCTGGGACTGTCGTCTCCGCTGGAACCGTCGCTTCCGCCGGGACTGTCGTCTCCGCTGGAACCGTCGCTTCCGCTGGAACCGTCGTCTTCTCCGGAAGCGCCGTCTTGATCAGAAGCTCCGCTGTCATCGCCATCCAGAGCTTCGTAGACCACCAGACGGGCCGACATCTGTCCCTTTTTCAGCGTCTCCGGAGCCTCGGCATCCTCCGGCACCGGAGGCCCCTGTTCCTCCTCCGGAGCGGGCTGCTCCGCTTCTTCCGAAACGGCGGGTTCTTCCGGCGCTCCGGTTTCCGGTGCCGCCGCCTCCGGGGACTGCGGCAGGTCCGGGGTCTCAGCGGGCTCGGAAGGCCGGTCCTGCTCCGGAGGCTCGGCCGGGGCTTGGGGCGGCTCCGGGACTGCGGGAACGACAACCTCCGGCACCGGGCGGTTCCGCAGCGCCGCCTTTCCGGAGACAGCGCCGCCGGCACTGTAAATCAGCCAGAGATCGTTCATCTGCTTGGCCGTGTCCGGGTCCTTGGTCACTTGTCCGCAGAAGTCCCGGAAGCCCATATTCGTCTGCTGCTTCACCTGATGGAGCGTCTCCATCTGCTTGGCCGCCTCCAGGGCCGTCTGCTGTTCCGGGGGCACCGGAAGTCCGGCTTTGTCCGCATCCAGCAGCTGCTTCATGCCCGCCGCCTTGACCTTGGCCTCCGCGCTTCCCACGCCCTGGGCCTCCAGCATCTTCTGGAGGAAGGTCTCCGTATCCTCCGCAGCATAGGCGCCATGTACGTTCTTCACCTTTTCCACCAGCCCCCGGCTGTTGGTGGCAACACTGCCGCCGCCCACGTGGACGCCGCCCAGGGCGCTCTCCAGGCGGAGGAGATTCCCCTCCATATCCGCCGCCAGCCCGATGACGCTCCGCAGGTCACTGGTCCCCTGCTCCAGGCCGTACAGGGCCGTCTCCATCTCCGTCAGCTGGGCCTGCAGGGTCACGGTGGCGTCCACCATCTCGTTGAGGACGGCCTTAGAGTCCGTCACCGTCCGGCTCAGGAGCTGGACCCGCTGTTCCACCGGGGCCAGGATATCCGCCAGATTGCTCAGGTCCTCCCGAAGGCGGTCCGTGCCATTGTACAGCGCGCCCTTGCCGCCGGAGAAGGTCCCCCGGGCCGCGTCCAGCTGGTCCAGGCCCTTGGCGGAGGCGTAAAGGCCGTTCTGAATGTCCGCCAAGGCGTCCAGCAGCTCATCCAGACTGCCGGAGAGGGCCCGGTAGTCCTCCTCCAGGTCGTCCTTCCGCTCGCTGAGCTTGGCGATCTCCTCCAGCTGGGCCAGGGTGGCGGGCATCATCATCACGGTCAGGCCGCCGAAGGAGAAATCGTTGGAGCCCACCCGGATGGTGAAGTGCTGTTCCTCCCCGGGGAGGCAGAGGAAGAGAACGGTCCGCAGGTTGCCCACCAGCTGGACCTGGGCCCCCTCCGCCTCCAGGGAGAGGATGTCGTCCTGGTTAAACAGGGCCGTGGCCGCCAGGGTGTAATTGTACCGGGCGTAGTCTCCGGCGTTCTCATTGGGCACAATGTCCAGAAGGATTTCCACCACGCCCTGCTTCCCCGCCAGCTCCTCCGCCTTGGCGGGGACCCCGTTGAGGGTGTAGCGCAGGGAGATGGTCCAGGGCAGGTCCTCAAAGGGCTTTTTTGTCTTGCCCTCGAAATAGAAGTGGTCCGGCGCGCCGCCGGCAAATTGGAAGGAGGTGCTCCCCCCTTCCCCGCTCACCGGGACGGAGCTGTCCGTGAGGTTCACCACCTCGTCGTAGACGCCGTAGTCCGTCAGGCTGTCCCGGCCGTTCATGGCGTAGCTTTTCACCACGCTGCCCTCCAGAAGGTTTCCGTAGTAGTCCAACGTGGCGTAATACGCCTCGTCGTAGGTGGGGGTCACGCCGTCGCCGATGGCCTCCGCCGCAGCGGCGGGCAGAGTCAGCGTCACAGTCAAAACCGCTGCCAGAACCAGGGCGGACACGCGTTTGCTCATGGTTTGCCAAGTCATAGTGATTCCTCCAAATAATCAACTTGTGTCAAATAAAATATTTTTGTTGACTTATTGACTTGAGTCGATTATAGTAAAGACAGGAAATTTGGTCAATAGACAAAAGCGGGCAAATGCCTAACCTGTCCAAAGGAGGACGCTTATGCTGAAAAACCCCGAAGACCGCCGGGCCCGGCGGTCCCGCAAGCTGCTGAAGGAAAGTCTTTTGGAGCTGATGAAGCGGAAGAGCTTCTCCGACATCTCCGTTCGGGACGTGACCGACGCGGCGGATATGAACCGGGCCACCTTTTATCTCCATTACTCCGGCACTTTGGAGCTGCTGCACAGTGTGGAGGAGGACCTGCTGGAGGAACTCCAGGAGCTGGTGGACGCCCATATGCAGGAGACCGTGGCGGTGGGCAGCGTGGCTCCCGTATTTGAGCCGGTGCTGGACTTCACCATAGAGAACCGGGAAATCTGCACGGTCCTCTTCGCCAGCAGCGAGGCCAGCGGCTTCTTCCAGTCCATCCAGCGGCTGGTTCACCGGAACGGCGCGCTGCTGGTCAAAACCTGGTTCCACCCGGAGGACCCGAGGCTGACGGGCTACCTTCTGAACTTCCTGGCCTGGGGTTTCATCGGCCTTCTGGCGGAGTGGTTTGAAAAGGACATGGCCCTGCCCAAGTCGGAGCTTCTCTCCGCCGCCCAGCGCATGGCGGATGCCGCCGCCACCGGGCTCTTCTCCCGGGAGGAAAGGAGGTCCTCATGATGTCCGCCCCTGCCAAGGAGGCCCTCAAGGCCGCCTTTCTCCACCTGCTGGAGGAACATCCCCTTCGGGAGATCACTGTAAAGGACATCGTCCAGTCCTGCGGGGTCAACCGGAATACTTTTTACTATCACTTCAAGGACATCCCCGCCCTGCTGGAGGAGCTGGTCACAGATCAGGCGGAACGCATCATTGCCGCCCAGGGCCCGGCCCTGTCCCTGGCGGACTGCCTGGAGACCGCCGCCGGCTTTGCCCTGGAGCACCGGCAGGCGGTACTCCATATCAACCAGTCCGCTCACCGGGACCTGTTTGAGCGGAGCCTGATGGACGTGTGCCGCCGGGTGGTGGAGGACTACGCCGCTGCGGCCGCCACCGGCGTTCCCATTTCCCGGGAGGACCGGGCCATCATCGTCCGGTTCTATCAGTGCGAGTGCTTCGGGCAGATCATGGCCTGGCTCAACGACGGGATGCGCTATGACCTGGGAAAGCAGTTTCGCCGCCTCTGCCGGCTGGGGGAGGGCATGACGGAGCGGATGCTGAGACGGGCCATGGAGCCGAATATTTAGAAGAAGAGAGGGGACGTTCCGTCCTCTCTCTTCTTCACATCGGCCGCTACTTCTTTTCTTTCTTCTCAGGCAGGAACACCATAACGGCTCCAATCATACCAAGCCCTGCAAAAATGTGCTGCCATCTGACAGACAAATCAAATACATATCTCCACCCATCCCCCAAAGCACCGAGCATCAGCGTAATGCTGAGCAGAATCAGGGCGATTCCTCTCAATTGATTTTTCACTTGTCCCTCCTATTCCGGTCTTGGCGGAATCAAAACAACGTGATCTGGCTGGTCTCCGCCATGCCCGCGAAGGCCCCCAGAGCTTTCAGCTGCTCAATATGGGTCTTGGACAGCTTGTTGCAGCACAGAGCGAACTCCTCAATGGAGATGAACTCCTTCCCCTGCCGCTTTTCCACCGTGTCCAGGGCCGCCGCCTCACCCAGGCCGTGGACCGTGGTGAAGGGCGGCAGAAGTCCATTTTCCGTCACCACGAACTTGGTGGCGCCGGAGCGGTAAATGTCGATGGTTTCAAAGTGGAAGCCCCGGAGGTAGAACTCATAACAGACCTCCAGCGTGGTCAGCAGGTTCTGCTCCACGGCCGTGGCGTCCTTGTTGTTCTCGATCTCCCGGATTTTCTTTTTCACCGCCTCTTTTCCGGCACAGCAGAACTCCGCGTCAAAGGCCTTGGCCCGGACGGAGAAAAAGGTGGCATAGAAGGCCAGGGGCTCATGGACCTTGTACCAGGCGATGCGGAAGGCCATCATGACATAGGCCACGGCGTGGGCCTTGGGAAAGAGATAGCCGATTTTCGCCAGGGAATCAATGTACCATTCCGGCACGTCGTGCTCCCGCATGGCCTCCTCCCAGCCGGGCTCAAAGCCTCCCTTTTTCACCTTCCCCTTTCGGACGGACTCCATGATCTTAAAGCTCATCTTGGGGTCCAGGCCTTTGGAAATCAAGTAGAGCATAATGTCGTCCCGGCAGCCCACGGTCTCCAAGACCGTTGCCGTCTTGCTGACGATCAGCTCCCGGGCGTTGCCCAGCCACACGTCGGTGCCGTGGGAGAAGCCGGAGAGGCGCACCAGGGTGTTGAAGTCCTTGGGCTGGGTGTCTATGAGCATCTGCCGGGTGAAGCGGGTGTTGAACTCCGGAATGGCCACCGCCCCGGTGGGGCCCAGAATCTCGTCGTTCTCATAGCCCAGCACCTTGCTGGAGACGAAGATGGACATGGTGTCCGGGTCGTCCAGGGGGATTTTCTGCGGGTCCACTCCGGTGAGGTCCTGCATCATGCGGACCATGGTGGGATCATCGTGGCCCAGCATGTCCAGCTTCAGGAGATTGTCCTCCATAGAGTGGTATTCAAAATGGGTGGTGATGGTGTCGGAGTCGTCGGCGTCCGCCGGGTGCTGGACGGGGCAGAAATCCTCCATGCTCTTGTCCGCCGGAACCACCACCAGTCCCCCGGGGTGCTGCCCGGTGGTCCGCCGGACCCCCACGCAGCCCAGGGTCAACCGGTTTTCCTCCGCCCGGCCCACGGTCATCTGGTTTTCCTCCAGGTACTTTTTCACAAAGCCGTAGGCGGTCTTCTCCGCCAGGGTCCCGATGGTTCCCGCCCGGAACACCTGGGTCTCACCGAACATCTCAATGGCGTGGCGGTGGGCCCGGGCCTGATACTCGCCGGAGAAGTTCAGGTCGATATCCGGCACCTTGCCGCCGCCAAAGCCCAGGAAGGTCTCGAAGGGAATGTCAAAGCCGTCCTTCTCATATTTCGTCCCGCAAACCGGGCACACCTTGTCCGGCATATCCGCACCGCAGCCGTAGGATCCGTCCTGGATAAATTCGCTGTTCTTGCACTTCGGGCAGCGGTAGTGGGGCGGCAGGGAATTGACCTCCGTGATGCCGGACATGTAAGCCGCCAGGGAGGAGCCCACGGAGCCCCGGGAGCCCACCAGATAGCCGTTTTCCAGGGAGCGCTGTACCAGCTTCTGGGCGGACATGTACACCACGTCGTATTTCCCCAAAATGCCGCCCAGCTCCACATTCAGCCGGTCCACGATGAGCTGGGGCGGGTCCTCGCCGTAGAGGCGGTGGACTTTTTCCCAGACCAGCCGGTTCAGGTCCTCCTCGGAGTTCTCCAGCTTCGGCGGGAACAGCTCCCTGGGCAGCAGCTCGAACCGCTCGATCTGGTCCGCCACCAGGCGGGTATTGGTCACTACCACCTCATAGGCTTTTTTCTCTCCCAGGTAGGAGAACTCCTTCAGCATCTCATCGGTGGTTTTGAAATAGATGGGCAGGGCCTCGTTGGCGTCGGGGAACTTCTTCGAGGCCAGGAGGATGTGCCGGAACACCTCGTCCTCCGGCTCCCGGAAATGCACGTCGCCGGTGGCGCAGACAGGTTTCCCCAGCTCCTCCCCCAGGCGGACGATGACCCGGTTGAACTCCCGCAGGTCCTCCTCGTTCCTGGCGTCGCCGTTGCGGAGCATGAACGCATTGTTGCACAGGGGCTGGATTTCCAGGTAGTCGTAGAAGGAGGCGATGCGTTTCAGCTCCTCCCAGTCCTTGTGGTCCTTTACCGCCTGGAACAGCTCTCCCGCCTCGCATGCCGCGCCCACGATGATTCCCTCCCGGTGCTCCTTCAGCAGGCTCTTGGGAATGGTGGGCACCCGCTTGAAGTATTTCAGGTTGGAGGCGGAAATCATCTGGTAGAGGTTTTTCAGCCCCGTCTTGTTCCGGGCCAGGAGAATGATGTGCTTGGGGAAGCGGTTGGACTTGTTCCCCAGGGGCCGCAGCTTCTCCATCTCGCCGTTGACAGCCTGGAGGGTATGGATGCCCTTTTCATGGAGCATCTTCCAGAAGGGAATCAGCATATAGCCCACGGTAGCCGCGTCGTCGCTGGCCCGGTGGTGGTTGAAGGCGGGCAGGTCCAGATGCTCCGCCACAATGTCCAGCTTGTACTTCCCCAGTCCCGGCAGCAGGTTCTGGGCCAGAATCAGAGAGTCGATATAGGTGGGTCGGAAGTCCAGCCCCGCCTCGGCGCAGCCCTTGCGGATGAAGCCGATGTCAAACTCCGCGTTGTGGGCCGCCAGGGGCCGCCCGTCTACAAATTTCAGGAAGTCCGCCAGGGCCTCCGCCGGCTTGGGGGCGTCCTTGAGCATCTCATCGGTGATGCCGGTGAGGCCGATGATCTCCGGCGTCAGCCGCTTCCCGGGATTTACAAAGGTCTGGAACCGCTCGGCAATCTCCCCGTCCCGCAGCACCACCGCGCCGATCTCCGTGATGGCCTCCCGGTCCACCCGCAGGCCGGTGGTCTCGATGTCAAAGCAGACGATTTCCCCGTCCAGGGGGATGTCCTGAGAGCCGTGGACGGCAATCCGGTCGTCCACATTGTTGATGAAGTAGCCCTCTACGCCGTAGAGAATCTTGATCTTGTCCCCGGCGGCGTGCCAGGCCTCCGGGAAGGACTGGGCCACGCCGTGGTCCGTGATGGCAATTGCGGGGTGTCCCCAGCGGATGGCCTCCTGGATAACCTCCTTGGTGTCGGTGAGGGCGTCCATGTTGCTCATCCGGGTGTGAAGGTGGAGCTCCACCCGCTTCACCGGAGCGGCGTCCATTCGTTCCTCGTGGTCCGTCACGTTGATGTGCTGGGGATTCAGCTGGATGTCCTTTCCGTCCCAGGTGGGCTCCATCTTCCCCTGGACCACCAGCCACATGCCGGGTTTCACCGCCCCCTCCAGGGCCTGGGCCTCCCTTGCCCCGAGATTCTTCTGGACGGTGACGGAGCCGGTGCCGTCGGTCATGTCGAAGCTCAGCCGCCACATGCCCGGCCGCCGGGTCTCCCGGCATTCAAAGGCAAAGACCTTGCCGGAGACCGTGGCCGTGCCCATTTTCACATTCAGCGCCGACATGGGGCCGGGCCGGGCCTTGACGGGATTGCCCATGAGAATTTTTCCCGGCTTCTTTTTGGGAGCCGCCTTGGAACCGCCGCCCTTGGCCCCGCCCCCCTGGGGGGCGGAAGCGGGCGCAGGAGGCGGCGGAGCCATACATGTAATGTTCAGCGCCACTTTTTGAAAGCCGTAGACCGCCCGCAGCGTCTCCTCCAGGCTTTGCACGCCACCCTGGTCCAGGGGGCTTTTCACCATCATATCCAATTCCATGGACCGCTCTCCCTGGTCAATGCGGCCATGGGCCAGCTCCGCCCCGGCCAGCCGGAGACGGAGCTCAGGAGACGCCGACAGCTCGGCAAAAAATTCAAAAAACGGGATGTTTCTCGACATGCTGCCCTCTCTTTTACCAGTTGATTGGAATGCCGCTTACAGCCGCTCAATTTCCTCCATCAGCGCGTCCACCAGACGCTCCTGGGGGACCTTGTACAAAATCTCCCCCTTGCGGAACAGCAGCCCCTCGCCCCTGCCCCCGGCGATGCCGATGTCGGCGGCGGAGGCCTCCCCGGGACCGTTGACGGCGCAGCCCATCACCGCCACGGTGAGGTTTTTTTCGCAGTCCGCCAGCCGCCGTTCCACCTCCTCGGCAATGGGGATCAGGTCAATCCGGGTCCGGCCGCAGGTAGGGCAGGCAATCAAATTCACGCCGGTCTTCCGCAGGCCCGCCGCCTTCAAGATCTTCTTGGCGGCGTGAATCTCCTCCACCGGGTCGGCAGTCAGGGTTACGCGAAGGGTGTCCCCCACCCCCAGGCAGAGGAGCCCGCCGATGCCCATGGCGGACTTCACCAGCCCCATGGAGGGCGTGCCCGCCTCCGTGACCCCCAGGTGAAGGGGATAGTCCGTCTGTTCACTGAGGGCTAAATAAGCCGCCATGGTCAGCGGTACGTCGGAGCACTTGACGGAAAAGCAGATGTCGTCAAAATCGAATCGGTTTAGCAGCCGGGCCTGTCCCAGGGCGCTTTCCACCAGGGCCTCGGCAGTGACGCCGCCGTACTTGGCCCGGAGCTCCTTTTCCAAAGAGCCGCCGTTGACCCCCACCCGGATGGGAATGCCCCGGAGGCGGCAGGCGTCCGCCACAGCCTTGACCTTTTCCTCTCCGCCGATGTTGCCTGGGTTGATGCGGATGGCGTCGATTCCCCGCTCCGCGCACTCCAGGGCAAATTTGTAGTTGAAGTGGATGTCGGCAATCAGGGGAATGGAAATCTGCTCCTTGATCTTGTCCACGGCCTCCGCCGCCGCCTGATCGGGGATGGCCACCCGGATGATCTCACACCCGGCGGCCTCCAGCTTTTTGATCTGGGCCACTGTGGCGGCCACGTCGTCGGTTTTCGTATTGCACATGGACTGGATGGATACCGGCGCGCCGCCGCCCACCGGGACCCTGCCCACCATCAGGCGTTTTGTCATACGCTCATCCCTCCCGCAGAAACAGCTGTCCTACATCCTTCAAAGTCACCAGCAGCATGACGCCCATCAGCAGGACGAAGCAAGCCGTGTTCACCACCGCCTGATATTTCTCCGGCACCTTCCGCTTGAACAGCAGCAGGGACAGGGCGTCAATCGCCAGGAAGAAGATGCGTCCCCCGTCCAGAGCCGGGATAGGCAGCAGGTTCATCACCGCCAGATTGATGGCGATGAGGGCCCCGAAAAAGGCGATGTTCTCAAGGGCGTCCAGAGCGGTCTTGGAGGCGTTCCCCACCTCCGTCATGCTGGAGACAATGCCCACCGGGCCGCTGACCTCCGAGAGGCCCACGTTGCCCCGGAGGAGCTGAATCAGGCTGAACCACACCTGCTGGACAAAGTCCAGGGTCTGGTAGCCGATGAACTTCACCGTGGTCAAAAACGTGGCCGGGACCCGGGCGGCGTCCACCATCAGGCCGAACCGCCCCGTCTGGCCGTCGTAGGTCCCCCGGTACAAGGGAAGATCCTTCAAGACCACCTTCTCCCCGTCCCGGATAACCTCCACATCCATACCCTGGCCGTCGTTGAACCGGAGAAACAGGGCGGCGTCCCCCCGGAGGTACGTCCGCCAGCCGTCAATTTTGTAGAAGATATCGCCCTCCATCAGGCCCTCCTCCCCTTCCAGGGGGAAGCCCTCGGAAAACCCGGCCACCCGGTCCACGTAAAAGCCGCTGGCCGTGGCGAAGATACAGGCGATGACCGCCACCCCCGCCAGCAGGTTCATGAAGGACCCGGCGGCCAGAATCACCAGCTTCTTCCAGAAGCTCTGGCGGGCAAAGCAGCGCTCGTCCCCGGTGTCCCCGTCCTCTCCGTCCAGGGCGCAGAAGCCCCCGATGGGCAGGAGGCGGAGGGAATACCGGGTCTCTCCCGTCTCCCGATGCCACAGCAACGGGCCCATGCCGATGGAAAACTCCTGAACCCGCACGCCGCAGAGCCGGGCCGCCAGGAAGTGACCCAGCTCGTGAATGGCAACCAGGAAGCCGAAGATGAAAATACCCGCCAGAACATAAATGAAGCTCATGGAAACATGCCCCTTACTTTGAAACGTTTTTCAGGACCTCCCGCCGGGCCGCCGCGTCCGCCTCCAGAATGTCCGGAAGGCTGGGCCTGCGGATGACGGGCAGCTCCGTCATGGCCCGGGCGGTGAGGTCGAAGATGTCCTGGAAGCCGATCCGGTCCTCCAGGAACAGGCGCACCGCCTCCTCATTGGCGGCATTCAGCACGGCGCAGGCGGTGCCCCCCTTGGCCGCCGCCACCTCCGCAAGGCGCAGGCACGGAAAGGTTCCCCGGTCCGGCTCCTCAAAGGTCAGCGGCGGGCAGCTCAATAGGTTCAGCGGCTCCTCGGCCGACTCCGCCCGCTGGGGGTAGGTCATGGCGTACCGGATGGGCAGGCGCATGTCCGGCGTCCCCAGCTGAGCAAGCAAGGCCCCATCCCGAAACTCCACCAGGGAGTGGACGATGCTCTGGCGGTGGACGGCCACCTTCACCCTCGTCAGGGGCAGGCGGTAGAGGCGCATAGCCTCGATGACCTCCAGGCCCTTGTTCATCAGCGTGGCACAGTCCACGGTGATCTTGGGGCCCATCTTCCAGTTGGGATGCTGCAGGGCGTCCGCCCGGGTTTTCTTCGCCACTTCCGCCTTGCCCATCCCGTAGAAGGGCCCGCCGGAGCAGGTCAGAATCACCTGCCGGATCTCCCCCCGGTCCAGACAGCCCTGGACGCACTGGAAGATGGCGGAATGCTCCGAGTCCACGGGGACGATCTCCGCCCCCCGCTTCTCCGCCGCCTCCATCACCAGCTCTCCGGCGCAGACCAGCGTCTCTTTGTTGGCCAGGGCAATGCGCTTGCCCTCCCGGATGGCGGCAAGGGTGGGCTTGAGGCCCACCATGCCCACCACGGCGGTGACAACCGTATCCACTCCCGGCAGAGTCGCCGCCGTGGAGAGGGCGGAAACACCGCCGTGGACCCGGGTGTTTGTGTCCGCCAGACGAACCTTCAGGTCCCTCGCCGCCGCCTCGTCGGTCATGATGACCTGCCGGGGATGGAACTTCCGGGCCTGTTCCTCCGCCAGGGCCACGCTGTTGTGGGCGGTGATGGCGGCCACCGTCAGCCCCAGCTGCTCCGCCACCTCCAGGGTCTGCCGCCCGATGGAGCCGGTGGAGCCTAAGATTGAAATCGTCTTTGTCATGTCTACATCTCTATTCTATGGCAGTAAGCTGAAAATAATCTCTATGACCGGGGCCACGAACAGCACGCTGTCAAACCGGTCCAACACGCCGCCGTGGGCCAGGAAGAGATGACCGTAATCTTTAATCCCAAATTCCCGCTTGATGAGGGAGAAGCTCAAATCCCCGATCTGGGCCACCACGCCGCAGAGGAGGGCCGTCAGGGCCATGGCGCCGTACCCGATGGCGGAGCCGCCGAAAAAGCGGCCCATAACCCACACGAACAGGAGGCCGCAGAGGACATTCCCCGCCAAGCCCCCGATGGAGCCCTCGACGGTTTTCTTGGGGCTGACCTTGGGGGCCAGCTTGTGCTTCCCCAGGGTAAGCCCAGCGAAATAGGCAAAGGTGTCGCAGGCGAAGCTCAAAATGAAGGGCAGCAGCAGATAGGCCCGGTGGACGCCGGAGGCCTCCAAACGGAGGAAGGCGGAAAACGAGTAGCCGATGGCGATACTGCCGAACAACCCCGCCATGATCTGGTTGAATTTTATCTCGCCGCCTCGCAAAATCGCATAGCCAAAGAAGAACACCGCCCCCAGCAAAAAGAGGACTGTGACCCGCTCCGGTGAGTTAAAGTACCAGCCCACGGTCAGGCCTGCCCAGAGGGCGCTGAACGCCGCCAGCTCCGCTTTTTTCGTGCCGCTGACGCACTGCTGGAGCTCCATGGCCCCAACACCCGCCAGGATAATCAAAGCCAGCGCCATGACAATGGGCGGCGCGGCCAGGACCACGTACAGCAGCGCCGGGATGCCCACTGCGGCCACCAGAATTCTCGACTGTAAAGAACTCATTTCTTCACGCCTCCAAACCGCCGGTCCCTGCTCTGATATGCCGCTATCGCCCTGTCCAGCTCCGCCTCGTCGAAGTCCGGCCAGAGGGTATCTGTATAATAGAACTCCGCGTAGGCGCTCTGCCACAGCAGGAAGTTTGAAAGCCGCTGCTCCCCGCTGGGGCGGATGATCAGCTCCGGGTCCGGAATCCCGGCGGAATCCAGATAGCCGGAGAAAACCGCCTCGTCCAGGTCCTCGGGCTTCTGACGCCCTTCGGCGCAGTCGGCGGCAAAGCGCCTCGCCGCCCGGAGAATCTCGTCCCGCCCGCCGTAGTTGAGGCACACGTTGGCCTGGAAATCGTCCTTGGAAAGGTGCTCCGTGATCTCGTCGGTCTCCCGGGCCAGACGGCGGAGCTCCGGGGCGATGGGGGTCATATCCCCGAAGAAGTGGAGCCGGATGTGGTCCCGCTCCATGGTGTCCACCGCCTCCAGCAGGTACTTCTTCAAAAGCGCCATGATAGCGGAGACCTCCGTCTCGGAGCGCTTCCAGTTCTCCGTGGAAAAGGCGTAGACCGTCAGGTACTTCACGCCGATGTCCTTGCAGTAGGTTGCGATTTTCCGGAAGGTCTCCGCCCCGGCCTTATGGCCCGCCGTCCGAGGGAGGCCCCGCTTCGCAGCCCAGCGGCCGTTGCCGTCCATGATGATCGCAATGTGGCGGGGCGGGGCATTCCCGCCGGTTCTGTCCCATGCCGTTCCATTAGCGCGGGGCGGCGCCAGCCGCCCCGTTTCGTCCCTGTTTTCCGCCATCAGACCGCCATCAATTCCTTTTCCTTCTTGGCCAGCAGCTCGTCCAGCTTCTTGCAGCTCTCGTCCGTGAGCTTCTGGAAGTCCTTTTCCACCTGCTTGAGCTCATCCTCGGTGATCTCGGACTTCTTTTCCTGCTTCTTGAAGTTGTCCATGGCGTCCCGGCGGATGTTCCGCACCGCCACCTTGCCGCCCTCGGCGTACTTGCGAATCTGCTTCACCAGCTCCTTGCGGCGCTCCTCCGTCAGCTGGGGGAAGGCCAGCCGCAGGGCCTTGCCGTCGTTCTGGGGGTTGATGCCCAGGTCGGAGTTCTGAATCGCCTTTTCAATGAGCTTCAGGGCGGAGCCGTCCCAGGGGGAGATCAGCAGGGTCCGGGGGTCCGGGGAGGAAATGGCGGCAATCTGCTGGATGGGAGTGGGGCTGCCGTAATAGTCCACCAGAATCCGGTCCAGCACGGAGGCGTTGGCCCGCCCCGCCCGGACGGAGGCGAAGTCCGCCGCCACGGATTCAATGCTCTTTTTCATCTTGTCCTCGTATACCTTGTATTCGTCCTTTAACATAGCTGGGTTGCTCCTTTCAAAATGTATCAAATGGCACGCGCTCCGCCGTCCGGCCTGTCACCAGACCTCCGGGAGCGCATGAAGGTTTTTTGCCCGCTCTTTCAAGAAACAGAAGGTTACTCCCGGACAATCGTCCCCACCTTCTCGCCGCAGAGGGCCCGGACGATGTTCTCGGGGTCCTTCAGCGCGAAGAGCAGAACGGGGATGTGATTGTCCATGGAGAGGGACGTGGCCGTGGTGTCCATGACCATCAGGTGCTGGGCCAGCACGTCGTCATAGCTGATGGTGTCGTATTTCACTGCGTCGGGGTCCTTTACCGGGTCGGCGGAGTACACGCCGTCCACGTTCTTCGCCAGCAGGATGACCTCCGCGCCGATCTCGGCGGCCCGGAGGACGGCGGCGGTGTCCGTGGAGAAGAAGGGATTGCCGGTGCCGCAGCCGAAGATGACCACCCGCCCCTTCTCCAGGTGCCGGATGGCTCGGGAGCGGATGTAGGGCTCGGCAATGGGGCGCATCTCAATGGCCGTCTGGACCCGGACGGGGATGCCCTTCTGCTCGCAGACGTCGGCCACGGCCAGACAGTTCATGACTGTGGCCAGCATGCCCATATGGTCCGCCCGGGTGCGCTCCATGCGGCCTCCGCCGTCCTTGGCGCCCCGCCAGAAGTTGCCGCCGCCCACCACCAGTCCGATCTGAACGCCCATGTCCAGGCATTCCTTCACCACGTCGCAAACCCGGCCGATGACCTGGAAGTCCAGCCCGGTCCGCTTGTCTCCGGCCAGGGCCTCGCCGCTGATTTTCAGCAGCACCCGCCGGTATACAGGTTTTGTCATCGCGTGACCTCCCTTTTCCGATATCCGTCGTTCGTTTGGGATTTTACAGTGATTTCTATTTTAACGTATTTTTCCGCTTTTGCATAGGGGGTAGACGAGATTTTCCGAAAAAAAGCCGGGGACCCTCTTGCATCTCCGGCTTCCTTTGGAATACAATAAAGCCCCCGACTCTGCCGCCGGGGCGAAAGGAGCCTTGCTATGATCTTTGACGGACATTCCGATCTTCTCTACGACGTGACCCGCCGCCGTCTGGCGGGAGAATCCCATGTACTGGAGCACCATCACCTGGACCGCCTCCGCCGGGGCGGAATTGAAGGACTGGTTCTGGCCCTCTGGTACGGCCGGGGCCAGGGGCAGACTTTCTGGGAGGGCGTCCCCGGGGCGGAGAGCGCCGCCCACCGGCTGGAGGTCATGCTCTCCTGTGCCCAGGCGGAGTTCGCCGAGTGCCCCTGGCTGGCAATAGTCCGCACGGCCCGGGAGGCGGAGGCCGCCCGGGCGCAGGGAAAGCTGTACGCCTTCCTGGCAATCGAGGGCATGGAGGCCCTGGAGCACCCGGAGGAGCTGGACCGCCTGTCCTCCCTGGGTCTTCGGCTGGGGATGCTCACCTGGAACGAGGAGAACCGCTTTGCCGCCGGGGCTTCCCAGGACCCCGCCAAGGGCCTGACGGACCCGGGCCGCCGGGTCCTCCGGCGGATGGAGGACCTGGGAATGCTCCTCGACGTCTCCCACCTGAACAGCGGCGGCTTTTGGGAGGTCCTGCGGCTGGCCCGCGGCCCGGTGATCGCCTCCCACTCCAACTGCCGGGCACTGTGCGATATTCCCCGGAACCTCACCGACGAACAGCTCCGGGCCATCCGGGACAGCGGCGGGGCAGTGGGCGTGAACGCCTACAACAACTTTGTCCATGAGGACCCGGAGCGGCAGACGGCGGAAACCCTGGCTCTCCACGCCGCCCACATGGCGGAGGTCATGGGGGTGGAGCACGTGGCCTGCGGCTTTGACTTCTGTGAGTTCATGGGCTCTCCCGGCAACGAAGCGGTCCGGGGGCTGGAGGACTGCGGCCGCGCCGGGGCCTTCCTGGACTGCCTGGAGCGGCTGGGGATGAGCCCGGCGGAGCGGGCGATGATTTCCCGGGAAAATCTCCTGAGAATTTTCCGGGAAACGCAATAAAATTACCATTGTATTCCGGAGGGAAATTCACTATACTGGACAGGACTAGAAAAAGGAGGCGGAACTCATGTATTCCTGCAATCAACTGCTCCAAGCCCTGGAGGCGGGCCAGTGCGACGCCCCCCTTGCCGCCGTTTACACCTCCGGGGGGCTGACCCAGGCCCGGGCCCGGGCCCTTCACGTCACCCAGGCCCTGGCGGACGCCTTCGCTCCCAAGGGCACCGCCGCCCTGTTCAGCGGCCCCGGCCGCACAGAACTGGGCGGCAACCACACGGACCACCAGCGGGGCCACGTCCTCTGTGCCAGCGTGGACATGGACATGCTGGCCTGCGCCGCCCCCAACGGGCTGAACGTCATCCGTGTCCAGTCCGAGGGCTATCCCACCCTGGAGGTGGACCTGACGGACCTCGGCCCCCGGCCCGAGGAGACCAACACCTCCGCAGCCCTGGTCCGGGGCGTAGCGGCGGGCGTCGCTCAGCGGGGCTATGCCGTCGGCGGCTTTGACGCCTGCGCCGTGTCCAACGTCCTCTCCGGCTCCGGCCTCAGCTCCTCCGCCGCCTATGAAATCCTCATCGGCAACATCATCAACCACTTCTTCTGCCAGGGGAAGCTGGACGCCATCGAGCTGGCGAAAATCGGCCAGTACGCCGAAAACGTCCACTTCGGCAAGCTCAGCGGCTTGATGGACCAGATGGGCTCCTCCGTAGGCGGCGCGGTGGCCATCGACTTCGGCGACGCCGCGAATCCGGTAGTCCGGCCCATCTCCTACGACTTCGCCCTCTCCGGCCACGCCCTCTGCATCGTAGACACCGGGTCCGACCACAGCGCCAAGCACCTGACGGAGGACTACTCCAATATCACCCGGGAGATGCGCTCCGTGGCGGTCCATTTCAGCAAGCAGCTGCTCCGGGAGGTCCCCGAGGCGGACTTCCGGGCCGCCATCCCCGCCCTGCGGCGGGAGTGCGGCGACCGGGCCATTCTCCGAGCTCTCCACTTCTACGACGACGACCGCCGGGCCGTCCAAGAGGCGGACGCCCTGGAGCAGGGGGACTTTGCGGGCTTCCTGACCCTGGTGAACGCCTCCGGCGTATCCTCCTCCCTGCACCTCCAGAACACCTGGTCCACAGCGGACCCCCGGCAGCAGGCCATTCCCCTGGCCCTGGCCTTCGGCCGGGAGCTGCTGGAGGGAACCGGGTCCATCCGGGTCCACGGCGGCGGCTTTGCCGGGACCATCCAGGCCTTTGTCCCCCTGGAGAAGCTGGAGTCCTTCCGCTCCGGCATGGAGGCCCTGCTGGGCCCCGGCATGTGCCATGTCCTCCGGGTTCGCCCCCAGGGCGGCTGTGTGGTGGTGGCCTGAGCAATCCTTCCCCGGCCGAAAGCCTTTGAAACAACACTGTGTAAAGAAAGGGACAACATCATGGTCAACGAAGCCGTATCCAAGCTGGCCTCTTACGCTCTGCGGACGGGGCTGATTGAGGAAAGCGAGTACATTTGGGCCATCAACACGATTCTGGACATATTGCGCATCGACGGCTATGCCCACCCCGGGCAGGACTGGGGAGAGACGGAGCTGGCCCCCGTGCTGGAGGAGCTGCTGGACGACGCCCATGCCCGGGGCGTTCTGGTGGAAAACTCCGTGGTTTACCGGGACCTCTTCGACACGGAGCTGATGGGCCGCCTGACCCCTCGCCCGGCCCAGGTCATTGCGAACTTCCAGGCGCTCTACGCCCGGGATCCCAAGGCCGCCACGGACTGGTACTACCAGTTCAGCCAGGACACCAACTACATCCGCCGGGACCGCATCGCCAAGGACATGCAGTGGAAGTCTCCCACGGAGTACGGGGACCTGGACATCACCATCAACCTCTCCAAGCCGGAGAAGGACCCCAAGGCCATTGCCGCCGCCCGGGACCTCCCCGCCTCCGACTACCCCCGCTGCCAGCTCTGCGCGGAAAACGAGGGCTACGCGGGCCGGGTGAACCATCCCGCAAGGCAGAACCACCGGGTGGTGCCCATCACCATCAACGGCTCCCCCTGGTTTTTGCAGTACTCCCCCTATGTCTATTACAATGAGCACTGCATCTGCTTCAACAGGGAGCACACCCCCATGAAGATTGACCGGGCCTGCTTCGGCAAACTCCTGGACTTCGTCCGGCAGTTCCCCCACTACTTCGTGGGCTCCAACGCGGACCTGCCCATCGTGGGCGGCTCCATCCTGGCCCATGACCACTTCCAGGGCGGGCGCTACACCTTCGCCATGGAGACGGCCCCGGTGGAAACGCCCTTCACCTTCCCCGGCTTTGAAGACGTGGAGGCGGGCATTGTCAAGTGGCCCATGTCCGTGGTCCGGATTTCCTCCGGAGATTCGGAGCGACTGATCGACCTTGCCGACAAGATCCTGGGCAAGTGGCGATCCTACACCGACGAGGCGGCGGTCATCCTGGCCGAGACGGAGGGCGTGCCCCACAACACCATCACCCCCATCGCCCGGCGGCGGGGTGAGAAGTTCGAGCTGGATCTGGTCCTCCGGAACAACCTGACCACAGAGCAGTACCCCCTGGGCCTCTATCACCCCCACGACGAGCTCCACCACATCAAAAAGGAAAACATCGGCCTTATTGAGGTCATGGGTCTGGCGGTGCTGCCCGCCCGGCTGAAGGAGGAGCTGGCGGCGGTGGCGGAGGGCCTTGCCAGGGGCCTGGACCTCCGGGCGGACGAAAAGACCGCCAAGCACGCCGACTGGGCGGAGGCCTTCGCCCCCAGCTATGCGATCACGGCGGAAAACGCCCTGGAGATTGTCCAGAAGGAAACCGGCCTGGTCTTCGCCCAGGTCCTGGAACACGCCGGGGTCTATAAGCGAACAGCGGAGGGCAGGGAAGCCTTCCTCCGGTTCCTGAACGCCGTCTGATTCCCGATTCCCCGCCGTTCAAACGCCCTGCCGGTCTTGCCGGCGGGGCGTTTCCCCATCTTGACATCGGCAGGATTCTATATTATGATTAAAATCCAGCTAAACAGCCGATTTTCCCGGGCAAAGCCCGGACACATAGGAGGCAAGCACATGAAAGATTTCAGCCGCAACGTCACCCAGGGCATCGAACGGGCCCCCAACCGCTCTTTGTTCTATGCCCTGGGCTACACCAAGGAGGAGCTGGAGCGCCCGCTCATCGGCGTGGTCTGCTCCTATAACGAGATTGTCCCGGGCCACATGAACCTGGACAAAATCGCCGAGGCCGTCAAGGCCGGCATCCGGGCCGCCGGGGGCACGCCGGTGGAGTTTCCCGCCATCGCCGTGTGCGACGGCATCGCCATGGGCCATGTGGGCATGAAGTACTCCCTGATCACCCGGGACCTTATTGCCGACTCCACCGAGGCCATGGCCATCGCCCACCAGTTTGACGGGCTGGTGATGATCCCCAACTGCGACAAGAACGTTCCCGGCCTTCTCATGGCCGCCGCACGGCTGAATATCCCGGCAATATTTGTCTCCGGCGGCCCCATGCTGGCGGGACGGCTGAACGACGGACGGCGCACCTGCCTGAGCCATATGTTTGAGGCCGTGGGCAGCTACTACGCCGGGAAGCTGGATGAGGAGGGCGTGGAGGACTATGAAAACAATGCCTGTCCCACCTGCGGCTCCTGCTCCGGCATGTATACCGCCAATTCCATGAACTGCCTGACGGAGGCCATCGGCATGGCCCTCCGGGGCAACGGCACCATCCCCGCCGTCTGGTCCGCCCGGCTGCGGCTGGCCAAGCACACGGGCATGAAGATCATGGAGCTGGTGGAAAAAAGCATCCGCCCCCGGGACATCATGACCGAGGCGGCCTTCCACAATGCCGAAACGGTGGATATGGCCCTGGGCTGCTCCACCAACACCATGCTCCACCTCCCCGCCATCGCCCACGAGTGCGGCATTGCGCTGGACCTGGACATGTCCAATGAGATCTCCAGCCGGACCCCCAACCTCTGCCATCTGGCCCCTGCAGGGGACACCTACATGGAGGACCTGGAGGGCGCGGGCGGCGTTTACGCCGTCATGAAGGAGCTGACCAAGAAGGACCTCCTGGACACCTCTTTGATGACCTGCACCGGAAAGACCATTGCCCAGAACCTGGAGGGTGTGGAGAATCGGAACCCGGAGCTCATCCGCCCCATGGAAAATCCCTACTCCCAGGACGGCGGCATCGCCGTGCTGAAGGGCAATCTGGCCCCGGAGGGCTGCGTGGTGAAGCGCTCCGCCGTTGCTCCGGAGATGATGACCCACACCGGCCCCGCCCGGGTCTTTGACTGCGAGGAGGACGCCATTTCCGCCATCTACGCCGGGAAGATCGTGGCCGGGGACGTGGTGGTTATCCGCTACGAGGGCCCTAAGGGCGGCCCCGGCATGCGGGAAATGCTGAATCCCACCTCCGCCATCTGCGGCATGGGCCTGGGGGAGCGCGTGGCCCTCATCACCGACGGCCGCTTCTCCGGCGCGACAAGAGGCGCCTCCATCGGCCACGTCTGTCCCGAGGCGGCCCAGGGCGGTCCCATCGCCTTTGTGGAGGACGGGGACACCATTTCCATCGACATCACAAAATGCTCCATCTCCCTGGAGGTGGACGAGGCTGTTCTGGCGGCCCGGAGGGCCAAATGGGTCTGCCCGGAACCCAAAATCAAGACCGGCTACGCCGCCCGTTACGCCAAGCTCGTCACCAGCGCCGCCCGGGGGGCGGTCCTGGAATAAACGCTTTCCCGGAACATCCATGGGCCGCGGCTTGATGCCGCGGCCCCGCCTGCATAAGGAGGGTTGACATGCAACTGGAATTGGCGGTCCTGGACTGGATGCAGCTCCATCTCCGCTGTGAGCTTCTGGACCGGCTGATGCCCTTCGTCAGCGGACTCAGCAATCACGGCGAAATCTGGATTCTCTGCGCCGCCCTGCTTCTCCTCATCCGGCGGCAGCGGGCCTGCGGCCTCTCCGCCGCCTGCGCCCTGACTCTGGACCTGATCGCCTGCAACATCGTCTTAAAGCCCTTCATCGGCCGAATCCGGCCCTTTGCCTTCCGTCCGGACCTCTCCCTGCTGGTTTCTCCGCCGGGGGACGCATCCTTCCCCTCCGGACACACGGCGGCGGCCTTTGCGGTGGTCTTCGCACTGAAAACCGCCGGAAGCCCCCTGTGGCGGCCGGCCCTGGCCCTGGCCGCCGTCACGGCCTTCTCCCGGCTCTATCTCTACGTCCACTGGCCCACCGACGTTCTGGCGGGCATCCTGCTGGGAACCGCCGTGGGCTGGGCCGGGGCAAAGCTGGCAGGGACCCTTCTCAAAAAACCAAAACAGACCTGAACGAAGCCCCGGACCCTGTTGGGTCCGGGGCTGATTGACGTCATCCGTAAAAAGTACCAGAAACGCAGCCTCCCGGCTGCCGCCGCTCCGGCCCGGTTTATTACCGGACTGCCGGAGCGCGCGCCCTCTTCTGCACGCTTTTACCAGCTATGAGGTCCCTGCTGGCAGTTCCCTCAAGCCTTCGGGAAATGCAGCTCAGCAGCAGGGAGCGGGGGTGCAGTTGTTGTTGCAGCCGCAGTTGCAGTTGCAGCCGCCGCAGTTGCACCCACAGTTGCACCCGCAGCTGCACCCGCCGGTGCTTCCGCCCCAGCTGTTGTTTCCGCAGCAGCACCAGACGATGATCAGCAGGATGATGATCCAGCAGCAGTTTCCGCCGCCAAAACCGTTATTGCACATGATGAAACCTCCTGAGAGATGTAGACCGAATCGGAGCGGTCTCAGTTCATCATATGCCCTCCGCCCGGGGAGGTGACTAAAGAAAAGGCCGCCCGCAAGGACTCCCTCCAACAGGCGGCAAATGGTTTTACAAGCGCCAGTTCAGCACCGGCGGAGCGGCGTCCCGCTCAAACTGGGTGAAAACCCCCTTGTCCATCAGGCGCTGAGCCAGCGTCTGTCCCGTACCGGAAACCTGGCCCTCCAGGGCATAGTAAGAGATATAGACCAGCTCCGCCCGGAGGAAGGGGTCCCGCCGGAGCATGGCCGCCTCCCCCTCCGTCAGAAGGCCCGCGCCCTGGGCCCGGGTCAGGGCATCGGACAGGTCCGTGTTGGCGGCGGAGCTGTAGCCCAGGGCCCGGAGGACAAACTCCGTATACTGCCGGGCGTTCACCGGGCTGGAGGGCCGGAACTCCGTGGCGCTGTACCCATTGGTGTATCCCTTTTCAAAGGCGTAGCCCACATATTTCGCCCCGTTGGTGCCGCTTTGCACATCACGGAAGGGACAGTTCCCGTTCCAGGCCAGGGCTTCGTTCTCCTCCCCCAGCACCCGGATGAACATGATGAGGGCCTGAAGCCGGGTGGGAGCCGCCTCCAGGTCAAAGCCCTGGCCATAGCCGGTGAAGCTGCCCTGGAAGAGATGCATGGCTTTCAGGGCGGCGGCCATGGCATTGTAGTCCGTAGAGGTGGACTCGAAGAAGGTGCATCCCCCCTGCCAATCCACCACGGCGGTCTTGCTGGTGACGACAAAATTGGCGGCGGTGTCCTCCGCCACCAGATAGCGGTGCCGGAGCGCCAGCTCTCCCCCGCTGGGGAGCACCGTCCCGTCGGTCGCGTCCACCACCGCACCGGAGGAATAACTCACTTGCCCGCTTCCCGCCAGCAGCAGCACTCCGTCCCCGGTGGACGCTTGCAGCATATCATCCTGCTTCAGGCGGCTCTCCGTCCAGGAAGCGGCCGTCCCGGCAGCGGAGCCTCCGCCGGTTTCCGGGAGGGTCCCTCCGGCGCTGTCCAGGCGGGCACTGACAGCGGCGTCCACCTTATTGGCAAACGTTCCGTTGAGATAGGACAGCGATGCCAGCGGGTCTGCGGCGTCCCCGGCGGCGGAGGCCCAGACGACCGCTGCCGCCAGCACGCACAGCGGAAACAGGATGAGGAATTTTTTCCGCATGAGGATTCCTTTCTCCGCTTCCCTGTCAGCGGTTGGCAATGCGGTAGCTCAGGGTCAGCAGGCTGTCGGCGAAGTGAATGTTTTCAATTTTCACGTCGGGCTGGCTGCAGGTGATCTCCACATTGGTGAAGTTCCAGAAACCCCGGATTCCCAGATCAATGAGGCGGTCCGCCGTCTCCTGGACAATGGACTGGGGTATGGTCAGCACCACCACGTCCACGCTGTGGGAACGGATGAAGCGGTCCACCTCGTCCATGGGATAAATCGGCACGCCGTTGACCTGAGTACCGGTAACGGCAGGCGAGATGTCAAAGGCGGCGTCCACCGTGAAGCCGGTCTGGGCAAAGGGAAAATTTTGCAGCAGGGCATGGCCCAGGTTGCCCACGCCGATCATCACCAGATGGTGGTCGTTGTCCACTCCGAGGATACGGCCAATCTCCGTGTGGAGCTCCTCCACATTGTAGCCGTAGCCCTGCTGGCCGAACTCCCCAAAGCAGCTCAAATCCTGGCGGATCTGCGAGGCGGTGATGTTCATCTCCTGACCCAAAGAGTGGGAGGAGATCCGTACCACGCCCTTGGCACAGAGTTCGGTCAGTTGCCGGTAGTACCGGGGCAGCCGCCGGATGACGGCGTCGGAGACATTTTCTTTCTTCAAAACCCTCACCCCCAATCGAAACTTTGTCACAATAATTATAGTTTAGCTCAAAATCTACAACTTGTCAATTTTTTTAACAATCTTTTTCATGAAAAATTTTTGATAAAACGCTTTACAGGCCGGGAAAATTCTGCTATACTACCCAAGGACGTGAGGGGAACGGCTTCTCCTTGCGGACAGGGTCCCATTGGACAAGTGCATATGGAAAATTGAGGTATGCGCCCATGGCGCAGTTGGATAGCGCGTCAGACTCCGACGTTTCTGACCGATCCGGCTGAGATACGGCGCAAGGCCCTGCAAGCAGGGGCGTTGGCGGAACGGCAGAGGAAAAAACGCTGCGAGCCGACTACTGTTTGACTACTATTTTCCCGGATAGCCGGAACCCCGAAAACTTCATATTGTTAGGTATGCGCCCGTGGCGCAGTTGGATAGCGCGTCAGACTCCGACTCTGAAGGCCGCTGGTTCGAATCCAGTCGGGCGTACCAAAAGCCCTGAAAACAGCGTTTTCAGGGCTTTTCCATAACTTATCGCACCTATTTCTTAAATCTACAAGGGAGGAATTTACTATGTCCAAATACGCCGGAACCCAGACCGAGAAAAACCTGGAGGCCGCTTTCGCCGGGGAGTCCCAGGCCCGAAACAAGTACACCTACTTCGCCTCCAAAGCCAAGAAGGAGGGCTTTGAGCAAATTGCCGCCCTGTTCCTGAAAACCGCCGATAATGAAAAAGAGCACGCCAAGATGTGGTTCAAGGAGCTGGAGGGAATCGGCTCCACCGCCGAGAACCTGGGAGCCGCCGCCGGCGGGGAGAACTACGAGTGGACGGATATGTACGAGAGCTTTGCCAAGACTGCCGAGGCGGAGGGCTTCCCTGAATTGGCCGCCAAATTCCGCGCCGTTGGTGAGATTGAGAAGCACCACGAGGAGCGCTACCGGGCCCTGCTCCGCAATGTAGAGGCCCAGGAGGTCTTTAAGAAGAGCGAGGTCAAGGTCTGGGAGTGCCGGAACTGTGGGCATATCGTGGTTGGCACCGCTGCGCCGGAGGTCTGCCCCGTCTGCGCCCATCCTCAGGCTTACTTCGAGGTTCACGCGGAGAATTATTGAGTACGTAAACCCGAGTCCATGGAGGTCTTCATATGAAAGTTCTGATGATTAACGGCAGTCCCCGTCCCAACGGCAACACCTCCCTGGCCCTGCGGGAGATGGAGAGTGTTTTCAAAGCTGAAAGCATCGAGACCGAGACGATTCAAATCGGAAACAAGCCAATCCGGGGTTGCATCGCCTGCGGCCAGTGCGCGGAGAAAGGCCGGTGCGTCTTTGACGACGCCGTCAACGAGATCGCGCCGAAGTTTGAGGCCGCTGACGGCTTGGTGGTGGGCAGTCCCATCTACTATGCCTCCGCCAATGCCACGCTGGTGGCCTTTCTGACGAGGCTCTTCTACAGTACGCCCTTCGACAAGACCATGAAGGTAGGCGCCGCCGTTGTGGCCGCGAGACGTGGAGGGCTCTCCGCCACCTTCGACGAACTGAACAAGTTCTTCACTATCTCCAGCATGCCCGTGGCCCCCAGCCAGTACTGGAACAGCGTTCACGGGCGGGAGCCCGGCCAGGCGGCCCAGGACGCGGAAGGCTTGCAGACCATGCGGACCCTGGCCCGGAATATGACGTTCCTCATGCGGAGCATTGAACTTGGCAAAGAGAAATACGGCCTCCCGGAGCGGGAAAAATTCCAGCGCACGAACTTCATCCATTAATTATTCGAAATACTCTGGCAAACTCATTGTCCGCCAGAGTATTTCTATTGCTCGCAAATCTCCGAACCAATTCTTATCTTTTCTTTTGTTTTATATTTCAGCCGTCCCATTAATAGCCAATTCTCTATTCATTTTAGCAATATTACAAAAGAATTCATTGACCTCTAATGGATTGCCTGCCGGATTTTCATTTGCATTCCTTACCATACACATTGTACAAAATTGATTATCAGGACATTGGAGGCATTTAGGAAAGTCCTTTCTTTTTAGATTTCGCAAATATTGTATCTTTTTTGAATAATTCCAAATATTATAAAGCGAAGATTCTACTATGTTACCTACGACGAAACCTTGCCAACCAGCGCAGGGATATACATTTCCGTTTTCTGCTATGCAGATAGACGAATTGCAGACGCTACATACAAAATCCCCTGGACGCATTTTTTCCTTTTTTTCGGCATCTGCCGTTATCTTATTGAGGTATTGAGGATCTGTTATAGTCCTTTGTTTTAAAATTTCGCTGATATCCTCCAGCGAGAGCCTATTTTGCAAATTTTGTGTATCACAATTATATTGTCCTATGATAACATAATCGGCTCCAACATTAACATCATGCTTTTTCCCCCACTTTACAACATCCATATAAGAATTAACATTCTGTTTCAACAGTGGACAGCTGATTTGCAGAGGTATATCATTTTCCAGCAACTTTAAAATGCCACTCTTGGTCTTTTCAAAGCTTCCAACCTGTTGTGTGATTGAATCGTGAATTTTTGCATCCATTGAATATAGTGAGGTTTGCACCCCCAAAAGATGGTTTTTCTTCATTTCTGCAAGGATAGCATCGTTTAACATCGTCAAATTACTTAGCACATTAACAGAAAAATTATATTCATTACATTTTCTCAAAAAATCAATGAAATTGCGATGAAGCATTGGCTCACCGCCGCTTATCGTGAGATGCAATAAATTCATTTCTCTGCACTGTTCTAAAATATCATAAAACAAATCTGAACCCATAGAATGATATTTGTTTTCATGGGGAATATAACAATGAACGCATCGTTCATTGCATTTGCTAGTAATTTCTATATGTAAATTTGTAAGTTGAGGACGCCCTCCAAAAAATCGCTCAAAATAATCTTGCGTAGCTTGCCTGGGCTTCTTGATGTATGGAAGGTTAATCCCTCTTATATGTGGAACTCTTTTGTAAGAAAACCCGACATCTTTCTCATTGCATTCCTGCAGAGTTTCACCTGAAACAACAAATCCCTCCGTCTCTAAAGCAGAATAGAATTCTTTTGCGTCACACTTAATAACTTCAATATCCGCATCAATAAACTGCATACATATTTTCTCTGCAAGTTGATCTAACGTCTGTGCTTCCCTTCCTAAAACAGATAAAAAAACCGCACCACTTGAAGATACTATTTTATCTCCTATGTCATCTCCAATATCAGATAAAGGCTTGTAGCTGAAATTTCGGTTATCCGTTATGTACCCAAACTCTTTATAATTTCTAAAAATAACATCTGATTTTTGTTTAAAGTACATTGAATTCTCCTTAGTGTGAAAGCAGCGATGTTATCTGCATAACACCGCCGCCCTCAAATATGATTAGATTTAACGTCCACCAGGTCCAGGAGGATTGCAAGGTCTTCCACTCGGCTTAGAATTCGGGCGGCATTCTGCCATCCGCACTGTACTCTCAGCCAAAACCACGGGCTTCTCATATGACATATTCTCATCTCCTTCCATGATAGAATCGGTACCCATCTTTTTCATGATTATATACTATGTGCAATCTATTGTCAATCTTTGCATAAGAACTTGTCCACATTTTGATTAAATATCCAATCCCCGCTGGAGAGCTTCGCTGGCGGCCTTCTTGTTCTTGTCGAAGGCGTGGGTATAGATGTCCAGCGTCGTGGATGGCTGAGAGTGGCCCAGGAGGCCCGCCACTGTTGCCACATCAGCACCGCCCGCAATCAGCAGACTTGCGTTGCTGTGACGAAGGGAATGCACGTTCAGTTTTTCCGGAAGACCATTCTTTTTCAGAATCATTTTGAACCGCCAGGTGAAGGTGCTGGGCGTCATCGGGTCCTGGCTGTCGTGCCTGCGGAACACAAAGTCCTCCTCCGTCAGCACCCGGTCCTCATAGGCATCCGCATGCCACACGCACTCCCGGTGGTACTCTTTGAGAAGGCTCTCCATCTCCGGAGAGAAGTACACATAACGGTCCCCTGCCGCAGTCTTGGTGTCCTTGACGATGATCTCCTCCCCGGTGATCTTCACCACGTTCCGCTGGATATGAATGCTATTTTTTCGTAGTCGATGTCGGACCACTTCAGGCCGCAGCACTCTCCCCTTCTCATCCCTGTGGCGATAATCAGCTTGTAATAGGTCTCATATTTGAGGCTTTCGTTTTCCAGAGTCATAATGATCTTCTGCATGGTTTCCTCGTCCGCAATCACCTTTTCCTTCTTCTTGCCGGAGTATTTGTACGTCCGCCAGGCCGGATTGTGATTGATAAAGCCGCTCTCCATCGCATCGGAGAGGATTCCACAAAGACACGCGTGGACTCCCTCAACCGTGTACTCGGAGAGCGGCATTCCAGTATTTTGACTTGTTTGCTTCCGCAGCTCGGCGTAGAGCTTTCGGAAGTGCTCAGGGCGGAGGTCTACTAATTTGTAGCCACCCAGGTACGGCAGGAAGCGGTCGATGTCCTGCTTGTCACGGGCCAGCGTGGATTTTGCCAGTTTGTTCGGGGCGATATCCCGGAGCCAGAGTTGAATGTACTGCGCCAGTGTGATGGTCCGATCTGTCGCCAGCGGTGTGTCCTTGCACTCCCGCTCGAAGAGAACCGCCTGCTCGTTCAGCCATTTTTCTCTCTGTTTTGGCGTCAGCCCTTCCGGCGGCTTCACCGTTTTCTGCTGTGCGGCCCGGCGCTTGCCAGTGTGGTCGTAACCCATGGAGACTACCAGTAAATAACTGCTTCCCCGTTTTCGAATACTTGCCATTTCGCATCTTCCCTTCTGTCCTCAGTCCGGCTGAGGTTTCTTTTGGCAAACACAACATACCCCAATTCTTGCCGTATAGCTACTGCTTTTTTGCTTCAGGACGGAGATTCTACGAAAGCAACAATCAGGCGCTCTCAGAATCTCTGCCGCTGAAATTAAACATAGTCTGCGTGTAACGCTCCGCCGCCTGGCGCTTTAATTGCAGCTGCGGATGGCAGTAGGTTCTCTCCAGGAAGCCGGTGTCTCCGTGACCGGCCAGCTCTGCCACCGTCTGCTTGTCTACGCCGTTGTGAAGCATAGTGGACACAAAATAGTGACGGAGGGTGTGCAGATGGAACTCTCTCGGAAATCCGTTCTTATCATAGAGACGGCGGAGATGCCGGGAGAACGAATCCGGGTGCATCAGCTTCCCAGTCTCATTTGTGAACACATAATCGCTCATCTCAAAGCCGCCAACTTGTGCCTCGCACATTTTCTGGTAGCAGTAGCTGCGGAGGATACTGGTCATGTCTTCGCTGAGATAGATTATTCAGGCCTGCCCATTTTTCGTAGTTCCCTCGATCACACCTTGACCTGGAACAGAGCTGCGGGAGCGGCTGACGGTCAGGATGCTCTCGTCGCCATTCATAACGATGTCCTGCCATTTGAGGGCACACAACTCTCCCCTGCGGCAGCCGGTATAGATTGCCAGGGCGTAAAAGGTCTTGTATGGATCATCTTCGTTGGCGAGAATGTCCAGAAATCTATGGGCCTCCTCATCTGTGGGGATCAGCTGTGTCCTCGATGTTGTCTCCGGCAGGTCAATCATCCGAGCCGGATTTTTCTCAATGATCTCGTTTCGCTTCGCATCGCTCAGTACCGCAGAGGCAACTGTCAAGTATTTCTGGACAGTTGCCTCTTGAATTGGTTTGCCATGGTAGGTCCGCTTTCTTAACTCTACCAGCATATTTTCCAGAGCGATGGGCCGGAGACGATTCAGCTTGATGTTTCCAATCATCGGATACACCGTCTCCAATGACCGGCGATAAAATCCGAGCGTACTCGGAGCATATCTCGTCTGCCGCTCCAGCCAGCGGGCGGCGTACTCTTGAAAGGTCATCTCTCCATCCTCACAGTAGCCGTTCTTAACCTGCTTCTCGAACTCCTCCGCCTCGTGAGCGACGTACTGCGAGATACCGCGACCGCCCACTATCTGAGGTACCGTGATGGTCTTGGCCCTGCTGATCTTTCGACCGTCAGGACGGTAGCCGTTGCTGACGGTGATCTTGAATTTGCGTGTGTCCAACTTTTTGATGCTCGCCATAAAAATTCCTTTCTACATACTCATGCTCTGGCTGTGTGTGTCGGCGGTCAACTTCTGTCCCATCGCCAGCTTCTTCAGTGCCTCCCGGCGGTGCTGCTTGCTGTCTGTCCAGACGGGCGGAGCCGGAAGCTCAGGCAAATCAAAACTCTGCTCAAGGTACTTCCCAACACGCAGCCAGTCCGCCGCCAGCTCACCCAGCCAGCCCTCATCAGGCTCCATGCTGCCGGGACGGAATCCAACGGTCTGCCGGTAAACAAACAAAGCCTCCAAATTCTCCTTGAGGAACGTCTCGTCATGGAGACTCCTGTCCCGGCACTTGCGTCCATTGGGACAGATGAAGGTGATGTGCTTACGGCTATCCGTCCAGGTCACCTGGTAGCCCTCGTACTCCATGTTCGAAATAAAACTTTCTCGGTCAGTAGCATACTCCAACGCCTCGTTGATGGCGTGGATCAAATCCAACTTCCAGCTATCGCTGCGCAGACCGGCCTGATACTCGCCGGGCTTCATCCGCTTTTTCTTTGAACGCTTCTCCGGCTGCTCCAAAACGCTCAGGCCATGGGCGGAGCAGATTTCGTCGTTGGCTTGACGGTGCCTGAGCAGATCATCCGCACTCTGGTGGAGCTTCCGACCCGTCTCACAACTGACACTGCTCACCACAAGGTGGTTGTGGATATGATTGGTATCCAAGTGTGTCGCCACCACCACCTCGAAGTCCGGGAACTCACGCTGGGCCAGCTCCAGCCCAATGGCGTTGGCCTCCTGCGGTGTGAGGGCATCCGTTTCAGCGAAGGACTGCACGAAGTGGTAGAACTGTCTGCCATCGGTTTTCTTGAACCGCCGTTTCGTTGTCATCATCTCGGTGTAAGCAGACTGCGGAACGCAGTTGTGGCCAGTGACGAACCGGAGTCCGCTGGCGCGGGTCTTCTTCTCCTGCTGGACGTATTTCAAAACACCGCCCAGCACACCCGCCGTCTGCTTCTTGTTTTTGATCGCCGTGAACGTCGCCATCAGTCCACCTCCGTCAGACGGCTGACCTGTTCGCAGAGTGCGGTGTATCCGTCGACCAGTTCATCGCCCCGTAGGACAGTAAGCCGTCCCATATTCGCCAATGTGGTGAGCCGGTTGAGGTTGCGCCCCTGGGCTTTCAGCTCAGAGAGGAGCGCGTCGAGGCCCTCCGCTCGAACGATCTCCTGACCCAGACCGCAGATAATCAGGTACTGTGTGAGAGTCATGCCAGCATCCCGCGCACGCTCCTGGAGCCGCTGTTTGACCTCCGGCATCATCCGGGCTGTGACGATGGCTGACTTTTTATTTCGCTTCATCGTTCTCCTCGCTTTCCTATCTCCCCTTTAGGGGCAGGGGGTGCCGGGGCTTTGCCCCGGCGAATGCGCCCGGTGTATAGCCGGGTGCGATGCTTGCCCCACCCAAGGGTGGGTTTTCCGCCTCAGCGGGGCCCGTCTACGTGTTTGGGACGGCTCCCTTCCACACACTCCTGCACCGCAGAGAAAGCGAACACGCCGCCCTCACTGCACCGCACGCTCTGGGAAATATCGACGCGCCCTCTATCCATAGCGTGTCAAGCACTTGCGGCTTTGGAATCACGCTCCGCGACGGTTGCGTCGATATTTTCTCCGCCCGCAAGAATACCGTCATCACCGACGCGACCGACGCGCTCCAACTCAATCAAGCGACGGTCGTGCGTCCGGCGGAACCGGCAGACGAACCCGTAACGCTCCAGCTCCTCCGCACAGCTCCGCATCTTTCGCGTCAGCACGTTTCCGGGATAGAGGACGCCGCACCTCTGACGCAGCGTCGCGGAGAGTTCCTCGACGGTGCCACTGAATGAACCAGCTTCTCTGAGCCAGGTCAACAGATGCTCCAAGACCTCCTCGGACGGAACTGGATCGTCTACGGCGCTGTCTGAACGCAGCTCCCACACGCAGTCGCTTTGATTGAATTCCAGTGTTAGCTCCCTCGTCTGAATATCCCTCCCGGTACAGTGAAGGCCCGCGCCGTTCTCCGACCGCTTAGAACGAATCAGCACCAGGGTTCCATCCGCCGCTCCAGAGATTCCAGTCGTGCCGCTGATTCGGTTCAACAGGTCGTCGTCCTTCATCTTCCGGAGGTGGTGGATGACCAGAACCGTCAGGTGGTGATGGTCGGCAAAGCTCTTGAGCAGCGACAGGTCATTGTAGTCACAGCCGTAGCTGACATCGGCGGCAGTTCTTACCTTTTGCAGTGTATCGATGACGATCAGACGGGTATCCGGTTGGCCAGCCACAAACTCATGGAGCTGCTTGAGTAATCCAGTGTCCACTCCTTTTTCCGGCGCCGTCAATGTTTGAGCCTCTGTTGAAAAATGCAGGGAAGAGAAATCGTCCGGCTCCCCTCCTACCATTTCCGAAAGCCGGTTTTGAATCCGCTGCCGGTTGTCTTCCAGGCAGAGGTAGAGGACTTTGGAATGCTGGGTCGCAAACTTCCAGACGGGTTTACCGGATGCAATCCTCGTGCAGAGCCACAGCGCCAGCCAGGACTTCCCTACCTTCGGCGCTCCGGCCAGGATGTACAGCCCAGGTGCCAGCAGGTCATCCACTAGGAACGGAACCCGGCGCATCGGCTGACTCAGCAAAGTTTCCGCATCTATCGTTTTCAAGTTTGTCATGAAGATCACTCCCTTCTGGTGTTGACAGGACGCCCGCACTTGTGATAGCATAGTGCTAATTGGAAAATTGGACTTCTTGTTTTGGCTATCGTAACATATTTGCCAAGTCTTTGTTAAGACACATCTTAATTTTATTTTTAGCAAATTGTGAGGAAGGAGCAGACCTCAATGTGGACTTTCAAAATGTTCTTCCAGGATGATGGGGAGTTTTTCGAGTACGACCCTTTCGGGATGCAGGGCGCAGCTGGTACCGAGAAAGCCTTCCCCTATCTGGAGGGTCTTCTGAGCTTTCTGGAGCTGGACCCGGAGGACTGGGAGCCGTTAATCCAACAGGCGGCCTCGGCCCTGGCGCAGTTCTTTTCCACCAGAGACCCCGCACACGCTGACCGCATGATGCAGGCATTGGGAGAACTTGGTGCGCGGCATATTTACTTCCATCTCTTGTACCTGCGCTGCTTTGAGCGCAAGGCTACTGGAAGTCTGGAGCTCCGGATGGCAGAAGAACTGCGCCTACTCCCGGCACAACTCAAAGTGTACCAAGAACAGGTACGGATATTTTTGGAGCGCATTTTGGACATTGACCAAGTAGGCAGAGAGGTCCGGAAGAATATGCGGGGAGCCTATCTATTTGACGGTCCCCGGGATGATAACTTCTTCCGTTTTGAACCGATACCCATCAGCCTTGGTGTGATTCGAGGAGGTAACTGCGGGGAAATCCTATACCCTAACACAATCCGGGACCTGATAGACTTCTCTCTTCGGGAATGTGTCAGACGGGAGATCCCGGTCCGGCGGTGCAGAAACTGCGGGAGATACTTCCCCATCACCGGACGGATCACGGCGGAGTATTGCAGCCGCACCAGCCCGTCCGGGAAGCTCTGCCGGAGCACAGCCCCCGTCCGGAAGTGGGCGGAGAGCCGCCGGAGCGACCAAGTCTTTCAAGAATACCGCCGGGAATACAAGCGCCGCTTCGCCTGGATCAAGGCTGGGAAAATTACAGAGGAGCAATTCGCCGTCTGGCACAAAGCAGCCAAGGCTAGAAAGAAGGACTGCGACCGGGAGGTCATTTCCCTGGATGAGTTTAAAGCGTGGCTGAAGGATTCCTAAAAAATCACAAAGCGGGACGAACGACTTCGTCCCGCTTTGCAAATCTGCCTTTTACAGATTCTGTTTGAAAAACGACTCCATCTCCGCAAGGCTGGCGGCCTCGTCTCCTCCCTCCACCTTGACGGTCACCGTATCGCCGCACTTGACACCCAGACCCATCACGGCCATCAGCTTTGTGGCGGCGGCGGATTTGCCATCCGCTTTTTCCACCGTCACCACACTGTCCAGCGCCTTGGCCGCTTTCGCCAGCAGCCCTGCCGGACGGGCATGTATTCCGACGTTATCCTGAATGATGTATGTAAACTGTTTCATGGCGTTCAACTCCTGATCCTGATTCTTCTTCGTTAAAGGAGATCCTTCTCTATTCGTTCCCTGACTTCATGCAAACTGACACAGACGCTACTGACCAGCAGGCCCTCCGGCGGCGGAACCAAATCCGGCACCATTACCGTCGTACACCCAGCGGCCATTCCCGCCCGGACGCCGTTGAGACTGTCCTCGAACACATAGCAGTCCTCCGGCGGGCAGCCGATTTCTTTCGCGGCCAGGAGGAAAATATCCGGCTCCGGCTTCCCACGCTCCACCTGCTGGCCGCTGACCACAGCATCGAAAAAGCGCTCCAGCCCCGTGGCGCGGAGGTTTGACAAAATCCGATCCCGCCCGCTGCTGCTGGCCACCGCGATGCTCACACCCTGGGCGCTGAGGTATTCCAGCAGTTCCCTGGCTCCAGGTTTCACCGGAGGGCCTTGTTTCTCCAAAATAGCGTCCACCCGGGCGAGACACCCCGTCTGAAAGGCATACGGGTCCACCGCCGGATAATACCGGCGGATGACCGCCCGCATTCCCTCGCCGCTGGTGCCGCTGACGGCGGAGGGAAACGTCGGGTCGGAAAGCTGGCCAAAGGAATGGGCCATCTCCACCCAGCTCTCCTGATACAGCCGCTCCGTATCCAGCAGCAGGCCGTCCATATCGAAAATCGCGCCCCGTTTCACCGACGTTCCCCCTTATTCTTAATTCAAACTCTCCAGCCGCTTTTCCAACGCTTCCCGGGCACCCTCATGCCCCAGTTTGCCCAGGAGCGCAAACATATTCTTCTTATATGCCTCCACCCCCGGCTGGTCGAAGGGGTTCACGCCGATCATATATCCGGAAACCGCAAGGCTCTTCCAGAAGAAGTACACCAGTTCCCCGAAGGTGTAGTCGCTCAGCTCGTTCAGGGTAATGACCAGGTTGGGGGCGCCGCCGTCCACGTGGGCCAGGAGGGTTCCTTTCATGGCCTTTTCGTTCATCGTCTGCAAGGTCATTCCCGCGGCGAAGTCCAGGCCGTCCACGTTTCCCGGATCGGCGGGCACCGTGATTTCCCGCCGGGCCCGCTCGACCCAAAGAACCGTCTCAAAGAGGGTCCGGGACCCATCCTGAATAAACTGGCCGATGGAGTGGAGGTCCGTGGTGAAGCTGGCGGACACCGGGAACAGGCCCTTGCCCTCCTTGCCCTCGGACTCCGCCATCAGCTGCTTGTACCACTCGCCGAACTGGACCAGAGCGGGCTCGTAGCTGGCCAGAATCTCCACCTTCTTGCCCTTCATCAGCATGAGGAACCGGGCCGCCGCGTAAAGCATGGAGTCGTTTTGGAGAAGCTCCGGGTTTTGATACCGTTCACAGGCGTCCAGACAGCCCATCATCACCTGGTCGATGTCCATGCCTCCCGCCGCCATGGGCAGAAGCCCCACGGCGCTGAGGCAGGAGAACCGCCCGCCGATGTCGTCCGGCACCACGAAGGTCTCATAGCCCTCGGCCTTTGCCAAACCCCGGAGGGCCCCCTTGGCCTTGTCGGTGGTGGCGTAGATGCGCTCCCGGGCCCCCTCCTTGCCGTAGCGCTCCTCCAGCTTCGCTTTGAAGATGCGGAAAGCGGCGGCGGGCTCCGTGGTGGTGCCGGACTTGGAGATCACATTGACGGAGAAATCCCGATCTCCGATGATGTCCAAGAGGTCCGCGACATAGCTGGAGCTGAGATTGTTCCCGGCAAAGTAGACTTCCACGCCCCGGCCCGTGTGCAGCTGGTTGCCGAAAGGACCCTTGGTAAACTCCAGGCCCGCCCGGGCGCCCAGGTAGCTGCCGCCGATGCCGATGGATACCAGCACCTGGCTCTGAGTCTGGATGCGCTTGGCGGCGGCTTTTATCCGGGCGAACTCTTCCCGGTCATAGGTGTGGGGCAGATCCAGCCAGCCCAGCATTTCGTGTCCCTGCCCGGTGCGTTCCGACAGGAGCATGGAGGCCGTTTCTACCAGGGGCCGGACATATTCCAGCTCGTAGTCCCGGAAGCTGGCGTTTTGGATGTTCAGCTTAATCGACATGCCCTCACTCCTCCACGATCTGAATCGTAGAGCCTGCGTGCAGCTCCGGCATGGTCCCTTTCACATAAATGGTGCCCTGGAGCTCCACCTCCGTTTGGCCGCTGAAGGAGACGGAGCAATGGCCCAGGCCCGCCAAGGTGACGGGGGCCTCCGCCCCCACGGCGGTGATCTTGTAGGACACGCCGTCCAGGACCAGCGACTGCCCCACGGCGATTTTGCCGTTCAGAGGGGTGACGTCCACGTGGTAGCAGTAGTCGGTAATCTCCTCCGGCGCGTTGTCGCCGAAGAGGACAAACATATTGGATTCTTTAAATTCGTCCACACAGGCCCCCAGGGCCTTGACCTTGTTTTCATAAATCACGTTCATGACAAGTCCTCCAATCTGAGTTTTATGCCGCGTACAGGCCGAAGCTGGCGGCGTAGGCCAGAAGCACCCGGAGCCAGCCGGTGGCAAAGCGGGAGTACATAACGGACACCACGCCCACCTCGATGGTTTCGGTCTCCGCCTCCGCAAGGCCCAGACCCACGGGGATGAAGTCACAGGCTCCCTGGCAGTTGATGGCGAACAGGGCGGGCAGGGCCAGCTGCGGGGCAATGTTGCCTTTACCAATTTCCGCGCCCACCAGCGTGCCGACGATCTGGGCAATGACCGCGCCGGGCCCCAGCAGGGCCGAGAGGCCGGGGATGGAACAGATGACGCCCAGAGCGACCAGGCCGAAGATGTTGCCCGCCAACGGCGTCAGGATGGCGGCGAAGGCGTTGCCGAAACCGGAGCCGTTGATGACGCCGATGAGCATGGACACAAAGGCCATGAAGGGCAGCAGGGTCGTGATGCAGGTTTGAATGGCGTCCCGGGCGGCCTGGTAGAAGGTGTTGACCACCTTGCCCGCCGCCAGGCCCAGCTTGGTAACCAGGGACTTGTTCTCCTGCTTCGCCAGAGTCTCGGAGACCTTCTGGTCCGCGGTGAAGCGGGCCTTCTGGGGTTCCTCCGCCTTGGGCTCCGCCTTCGGAGCGGGGGCACCCTCTGCCGGAGAGACCTGCTCGCTGGTGACGGCGGAGACATAGATATCCTCTTTGATGAACTGGGCCATGGGGCCGGACTTGCCCACGGGCATGACGTTGATGGTGGGGATGCGCTTTTTGGGGTAGATGCCGCAGCGGAGGGTCCCGCCGCAGTCGATGATCACCAGAGCCAGCTCTTCCTCGGGGCAGTTGGTTTTGAAGCCGTTCACCGGAGTCAGGCCCGTCAGCTCCACAATCTTGGCCAGGCACTCCGGTTCCGCGCCGCCGCCGGTGATGTACATGACCTTATTGCGCTGCTCGGTAGGGGTGATGGTCAGGGGACCGCCGAAGCCGCCGGGGCCCTTCTCCACGCGGATGGAACGATAGTCAGACATAATCCTCTCTCCTCCTTACTTCGCGGCCTTGAACTCGCGGCTCAGGGTGACGCCCTGCTGCTTTTCCACCATCTTCGTGGTGAACTCCGTGGCCCAGCCGGAGATAAAGTTGGCCACAAGGCCCACCAGAAGGTACCGGACCGCCAGAGGCGTGGTGTCCAGGCCCAGGGCTGTGATGCCGTTGGCGATGCTCAGCCAGATGAAGAGCTCCGAGGCGTTGATATGAGGAAACAGGCCGTTGTTCGTGTGACAGTGGTACGTAGCGGAAGCGTAGTAGCAGGGCTTGTAGAACTCAGGCATGAACTTCCCGATGGACAGGGCATGGGATTGCCCAGCATGAAGGCGCTGACAAAGGGCAGCACCGCGTAGCGGAGAACCGGGTTTCCGGTGCAGACCTTGGCCAAACGTGCCACGGTCTTCTCCCCCGCCATGGCCATGACGGCGTTCATCAGCACCAGCAGCATGACGATGGTAGGGATAATGCCGGTGACCCAGCTTAAAAACTGCTGACCGCCTAAGGTAAAGAGGTTCATAAACCCGGCGGCTAAATTGACAATAAAATCCATAGAAATCCACCTTTCCGCAATTTCGGCCGTCTTCGTTACCGTGCATCCAATCTTGGATGACGCCAGATGGAAGAGCGAGATAAAGTTCTTTTTAGTTCTTTTTCTTTCAAGAAAAAGAATCAGGTTCTTCCGGCCAGGGTCCTCCCTACCCACTGAAAGGGAGAGGGCGGCTGGGGAATCTCCTCGCCGGAGATGAATTTGTTATAGGAATTCCGGGCATCCAAAATGGCCTTGCGTAGGTTCCTGCCGTGTTTCGGCAAATCCTCCTCCGTCAGGCCGCCCACGTACTTCCCCTCAAAACCGGGAAGCTCCGTCACCCGGGCAAAGCAGGTGACGCCAAAGAGCTTTTTCCCCTCCTGAATCACACCGTTTTCGTCCAGAAGGAACATCACAATGGCCCCGGCGTGGAAGCCCCCGGCCTGACGGCCGCAGGCCACCTTCCCCCGGCGGCGGAGCTTCATAAACTCCCGGGAGAAATGGCGCATCTGCAACATGCTCAGCACCGCCTGGAGCAAGAACATCCCGGCGATCAACAGACCCAACTGAACCATAGAAAACGCTCCTTTCAGACCTGCCGGTACAGCGCCCGCAGAAGGGCCTGGAAATCGGCGGCATGTGTGATTTTTTCCATCAGGCCGCTGTCCTTGGCGACGCTGATGATCTCCTCATAGACCCGGACGAGGATGCCGTCCTCGGCGTCCACCTTCTCCGGCAGTCCCAGGAGGAATATGAGCTGAATTTCCCGGTCCCGGTACCGGACCGGCTGGGGGAATACGCCCACTGCCAGCACCATCCGGTCCCCGGCCTTCTGGACGGTGTGGGGGATGGCCACGCCGTGGTCAAAGGCCATGGAACCCTTTTCCTCCCGCTCCCGGAGGCGCTGGGCAAAGCCCTCGTCCACCTGGCCTCCCTCCGTCAGGGAGGCCACCATGGCGTCCACCGCCTCCTCGTAGGTTCCGCCGCCGTCAAAGCGGAAGAACCGGCTCTCATCCAGCAAACCCACCATGACAAACCAGTTGTTGTCCAGGACGGGCACGTCCACCTGGTCCCAGTATTTGGCTTTTTCGATCTTGTGGCGGATGTCCTGCTCGTTGAAGATTTCGTGAATGAAGATCACCGGCTGTTCCGTCCGGCAGGGAAGCTGGACGGTGGTGAAGATCAGCCCAAACTCCGCCAGGCGTTCCGGCGTCGCTTTTTCCATGGACAGCAGCGTCAGCTCCACGGAGCTGTCCAGCACCCGTTTCAGCTGGGAGGCCACCAGACGGGCGGTGACCCGGCCCATGCCGCAGACCACCGCGGCCCGGAAGGGACGGCGGCGCTTGGCACTCTCCTCCAGAAAAACCCCGAAGTAGGAGGCGAGATAGCTCCGCTCGTCCTCCGTCACCTCCACGCCGTACTTTGCCCAAATCACCTGGGCGGCCACGCCGCCCATCTGCCAGGCCAGGGGATATTTCTCCCGCAGCTCCGCCACCACGTCGCTTTTCAGCCGGACGTGGAAGCGGAGGCGGTTGATCATGAACATCAGGTGATAGAGGAACTCCTCCATGAACTCCGGCCGCTCCAGAGAGATGTTCAGCTCCAGCCGGATCTGCCGGAAAATCTCATCCGCCAGGGGCCCCATGGCCTGGTCCAGCTCGATGGCTTTCATGTTCTCCGCGTCCGCCGGGGTCCGCATCCCCACAATGGGAAGCAGGGCAAATAATTTCTCCTCCGGGGGAAATTCCACATGCAGAAACCGGCCGATCTCCTCCAGCAGCCCGTCAATCACGCTAAACTCCCGGCGGGCGGTGAGGCTGTAGAACGCCTGGGGCAGGTTTTCCAGAGGGTGCCCGGTGAGAAAGCGGTCCAGCATCACCGTCAGGAAGCGCTGGAAGGGTTCGCTCTTTTCAAAAGGGCTCCGGGAGAAGGCGGCGTCTACCAGCTCCGTAATCTCCGGGTCCAGGGGATAGTCCCGGTACAAGGCCTCATAGGCGCTTTCCAGAATGTAATTCCGGATATCCGTCTCCTGCCCCTGGAGGACCAGGCCCTTGCTGGTCTTGCCCAGGATGGACAAGCGGCAGGGCTCAAGCTCCGCCCGGAGCTTTTTCAAATCGCCGGTAAAGGTGCTGCGGCCAATGCTCATCTCATAGGCCAGATCGTCCGTCAGCAGCGGAGCCTCCGCACGCATAAGCCGCCCGAAGATGTAGTCCATACGGTTCCGGGGAGAATTGAAACGCTCGTCGCTCTTTGTAAGACGAGCCCGCGCGTCATGAAAGGCGGCGCCATCGTAGACATGGAGGGTATACCGGCCCTGGGTGTTTTCCACGGCGGCGCAGCCCTTCAGGTCCTCATTGAGCTGTTTGATGTCGTTGCGGACAGTCCGCTCACTGACCTCCAGCCTTTCCGCCAGCTCTACGGCGGAAAGGGTATGTACGCGGCAAAAGGCCAGGAGGATGCTTGCGATGCGGTTTTCTCCGGTTCCCACGCGGTTCCCCTCCTGTCTTTTTTAGTCTTTTGGTCAGCCTCTGGACTTGCCGCCGGAGATATCGATGGTAGTGCCGGTAATATAGCTTGCCCGGTCGGAGACCAGGTAGGTTACCAGGTCGGCCACCTCGTCCAGCTTGCCGTCCCGGCCCAGGGGAATCACCTTGGTGTAATCGGTGGACAGATCTTCGACCTTGCAGCCCCGGGTGTAGGCCAGGGCCTCGTTATAGGCGGGGCTGCGCAGGCCGGTGGGCTCCAAAATGCCCGGCGCGACAGCGGCAACCCGGATGTTGTACTTGCCCAATTCCTTGGCCCGGGAACGGGTAAGGCTGTCCGCTGCGCCGTTGGTGGCGGAGTAGACGGACTGGCCCTGAGAACCCTCCTTGCCCGACTCGGAGGACATGTTGACCACGACGCCGCCTCCCTGCTTCAACATCTGCCGGACACAGGCCTGGGTGCACAGGAACATGCCCTTTACGTTGATGTCAAACATCTTGTCGTAGGATTCCTCGTTCAGCTCAAACTCCGGCCGCTGGCCGGTGACGTCCACCAGAAGGCGGGGCAGGTTGATCCCGGCGACATTGACCAGCGCGTCGATCCTCCCGTATTTTTTCACGACCGCGTCCGCCATAGCCTTGACGTCTTCCAGCCGGGTCACGTCACATTTGACGCACCAGGCGCCGTCCTGTTCCTCGCCGGTGGTTACGCTCAGGTCCGCGATGACTGCCCTCGCTCCCGCCGCCGCCAGCGTCTGCACCGTGTGCTTGCCGATGCCTGACGCGCCGCCGGTGACGATGACCACACGGTCCTCCAGATTCAGCCAGCCTTTTTCCATGATGCGTTTCCTCCTGTTTTCCGCGCCTTGCCCGGCGCTTTTGATGGGTTCATCTTAGAGGAAAAACATCGTCGTTTTAATACGGCTTTTTTTCGGAGTTTGGAAATACGTTTTCGCGTCTTTTTTCATCCACGAGGAAAAACGTTGGCTGAATTGTGATGATTTTATAATTTACAGCCCTTCTTTTTGTGCGATATATCTAGCTAGTACTGCATGAGCGAATGCTTATGCATGAGCGAACACGTTTTTTCGACAAAAAGCCCTGCGCTTTGCTTTATTAAAGCGCAGGGAACGTTAATTGTCAAGATTGTTCTGTAAAACCAATCCAGCTCTATATATTTTTAAGGTTTTGAGCTGGTTGTATTTCAAACTTCAATATGGTATACCGAGATTAAAAGTAGCGTTTATTAGAAATCAACGTCTGCCTTGGAAGGAGGCCTGTATGAATAAAATTTATACTCTGCCTGAGATTCGATCGCTCCTTACCCCTGTTTTTGCCTGCTATGGAGTCCGATGCGCCGTCCTGTTCAGCTCGCACGCAAAGGGGGGCACCACTGAACACAGCGATACCGATATCCTTTCGATGCAGATTGGTGAGATGGCAAAAACGGTTCTCAGCAATGGCGCAAAAGTGCAGATTCCCTCCACTCCTTGGCAGCTGCTTTACGGTATGCGAAACCGCATTATACATGGATATGCCAACGTCCATATACAAATCTTGTGGGTTATTGCGACAGAGGATATTCCCAAGCTGAATGCCGTCCTTAACGAGAGCTTTGAACGGGCCAGCGAATTGCTTGGGTATTCTGAGATGTGGAGACCGACTTTCGCTGACTACTATTTGACTACTGTTTTGAGAAATAGGCAAAAACCAGCGGAGTCCTTGCACCGCAAGGACTCCGCTAGTTTGTCGATTTGTTCTGAAATTTGTGCAGGATTGCTGAAAGCACTGCGAATACAGGGGCTTTACTTTGTATGTCAGAAAACTCCGACTAGTAGCCCAAATCCGACCAAGCTATCGGCTGCAAACTCTTGTCCCACAATAGCGTTGCACCAATTCATGCATAGTCTCGCCAGTATCTGCAAGCATTAAAGAGCTCAAACAAAAATTCCGCCGATTTTGCTCAAATCGGCGGAATTTGTGAATAGACAATTGGGAACCTTTATTGAGCGAGATAACATAGATGCTTGAGGAATCTTCCACACAGCGGATGCCTACGGTCACGATTGTCCATCCGTCACTTGAACAGCTGGTTCTGCCGTTTCTTCTGGATAATACCGTCGGGGTCCATACCGGGCGGAGAGGGCTTAAATCTCCGGTCCCGCTTTTGAAGAGGATACTCAAGCATTTGGAAATCCCGAAGCGCTTTGATGTCAATGACTTCAATCAGTGCATATGCATTGAGGCCGCCTTTGGTTCGGATAATATCCTTGGAAACAGAATCTCTGGGGGCTACAATGCGGCTGTCGCCATAGTCGGAGGAATTGGCCTGGATGCAGTAGCAATGCAGATCCCGGGACAGCGATTCAATGATGTTGCTGTAATACGGGATGTCCTTGTTCCATTCCACCGCCACAACCATGTCGGCGTATTTCTGAAAAAGCCCTCTGTCATGGATAGAGGATAATTCAAAGCAGCAGTATACCGGAAACCAGATATTGTGCCAGCCAAACAATTGGTATGTATTACCCTCTTTGAAGGTATACCTTCTTCCGGCAATATGCTCTTTTTCCCTGGGAGAATAGGCCACTTTGTTGTGATAGGATACGCTGGCAAAAGAATACTGACCGCACTGATACGGCAGGATCGTGACCGTCAGGTTGTAGACAAGTCCCCGGCTCTTTGCCGTTTGGTCCCGAACTGCAAAATGCTCGATTCCCGTGACCAGAGTCAAGTGATTATTCGCACACAGCCGCGTCACCACTGGAATCCACTCAAAGGGCAAAAAGTTTTCCGGCAGTACAAGCATGTCCGCTTTTTCCCGAATAGCCTCATCAAAAATCCGCGCAAACTCCTCGTAACGTTCGTATTTGCGGTTGGGGCGCCCATCCAAAGCGCGTTGAAAGTTAGATTCTGACAATCTCGCGCTGCCCACGGCGACCCGCAATTCATCCTTTGTCGCGCGGTCGTCACAGGCAACCTTTGTATAAAACAGTTTCCGACTGTCTGTCTCGTCTATGGTTCCGCATTTGACCCGCTCCATGTGAGTTATGCTCTGTCCTTGCCAATCGGACCAGGGATAATTTTTGTCAGCAAAACACCGGTCAATTAGTTCCTGGTGCACAAGAGGATCAAAATCCTCCTCATTTTCCATCAGCATCTTACAGATCAGGACAAACGACAGCTCCTGGGGCGTGACCATATACGGGTAATACGCATAGCCTGCACGGTCATATACCCAAGACATGTCCAACATTTTCAGCATCTCGTCCAAGCGCCCCAGATGAATTTCACTGTCATTTTCCAGATTTTTCAGCACACAATCGATGGGAAGCGGGAGAAGATATTTATTCACCATCCTGGTATTGCAATACGCCCGCTTAGCGCTTTTTATGGCTGCCGCGTCAAATCCCGCCAGAATTGCGGGGCTGAACCGCTTATCCGCGCGCAGAATATCAGCCGCCTCGCAGAGCATTTCCAGCTTTCGGTCGAGTTCCTTATCCCATACGACTGCTGCTGTGCGCTGCAGCGCAGAGAGAAATACTCGCAGCAGCGCATCATGGGTTTTGACCCCGGCGCGGCACATGCCCACTGGCACCTGATACTCCTTCAACGCTTCTATAATCCGCACGGCTAATTTCGTGTACAGGTCATAGCGGTCATTCAAAATCAGGATCTCAAACAGCCTCTCCCATACACTGTAATTTGATATCAGCGTCCTCTTATCCAGGATGAGCATCAAATCCTTTTCAAACTGATTTTCCTCTTTGCTCTCAATCATTCCGCTGACTTTCCGGTATTTTCCAAGGAACTTTGACAGGGCGAATTTATCCAGTTCAATCCCGGTAATCCCGCGGAACTTATTGATGCTCTCTTCACTGCGTAGGTCAAAAATTTCGCTGTAATTATGGTATTTTAGAATGGAGTCCATGTCGGGCAGCAGTCTAAACTCACTGGCATTCCGTGCAATTTTTGTCTTAAAGCACTCCAACAGCGCCCTTGTCGATCCAGACTGAAAGTAGAATAGTTTTACTTTTTTGCTCTGCACCTCTATGACGCTTTCACTGCACCGCAATATGTCTGAACAAATCCGGTAAACCGTCGACGAAGGCTCGTCGGCTGTGAAGATACCTTTTTCAACTAACTTTTTCCGCATTACATCATCAGCGCTCAAGCACTCAGTCAGCGCTTTTTGATGGGCCTTCTTGTAAAGCGGATCGTTTTTCTCCACCTTATCGACAATGATAATGTCATCGACATATCGCCCATAATAGACTGGATTCCACCGTTCGATGACCGCATCATCAAAGGCAGTCAGGGCCCAGTTCGCAAGAATATTAGATGGCAGGAAGCCGATGGGGAGTACATTCCGCTGGCCAACACTCAGCGGCGAAGACTCCCCGATCGTCTCTCGAAGAGCGAGGGAATACCGGCAGATCGCTTTAAAAACGAAGTTATTGAGCCTGGCATACCAAGGCTGTCCATCCTCAACGCAGTCAAGGAACATGCGAAAATGATCTTCTTCCAGATGGACACTGTAATAAAAGCTCTTAAAGTCCAGCATCAGAATCATGGCGTCCTGCAAATCGTCTAATCGCTCTTTTGCCTTTTCCAGGCCGTAATCCCGCCAGCTCTCATACTGGGTAAAATAGGGTTTAAACAATGCCGGCGAGCCAGTGATGTCACCGCTGTCCCTATTAAACAATGTCTTCCTCAGGCGGTTGCCGTAGGAATGCTCATACATGCCATTAGGGCCGTCCTCACCCCGATTTTTGTCCAGCGCCGCGCCGATGAATAAAATCCATAGGGTCCCCAAAATATGCCCTTCTATCGGAAGATCAATGAAATACTGGGGCTGTTCCAGTTCAATTGGGATATTATCCGCATTGAAAATAACCGTGTCATCCGGCTGGGACTTCAGCTTTTTGGGATAGAGCAGCACACCCACTTGGCTCAGGACTGTCTCCTCATACAGTTCCCAATCCGCTCCGCTCATCAATGCGCGGCAGAGTTCCCCAAGCTTTTCCTCAATATTCTCCTGTTCGAACAATACCACCCGGTCACGCAAAGGCAGCTGAGTTTTATCAAAATATAAATTGGCCTTAAACTTCTTGTACGCGATTTTAACCCAGTCCAGATTCTCCATCGTTTCCATCCTCCCGCACTCTTTTGATCTCTTTCAGGAACATCTCGCTATATCGTTCTGCCTTGTATTTGCCCACGCCGGATACTTCCAAAAATGCTTCCATGGTGTCCGGCGCCCTTGCGGCCATATCTCGAAGCACGGCATTAGAAAAGACGATATACGCCGGAACGCCCTCCTCTTTCGCGATTTGGGAGCGGAGGACCTTCATCGCCGCAAACAGGCCCTCATCCGTCCTGAGGCTCTCCTCTTTCTCCTGGCGACCTGCTCTCTTGTTCTCTGCGGCATCCGCCTGCCCGCGTACACGCATCTTTACTTCTTCTCCCCGAAACAGCACCTCGCCGGCCCGTTCCGCCAGCTGGATTCCTCCATGTACGGAGTTTGTCCGTAAATATCCCTGTCCCTCCAAACACTCCAGAATTTTCCGGATTTCTTCCCGGGGAACACCCCGCATCAGCCCGTAGGTCGGAAGTGTATCAAGTCCCAGAGAGCGGATGCGTTTGTCCGCGTTTCCGAGGAGTACGCGCGTCACGCCAGCTGCGCCCAGTGAATAGCCAAGGTAATCACAAATACGCCGGACACAAGACAAGATCATTCGGGCCTGTGTTGTAATATCCACCTCTTGAAATGGCCCTTCACAATTTCCGCAGTTCCCGCAGGTTTCCGGGTGCGCCTGTCCAAAATAGCTAAGAATATGCCCCCGTAAACACGCAGAGGTTTTGCAGTAGCCAATCATTTTATCCAGCCGCCCAAGCTCCCGCTCTGTCACAAGCCGCCGCTCCGCCTCAGAAAGCAACTCGTTTTCCTGGTGAATCTGTATCAAGTATTTTGCTGTCAGGATATCCTTGGCGGAGTATAGCAGGATACAGTCGGCGGGCGTTCCGTCTCTGCCTGCGCGCCCGGCCTCTTGGTAATAAGCCTCTATGCTCTGTGGCATATTATAATGGACCACATAGGACACGTTGGATTTGTCAATTCCCATCCCAAAAGCGTTTGTCGCCACCATCACGCCGCAGCGGTCATAGATGAAATCCTCCTGGTTGGCGCGCCGTTCCTCTTCCGACAGTCCCGCATGATACCGGATTGCCGCAATGTCCGCATCTTGCAGCATTTGGCACACCGCCTCCACCTCCTTGCGGGTAGAGCAGTACACAATGCCGCTTTTCCCCTGCCTAGCCGCGACAAACTTCAGCAGCGCGGCGGGCTTGTTTTTGGAGTTACGCACTTCAAAGTACAGATTGGGACGGTCAAATCCGGTAGTGATACGCAGCGGGTCTCGCAGTCCCAGGATTTGTTCCACGTCCTGCCGTACCTCCAAGGTGGCGGTGGCGGTAAACGCAGAAACCACCGGCCGTTCGTCCAGCCGACGGAGAAACTCTGTAATCCGCAGATAACTGGGCCGAAAATCCTGACCCCACTGGGAAATGCAGTGGGCCTCGTCAACAGCAATCATGGATATTTTGACTGCCCGAACAGACATCAGGAACCCCTCTGTCAGCAACCGTTCCGGAGCAATGTAAACTATCTTATACTCGCCAGCCGCGAGTCTCTGGTAGACCATCTGAATCTGCCTGGGAGATAAGGAGCTATTGATATACGCAGCCGGTACACCAGCATTTTTGAGTGCCATGACCTGATCTTTCATTAACGAAATCAGCGGAGAAACGACAAAGGTAACGCCCTCCATTATAATCGCCGGAATTTGATAACAAAGACTCTTTCCGCCTCCGGTAGGCATTACGCCGAAGACATCCTGGCCGGCCAGCTGCGCGTCGATCAACGCCTCCTGACCGCTTCGAAAGGACGTGTATCCAAAGTATTGGTTTAATACCTCATATTTTCGTTCCATCTGTACACAAACCTTTCCGTCAATGAACATTTGCCCTGGAAATCATGCGACTTATTATATCTCAATCAAGAACACGGCACAAGAGTGTTTTGCCTGAATTTGAGAGACCGGTGGCATCACAACGACTTGCCTCATTCCCAATAAATCTTAGAAGCTGTGCCAATAGCCGCCGCACACATTTTGGCGGAAAATTTCCCACCTGGACTGCGCCTGTACTTTTCTTCATTTCAAAAGAAACCCTCGACCTGCTATCCTACCGTTCCTCTTTAGGGCAGCGCTTAAAACAGATTTCTGCTATGCAACATTCTCATAATATGGTATCATGACAACAGATTTGTACGCAGGGGTGAGAATCGATGAACCAAAATGCGGTCATTGAAAACCGTGACTATCATCTGCTGGCAATAGTTCCATCGCTGACTGGGCAAGGGCACTTTGTTCTGTGCGAAGATAGTGATGGAAATAAATTTGTCTGTCCAAAGGCTCTTTGGCTCCGTCGTGCGCCCCAACCGGAAACATCCGCTCCTGTTCACGCTGGAAGCACCTCGCGGGAAAAGATCAACTTCTTTCTCTCCTTGTTCCGGGGGCGGAACGATCTGTATGCAAAGCGTTACTATAATCTGAAAACCGGTAAGAGCGGTTATGTCCCCGCCTGCCGGAATGAGTGGCTGCCGGGAATCTGCGATAAAAAGACGAACCGGTGCCCTGAGTGCCCAAATCGGGCATTCAAGCCGTTATCTGCCCAGACCGTCAGAGCGCATTTGATGGGAAAAGATGAATTTTGCCGGGATGTCGTGGGTATTTATCCCATGCTGGAGGACGACCGCACTTGGCTGTTAGCGGTGGACTTTGACGAGGATACCTGGCGGGAAGATGTTTCAGCCTTTCGTGAAACCTGCATCTCCTGCGGCGTGATGCCGGCCGTGGAGCGTTCCCGTTCAGGGAACGGCGCGCATGTCTGGTTTTTCTTTTCAGAGCCGGTTGCCGCTGCCGACGCCCGCAAGTTTGGCAGCGGGCTGCTGACGCAGGCAATGGCTCGCCGCCATGAACTGCGCTTTCAATCTTACGACCGGCTGTTTCCGTCTCAAGATACCGTACCAAAGGGCGGCTTTGGGAATCTGATCGCCCTCCCGTTCCAAGGCCGGGCGCAGCGGGAGGGCAACACGCTTTTTGTGGATGAACAGTTTGTTCCCTACACGGATCAATGGGCGTTTCTCTCTACGCTGCATAAAATCACTCCGGAGGAATTGACGAAGTATCTGACACAGTTATGCGCCGACGGAGACATGGGAGTCATGCTGGAATCGACAGAACAAAAGCCCTGGCCGTCAAAGCGACGGACGAAGGAATTGGTGCGCGAAGACTTCCCTGCACAGGCCAGATTGATGATCTCAAATCTTCTATATGTGGACAAAACCGGGTTCTCTCAGCGAGCGCTGAACGCCGTCAAACGGCTGGCAGCGTTCAAAAACCCGGAATTTTATAAGAAGCAGGCCATGCGGTTTCCTGTTTACAATACGCCCCTCGTGTTTGATTGCAGCTATGAGGATTCGGATTTCCTTGGAATCCCCCGCGGCTGCATGGACGCGCTGACCGATTTATTGAAAGCATACGGCATTCCTGATTCTCTGGAAGATCAGCGTCAGGCCGGGCGCACAATCGATGTTTCTTTCAATGGGACGCTCAGGCCGGAACAAGTCCCCGCGGCTGACGCGCTTTTAGAACACGATATTGGCGTTCTATCCGCCACCACCGCCTTTGGTAAAACCGTGGTGGGCGCTTATCTGATTGGAAAACGCAGGATCAACACCTTGATCCTGGTTCATTCCAGCGCGCTACTGGAGCAATGGAAAGCCTCTCTTGAGCAGTTTCTGGACATCCGGGAACCGCTGCCGGAACAGCCCAAGCGGCGGGGAAGAAAGAAGCGTTCGGAGCACATCGGGCAAATTGGTGCGGGGAAACATACACGAAGCGGGATCATTGACATTGCCATTATGCAATCTTTATTTGAGGGAGACGAAAAAGACGTAAAGCCATTTGTGGCAGAATACGGCATGGTTCTGTGCGACGAGTGCCACCATGTGGCGGCATTTACATTCGAGAAGATTTTGCGGGAAGTAAAGGCGCGGTATGTTTACGGCCTGTCGGCCACGCCCGTGCGGCAGGATGGGCACCAACCCATTATTTTCATGCAGTGTGGCTCCGTACGGTATCTGGTGGACGCGAAAAGCCAGGCGGAGAAGCGGGCGTTTTCCCACTACGTGATCCCGCGCTTTACCAGGGCAAGGCTGCCCGCGGCCAGGAAGATTCAGGATATCTATGCCGGCATCATCGGGAATGAAGCCAGAACAAACCAAATCATCTCCGACGCCGTCAGGCTGATTGCGGAAGGCCGGACGCCGCTTCTTCTCACAGAGCAGAAAGAGCACGCCATGCGGTTAGCCGAGGAACTGCATGGCAAAGCGGAGCATATTTTTCTTCTCCTGGGAAGCGGAAAGCAAAAGGAGAAGCGTGAAAAACTGACCGCCCTTCGAGCGGTCCCTACTGGCGAATCCCTCGCGGTAGTTGCTACGGGGAAATATATTGGGGAGGGGTTTGATGAGCCGCGGTTGGATACCATCCTGCTGACGATGCCCATTTCATGGAAAGGGACGCTGGCCCAATACGCCGGGCGGCTGCACTGAAACTATGAGGGGAAACAGGAAGTGCGCATCTATGATTATGTGGGCGTTCATATCCCCGCGCTGGAGAGGATGTATCACAAGCGGCTGAGGGGATATCCTGAGCTGGGATACTCAGTAAAGCTGTCGGAGCAGGATGACGTCGCAAGCCAAATCTATGATGGGCAGAACTACCTTGTTCCGCTTATAGCCGACCTGCGCGACGCCGCAAAAGATGTCCTGCTGGTGTGCCCCTTCCTGAACAAGTCCCGCTTAAACGCGATTCTGCCGGTTTTGGAGAAGAAGATTACACTTGGCGCCTCGGTCACGGTTTGTACACAGGCACCGGAAAGTGATCGGCCGGAACAGAGAGACGCCACTGGAGAGCTGATCGCACGATTAAAAGAGAGCGGGATTGATGTAAAGACGCAGAAGGATCTTTTATACCGTTACGCGGTAATTGATCAAAGTGTCGTCTGGTACAGAAATATTGAGTATCTTTCGTATAGTATGAAGGACGCAAACGCGCTCAGGTTTGAAAGCCCGAATACCGCCGGAGAACTACTGGATCTGTGGAAAAAAGAGGACGAGCAGCTACATCTGGAAATGTCTGTTTGACTATGCGATTGCTGTATGGTATAGTTTAACGCAGCAGGAGGCTGATGGATATGGATCAATTGATTCCCAGAGAAACGCTGGATATGCTTTCCTTCCGCTCAACTTTAGGGCAAAGTCTGAAGCAAATTTCACTGCGGGCAACACCTCTGGAAACAATTTTGGATGATATCGCGAAATACCGCTCCAGCTACATTGACGTTTTGGTTCAGGAAAATCTGATCGGTTCCCGCTTCAAAAGCGAGGACTCCATCCTCCGAAAATACGAGAAAACCCTTCGCACCGGGGGCGGATTTAAGCAGTGCTTTAATGATGTTCTGGGATTCCGGCTGCGGTTTGAGGAATATCCTGATGTGTTTCCAGACTGCTTTCGTGTGGTTGATTTGCGCCGGGGCAAGAAAATTGACGACGGTTACCGCGCAATTCATCTCTATTACCAGCGGGACAATCTGGCCTATCCGATTGAGGTTCAGCTCTGGTGTGGGAAGGACTTCCTTTTCAATCTCTGGAGCCATCGACACGTTTACAAGTACCAGGCTCCGGAAGTGGGGCAAGCGCTGTACCGGGAATACTCCGGCAGCCTGATTCAAACAGAACAGGATTTTTTAGACCGGCTAAGAACATGGAAGGTGGAATAAATGGGAGATAAGAAAATCTATATTGTGGCCAAGGTCTTTGACCGGCCAGGGTGTCTCGCCTACCTCTGTAAGACGCCAAACGAGGCCCGATGCCTGCCGGGGACACTAGAGGCCCTGCGGGCGGAGGGAGTTCAAATTGTGATTCTGGATTCTCCGGAGATCTATTCGGAGTATGCTCCCTATTCTTATATTAAGGATCTGAAGGAATTTATTGACCGGGTGAGTCAGCTGAATCGGGCGGCCTGAAAGTGCATTTGCGGTGCTGACTACTATTTGACTACTGTTTTAGGGGATTGGCAAAAACCACCAGAGCCACTGCGCCGCAATGGTTTCAGCAACCCGCTTCAATCTGTTGCAATTTGTGCAGAATCGCTGAAAGCACTGCAAATACAAGGTTTTCCATTTGTGTGTCAGAAAACTCCGACTCTGAAGGCCGCTGGTTCGAATCCAGTCGGGCGTACCAAAAGCTCTA